>NZ_CP159534.1:6640340-6942173 GCF_040529335.1 Streptomyces sp. HUAS MG91 | reverse complement strand
TGGAGCCCGGTCGCCGAGTTCAACATCGTGATCGACCCCGAGGCCGCGCACATCGTCTTCAACGAGAAGTGGCCGCTGACCATGGTCGGCCTCGACCTCACCCACCAGGCCCTCGCGACCCCGGCCGTCGAGGAGCGGATCCGGGCGGTCGGCACGAAGCCCGCCGCGTTCGTCCTCGAACTGCTCGACTTCTTCCGCGAGGCCTACCGCGAGAACCAGGGCTTCGAGCACCCGCCGGTGCACGACCCGTGCGCGGTCGCGTACGTCATCGACCCGGGCGTCATGACCGTACGGAAGGCGCCCGTCGACATCGAGCTGCGCGGCGCGCTCACCCTCGGCATGACCGTCACCGACCTGCGCTCCCCCGCGCCCGCCGACTGCCACACCCAGGTCGCGGTGGAGCTGGACCACGGCCGGTTCTGGGATCTCGTCGTGGACGCCCTCGTCCGCATCGGAGAGCCCGTCGCATGAACGCCGCCGCCTCCCCCCACACCCCGGCCGGCGACTCCCGCGCGGGGCGCCCGGTCCGGATCGGCGCGCTCATGGTCGCCCTGCTCGCGGCCAGCTTCGCCTTCCAGCTGAACGCCTCGATGCTCAGCCCCGCGCTGGCGACCATGGCGAACGAGCTGAACACCACCGCGTCGGCGGTCGGCGTCACCCAGACGGCCTTCTTCACGGCCGCCGCCCTGTTCTCGCTGTTCCTGCCGCGCCTGGGCGACCTGATCGGCCGCCGCAAGGTGCTCACCGCGATGATGGTCCTGATGGCCGTCGGCTGCGTCGTCTCGGCGCTCGCCGGGTCCGTCGGCATGCTCGCCGTCGGCCGCGTCGTCCAGGGCGCCTCGGGTCCGACCATCCCGCTCGCGCTGATCATGCTGCGCGTCGAGGTCCCCGACCCGAAGAAGTACGGCACCCTCATGGGCATCGTCACGGCCGTCAACGGCGGCATCGCGGGCGTCGACTCCTTCGCGGGCGGCTCGCTCGCCGAGCACGCCGGATACGCGTCGATCTTCTGGGTCATGACCGGCTTCGCGCTCGTCGCGGCCCTGCTCGTGCGCTTCTTCGCGCCCGAGTCGCGCGCCGAGCTGCGGCCGCCGATGGACTGGCCGGGCGTCGCGCTCCTCGTCGTCTCGGTCGGCGCCCTGCTGATCTCGTTCAACGAGGCGGGCAAGCTGGGGAACGCCGACTGGCCGCTCGCCGTCGGCCTGCTCGTCCTCGCCGCCCTCGCCTTCTGGGCGTTCTGGCGGATGGAGACCCGCGCCAAGCACCCCCTGGTCACCACGCGTCTGCTCAAGCGCCGCGCCACCTGGTCGCTGCTCCTGTCGACGATGCTCACCATGACCGGCGTCTTCGCGATCATGAACGGGCTGCTGCCGGGCTTCGCGCAGGACACCTCGGTCGGCCTCGGCCTGGGCGCCGAGGGCGCCACCTGGTGGACGCTCACCCCGTACGCGCTCGCGGGCCTCGCCATGGGCCCGGTCTCCGGACGCCTCGCGGCGACGTACGGCTACGGCCGCATCCTGCGCGTCGGCCTGATCGCCACGGCCGCCGCCACCGTCCTCGCCCTCGTGACCCTGCGGACGGACTCGTCGGGGCTGCTGCTGACCGTCTCGATCCTGCTGGGCGTCACCTACGCGGGCACGGTCAACATCATGCTGAACGGCTTCGGCATCGTGCTCTCCCCGAAGGAGAACCCGGGCTTCCTGCCGGGCCTGAACGCGGGCTGCTTCAACCTGGGCGCGGGCCTCAGCTTCGTCGTCCTGTACGCGGCCATGGACGCGGTCGCCCCCTCGGGCGGTACGTCGATCGGCGGCTACAGCGCGGGCGTGATCGCCGGCCTGGTCCTCATCGTGGCGGCCCTGCTCGTCTCGACGCTGATCCCGAAGCCGGTCGACGCGGAGGCGACCGACTGACCTACCCTCGGCGTCATGACCACGTCCACGCCGCTCGTCGCGATCCTCACCGGCGCCGGGATCAGCACCGATTCCGGGATCCCCGACTACCGGGGGCCGAACGGGGTGTGGCGCAAGGATCCCGACGCCGAGAAACTCGTCACGTACGAGTACTACATGAACGACCCGGAGATCCGGCGCCGCGCCTGGCAGGTACGGCGCCGCAGCGGCACCCTCGCCGCCGAGCCGAACGCCGCGCACCGCGCGATCACGGACCTGGAACGCTCCGGCGCCCCCGTCCGGGTCATCACGCAGAACGTCGACGGGCTGCACCAGCGCGCGGGGATGCCCGCCCGCAAGGTGCTTGAGCTGCACGGTTCGGCGCGGGAGTTCGTGTGCACGGGGTGCGGGGAGCGCGGCCCGATGGAGGCGGCGATCGCACGGGTCGAGGCGGGCGAGGCCGACCCGGGATGCGTGGTCTGCGGTTCCGTCCTCAAATCGACGACCGTCATGTTCGGCGAGAACCTGAACCCGGTCGTGCTCGCCGAGGCGGTCGCGGTCACCGAGGCGTGCGAGGTGTTCTTCGCGGTCGGCTCGTCGCTCCAGGTGCATCCCGCGGCGGGCCTCGCGGGGCTCGCGGCCGAGCACGGCGCCCGCCTGGTCGTGGTGAACGCCGAGCCGACCCCGTACGACGACGTGGCCGACGAGGTCGTACGGGAGCCGATCGGGACGGCGCTCCCGCGGCTGCTGTCAGAAGTGCGTGGCGATCCCGAAGACGCGGCGTAGCTGCGCCATGTCGTGCAGGTCGCGCTCCCTCGGCTCGTAGCCCTGGTGGAAGGAGACCTGCTGCTCGGCCGAGAGGCACGGGACGGTGGTTCCGGCGACGGCGCCCGTCGTGAAGGCCGCGGCCGGGTAGCGGAAGGGGCGGCCGGGTTCGGGGGACGCCTGGACCGCCGAGCCGTCGTCCGCGAAGACCAGCGGGTGCAGATCGATCTCGCGGCCGTCGGGGGCCGTGACGACGAACCGGACGGGTCGCCGGCTCAGGCTCTCCCGGAACCCGGCCGCGGCGAGCGCCGCGACCACGGCGGGCTCCTGCTCCCGGCGGTGCATCAGGTCGAGGTCGTGGTGGTCCCGGGTCTGCTCGCCGACGAGGGCGTCGATGCCCCACCCGCCGCCGATCCAGACCTCGGCACCCGCCTCCCGCAGCAGTTCCAGCACGGATCTCACGTCGTCGGCCGTCATCACGCGGGGCAGCCTAGAACAGTGCGGCGCCCCGCTCGAAGTCGAGCAGGCGGCGCTTGCGGTCGAGGCCGCCGCCGTAGCCGGTCAGGTCGCCGTTCGCGCCGATGACGCGGTGGCAGGGGACGATGACGCCGACCGGGTTCTTGCCGTTGGCGAGGCCGACGGCGCGGGAGGCGTTGGGCTTGCCGAGGGCTTCGGCGAGTTCGCCGTAGGTGCGGGTCTCGCCGTACGGGATCCGCTGGAGCTGTTCCCAGACGGACCGCTGGAACGGTGTGCCGGCCAGGGCGAGCGGCAGGTCGAAGCTGGTCAACTCGCCCTGGAAGTAGGCGTTCAGCTGGTCGACGACGACGCCGAAGGGCCGCTCGTCGCGGACACCGAAGGTCTCCTCGGCGGGGCGGTGGCGCTGGTCGGTCATGTAGAGGCCGCAGAGGGTGCCGTCGTCGGCGACGAGGGTGAGCGGCCCGTAGGGGCTGTCGATGACGGTGTGCTGCTTCCGGACGGACATGGTGTGCATCCCTTACGCGGGGAGGAAGTTGATCGGGTGGTCGTCGGTGGCCCACAGGTACTGGGTCGCGTACGCCCGCCAGGGGCGCCACGCGGCGGCCCGTGCGGTGAGCGCCACCGGGGTGTGCGGCAGACCCAACTGCTGTGCGGCGCGCCGCATTCCGAGATCGGTGGGCAGGAAGGCGTCGGGGTCGCCGAGGGCGCGCATCGCGATGGCCTCGACGGTCCAGGGTCCGAAGCCGGGCAGCTCCGCGAGCCGGGCGCGCGCCTCGTCCCAGTCGGATTCGGGGCCCAACGTCAGCTCGCCGTCGGCGAGTTGCCGTACGAGCGTGAGGAGCGTGGTGCGTCGGCTGCGCGGCAGCGCGAGGGACTCGGGGTCGAGCGAGGCGAGGGCGTCCGGCGACGGGAAGAGGTGGGTGAGCCCGCCCTCCGGGTCCTCGACCGGGTCGCCGTGGGCGAGGACGAGCCGTGCGGCGTGGGTGCGGGCGGCGGCCGTGGAGACCTGCTGCCCGAGCACGGCCCGCACCGCGAACTCGGCCTCGTCGACGGTGCGCGGCACCCGGCGGCCCGGCGCCTTGTCGACGAGGGGCGCGAGCAGCGGATCGGTGCGCAGCCGGTCGTCGACGGCGACCGGATCGGCGTCGAGGTCCAGCATGCGGCGGCAGCGGCTGATCGCGACGGTGAGGTCGCGCTGGTCGGTGAGGACGAGCCGGCAGCCGATGTGGTCGGGGCCCGGGGTGAGGCTCACGATGCCGTGCCCGTACGGCAGCCGGAGGGTGCGGCGGTAGGCGCCGTCGCGCCACTCCTCGACGCCCGGCACGCCGGTCGCGGCGAGGTGGCCGAAGAGGTTGTCGGGGTTGAGGGGTGTGCGGAACGGCAGTCTCAGGGTGAGCGCGCCGGGGGTGCTCGTCCGGCCGTGCGGGGCGCGGGTACGCAGTTCGCTCGGGGTGAGGGCGTAGACCTCGCGGACGGTGTCGTTGAACGCGCGGACGGACGAGAATCCGGCGGCGAACGCGATGTCCGCCATGGGCATGCCGGTCGTCTCGACGAGCAGCCGCGCGGTCTGGGCGCGCTGGGCGCGGGCGAGGGCGAGCGGGCCCGCGCCCAGCTCGGCGAGGAGCTGGCGCTCGATCTGCCGCTCGCTGTACCCGAGCAGCCGGGCGAGCCCCGGCACGCCGTCCCGGTCGACGACGCCGTCGCCGATGAGCCGCATCGCGCGGGCGGTGAGGTCGGCGCGCCGGTTCCACTCCGGGGAGCCCGGACTGGTGTCGGGCCTGCACCGCTTGCAGGCCCGGAATCCGGCCTGCTGGCAGGCGGCGGCGCTGGCGTAGAACTCCATGTTCCGGGGCTTGGGCGGCACGACCGGGCAGCCGGGCCGGCAGTAGATGCGGGTGGTCTTGACGGCGGTGAAGAACACCCCGTCGAACCGGGTGTCCTTGGCCTGCACGGCGCGCACGCACCGCTCGAAGTCGGTGTGCATGGCGCCGGCCTGAGCCTGTTCGGTGGACATGTCTCAAGCATCGACCATGGTGAGGGTCTTGGCTGGCGGAAATCCGACATGGACGTGAAGCGCCCCGTCAGGGGCGCGGGGAACTGCGCGACCGGCCACGACGGCGCGACACCCGACAACAGACCCCCTGAGTGCCGCCAGGCACTCCAGGGGCGCGAGGAACTGCGCGACCGGCCACGACGAGACCCGCACCCGCCGACAACAGAAACCCGCAACGGCGCGAAGGCGCCCCCGCACCTCGACCCCGTCAGCCCAGATACTCCGCAAAAGCAGCCCGGGCCCCCTCGTCGAACACCACGAACCGCACCTCCCGCACACCCCCGGGCGGAGCCCCCCGTACGGTCTCGACAGCAATCCGCGCCCCGTCCCCCAGCGGCCACCGATAGACCCCGGTGGAGATCGCCGGAAACGCCACACTCCGCACCTGAAGCTGCTCGGCGACCTTCAGCGACTCCCGGTAGCAGGACGCGAGCAGCTCCGAGCGGTCCTCGGTCTCCGACCAGCGCGGGCCGACGGTGTGGATGACGTACCGCGCGGGGAGCCGCCCGGCGGTGGTGGCGACGGCCCGGCCGACGGGCAGCCCCTTGCCGTAGTGGGACGCGCGGAGCCTGCGGCACTCGGCGAGGATCTCGGGCCCGCCGCGCCGGTGGATGGCGCCGTCGACTCCCCCGCCGCCGAGCAGCGACGAGTTCGCGGCGTTGACCACGGCGTCCACGTCCTGCTCGGTGATGTCGCCCCGGACGAGGACGAGCCGGGGCCCCTCGGGGGTGCTCATGCGGCCCGCAGCCTGCGCCAGACGGCCTTGGCCGCGTTGTGCCCCGACATGCCGTGCACGCCGGGGCCCGGCGGCGACGCGGACGAGCAGATGAAGACGGCGGGGTGGGGGGTCGTGTACGGGGACAGCGACAGCTTGGGCCGCAGCAGCAGCTGGAGTCCGCTGGCGGCACCGCTGGCGATGTCGCCGCCCACGTAGTTGGCGTTGCGCTCGGCCAGCTGCGGCGGGCCCGCCGTGGCGCGGGCGAGCACCAGATCCCTGAACCCGGGCGCGAACCGCTCCAGTTGGCGCTCGACGGCGTCGGTCAGGTCACCGTCCCAGCCGTTGGGCACATGCCCGTACGCCCAGAACGTGTGCTTGCCCTCGGGGGCGCGCGTCGGGTCGACGACGGTCGGCTGGACGGTGATCAGGAACGGCGCCTCGGGCGCCCGGCCCTCGCGCGACGCGGCGTGCAGGGCCCTGGCGATGTCGCGGCGGTACGGGCCGACCTGGACGGTTCCGGCGGTGCGGGCCTCCTCGGCGGTCCACGGCACCGGGCCGTCGAGCGCGTAGTCGACCTTGAAGATGCTGGAGCCGTAGCGGAAGCGGTCGTAGTAGCGGCCCAGGCCCGCGATCCTGGCGAGGGCGGTGGGTGAGGTGTCGAAGATGTAGGCGCGGGCGGGCGGCAGGTCGTCGAGCCGCTTCACCTCGTAGTCGGTGTGGATCGCGCCGCCGAGGTCCTTCAGGTACCCGGCGAGGGCGTCGGAGATGGCCTGGGAGCCGCCCCGCGCGAGCGGCCAGCCGCGCGCGTGGGCGGCGAGCGCGAAGACGAGACCGATGGCGGAGGTCGCGAAGCCGCCGAGCGGGGCGATGACGTGGGCGACCAGGCCCGCGAAGAGCGCGGCGGCCCGGTCGTCGCGGAAGCGGCGGGTCAGCCACGTCGACGGCTGGAGGCCGACGAGGCCGAAGCGGGCGAGGGTGACCGGGTCGCGCGGCAGCGCGCTGAGCGGCAGCGACATGAAGTCGCGGACCAGGGTGTCCCAGTGCGGCAGCAGCGGCTCGACGAGACGGCGGTACGCGCCCGCGTCGCGCGGCCCGAACGAGGCGGCGGTCTCGGCGACGGAACGGGACAGCACGGCCGCGGTCCCGTCGGGGAACGGGTGCGCCATGGGCAGCGCGGCGTGCACCCACTCCAGGCCGTACCGCTCCAGCGGCATCGCCCGGAACGCCGGGGAGTTGATGCCCAGGGGGTGCGAGGCGGAGCACGGGTCGTGGCGGAAGCCGGGCAGCGTCAGCTCCTCGGTGCGCGCGCCGCCGCCCACGGTGTCCTTGGCCTCGAACAGGGCGACGGAGAATCCGCGCCTGGCCAGTTCGACGGCAGCGGTCAGCCCGTTGGGCCCCGCACCCACCACGACGGCGTCGAGCATCGACGGCACCTTCGGACTCCTTCGTCAGCCGATGGCCACTGCCCGGACAGGATATGCCGGGGCGCCGACAGTGCCGGGTGCGGGTGGCGTGCGGCGTATGCCGCGCCGGTCAGGCTCCGCCCGACAGCAGCCCGCGTATCCGCTCCGCGGTCCGGGCGTCCCGCGCCGCCGTGAACGGCAGCGCGTTGCCCCCGGTGATCCGGAACGGCTGCCCGTCGCGCGTGAGGTGGGCGCCGCCCGCCTCCTCGACGAGGAGCAGTCCGGCCGCGTGGTCCCAGGCCAGCTCCCAGCTGAAGGCGAGGGCGTCGAGGGTGCCGCGGGCGACGGCCAGGTACTCCAGGCCGGCCGATCCGCAGGGGCGCGGGGCGATGCCGTCGGTGCGCAGGCCGAGCAGGGCCCGCTTCTGCGCGTCGGTGGTGTAGTCGGGGTGCGAGGTGGCGACCCGGAGGTCCCGGCCGGTGTCGGGTGAACCGGCGTGCAGCTCCCGCCCGTTGAGCCGTGCGCCCCGGCCGCGGACGGCCACCGCGAACTCGTCGAGCGCGGGTGCCCAGGTCCAGGAGGCGAGCACGACGCCGTCGAGCGCGAGGGCGACGAGGGTGCAGAAGCCGGGGTCGCCGTGGACGAACTGGCGGGTTCCGTCGACCGGGTCGACGATCCAGACGGGCGCCGCGCCGCGGATCTCCTCGTACCGCGCGGGGTCGGCGGCGACGGCCTCCTCGCCGACGACGACGGAGCCGGGGAGCAGGGCGGGCAGCTCCCGGGTGAGGAATTCCTCGGCGCGCTTGTCGGCGACGGTCACGAGGTCGTGCGGGGCGCTCTTCTGCTCGATCTCGTGCGAGGCGAGCTGCCGGAAGCGCGGGGTGATCTCGGCGGCGGCCGCGGCGCGGACGGTCCGCTCCACGTCGGTCAGGAGCTGGTCGGTGACCTTGCTGGTCAGAAAGTCGTCGATGCTTTCTGTCGTTGTTTCGATCATGTCTCCATGAGAACACGGCCCACTGACAACGCGTACCGAGGAGGTGAACGAGGGGTGGACTAGCCGTGAAATCGGCGGGTCCACCCCTCGGGACGTCGGTGCCGGTCAGCGGCCGACGGCGTATCCCTGCATCCCGCGCGGGTTCGCCGCCGCGGACAGGACGCCGGTGCGCGGGTCGCGGGCGACCGCGCACAGGCGGCCCTCGGACCAGGCGTCGCCGACGGTCACGTCGTGGCCGCGCCGGCGCAGCTCGGCGATGACGTCCTCGGCCAGCCGCGACTCGACGGTCACCGACCCCGGGCGCATGCCACGCGGGAAGAAGGAGCCGGGGAAGGAGTCGTTGTGCCAGTTCGGGGCGTCGATGGCGCCTTGCAGGTCGAGCCCGCCGCGGACCTCGCCGCCCAGCGCCACGGCCAGGAAGAAGTGCACCTGCCACTGGTCCTGCTGGTCGCCGCCCGGTGTGCCGAACGCCATGACGGGGACGCCGTCCTTCAGGGCGAGGGACGGGGTGAGCGTGGTGCGGGGGCGGCGGCCGGGGGTGAGCGAGTTGGGCAGCCCCTCGTCGAGCCAGGCCATCTGGAGGCGCGTGCCGAGCGGGAAGCCCAGTTCGGGCACGACCGGGTTGGACTGGAGCCAGCCGCCGGAGGGGGTGGCGGCGACCATGTTGCCCCAGCGGTCGACGACGTCCAGGTGGCAGGTGTCGCCGCGGGTGCCGCCGTCCTTGGCCACGGTGGGCTCGCCGGCGCCCGCGCCCGCGACGCCCATCGCGTCGAAGCCGGCCTCGCCGGAGGCGACCGCGTGGGCGTGCGCGCTCAGCCGGGGCTCGGCGCCGAGGGGGCTGCCGGGGCGCAGCTCGTGCGAGGCCTTCTCGGGGTCGATCAGGGTGCGGCGGGCGGCGTTGTACTCGTCCGAGAGGAGCGCGTCCACGGGGACCTGCTCGGCGTCGCCGTACCAGGCCTCGCGGTCGGCCATGGCGAGCTTGCAGCCCTCTATGAGCAGGTGGACGTAGTCGGCCGACCCGTAGGCGGGCAGTTCCGGCGGGAGCAGGGCGAGCTGCTGGAGGAAGGCGGGTCCCTGGCTCCAGCCGCCCGCCTTGCACAGGGTCCAGCCGTTCCAGTCGTATGTGGCCGGGGCCTCGTAGGTCGCCTCCCAGGAGGCCAGGTCGGCCAGGGTGAGGGTGCCGGTGTGGCGCTCGCCGCTGGTGTCCATGGTGGGCCGCTGCGACTGGCGGACCAGGGCCTCGGCGATGAAGCCCTCGCGCCAGACGCGGCGGGCCTCCTCGATCTGCGCGACGCGGTCGGAGCCGACCGCCTCGGCCTCGGCCGTCAGCCGCTTCCAGGTGGCGGCGAGCTGCCGGTTGCGCAGGAGCTCGCCGGGGCGGGGCGCCTCGCCGTCGACGAGGTAGACCTCGGCGGACGACGGCCACTCGGTCTCGAACAGCTCGCGGACCGTCTCGACGGTCTGGCCGACGCGCTCGACAGGGGCGTGGCCGTCCTCGGCGTAGCCGATGGCGTACTTCAGGACCTCGGCGAGGGTCTTGGTGCCGTGGTCCTTCAGGAGCAGCATCCAGGCGTCGAAGGCGCCGGGCACGGCGGCGGCGAGCGGGCCGGTGCCCGGTACCAGGTCGAGGCCGAGCGCCTTGTAGTGCGCGACGGTGGCTCCGGCGGGGGCCACGCCCTGGCCGCACAGCACGCGGACCTCGCCGCCCGCCGGGGCGACGATCATCGGCACCTCGCCGGCCGGGCCGTTCAGGTGGGGCTCGACGACGTGCAGCACGAAGCCCGCGGCGACGGCCGCGTCGTAGGCGTTGCCGCCGTCCTCCAGGACCGCCATCGCGGACTGGGAGGCGAGGTAGTGCGTGGAGGACACCATGCCGAAGGTGCCCTGGAGGGTCGGCCGGGTGGTGAACAAGAAGGCTCCTAGCGGGTGGCGGTGCGGGTGTTCGGGATCGTACGAGAGGCCGCGTCCGGGGCGGTGCCGTCGTCGGCGACGAGGTGACAGGAGACCTCGCGGCCGCCGGTCAGGGTGCGCAGGACGGGGACCTCGCTGCGGCAGCGGTCGACGGCGAGCGGGCAGCGGGTGTGGAAGCGGCAGCCGGGCGGCGGATCGAGCGGGCTGGGCAGTTCGCCGCTGAGGACGATGCGTTCGCGGGTGCGCTGGGTGACCGGGTCCGGGACCGGCGCGGCCGACAGCAGGGCCTGCGTGTACGGGTGCTTGGGGTCGGCGAACAGCTCGCGCGTGGGCGCCTGTTCGACGATCCGGCCCAGGTACATGACGGCGATCCGGTCGGCCAGGTACTCGACGGCGGCCAGGTCGTGCGTGATGAACAGGCAGCCGAAGCCGCGGTCGCGCTGGAGATCGGCGAGCAGGTTGAGGACGGAGGCCTGCACGGAGACGTCGAGCGCGGAGGTCGGTTCGTCGGCGACCAGCAGGTCGGGGTCGACGGACAGGGCGCGGGCGATGGAGATGCGCTGGCGCTGGCCGCCGGAGAGTTCGTGCGGGTGCCGGTCGGCGTGCTCGGGACGCAGCCCTACTTGGGCGAGAAGTTCCCGTACGCGCGCGTGGGCGGCCTCTTTGTTCTTGGCGATGCCGTGCAGGCGCAGCGGTTCGGCGACGATCTCGCCGACGGTCATCCGCGGGTCGAGCGAGGAGGACGGGTCCTGGAAGACCAGGTGGAAGTTCTTGCGCAGGGGGCGCAGGGCGCGCCGGGACAGGGTCGTCACGTCGGTGCCGTTGATGCGGACGGTGCCGCCGGTGGGGTCGTCGAGGCGGACGGCGCAGCGGCCGACGGTCGACTTGCCGCTGCCGGACTCGCCGACGAGGCCGACGACCTCGCCGCGTCCGACGGTGAGGGTGACGCCGTCGGCGGCGCGGACGGTGCCTCCGGCGCCCGCGAAGTGGCGTTCGAGGCCGGTGAGTTCCAGCACGGGCGCGGTGCTCATGAGGCGGTCTCCTGGAGGGTGTGCGGGTGCCAGCAGGCGGCGTGGTGGGCGGCGTCGGCGCCCGCGTCGGCGCTGACGGCCTTGAAGCCGGGGCGGCCGCCGGTGCAGGTGTCGTCGGCGCGGGCGCAGCGCGGGGCGAAGGTGCAGGCGTCGGGCTGCGCGTCGAGGCTCGGCACGAGGCCGGGGATCTCGGGCAGCCGCTCCTTGGGGGTGCCCGGGCGCAGGACGGCGGAGAGCAGGCCGCGGGTGTACGGGTGCCGGGGCGCCGCGAACAGTTCGTCCACCGGTGCCTGTTCGACGGGGCGGCCCGCGTACATGACGAGGACCCGGTCGGCGATGTCGGCGACGACGCCGAGGTCGTGGGTGATGAGGACGATCGCGGTGCCGAGCCGTTCGCGCAGCGACTTCAGGACGTCGAGGATGCCGGCCTGGACGGTCACGTCGAGGGCGGTGGTCGGCTCGTCGGCGATGAGGACCGTCGGGTCGCAGGCGACCGCGATGGCGATCATCACGCGCTGGCGCATGCCGCCGGAGAGCTGGTGCGGGTACTCGTCGACGCGCTGGGCCGGTGCCGGGATGCCGACGAGGCCGAGGAGTTCCACGGCACGCGCGCGTGCCTGCTTCTTGCTCAGCCCCTGGTGGCGGCGGAGCACCTCGCCGATCTGCCGGCCGACGGTGAGCACGGGGTTCAGGGAGGTCATCGGCTCCTGGAAGATCATCGCGATGTCCTTGCCGCGGATCCTCCCGTACGCCCTGTCGTCGGCGCCCGCCAGTTCCCGTTCGCCGAGCCGGACGGAGCCGGTGACGTGCGCGGTGGACGGCAGCAGTCCCATGACGGCCATCGAGGTGACGGACTTGCCGCAGCCGGACTCGCCGACGACGGCGAGGACCTCTCCGGCGTGCAGGTCGTAGGAGAGGTGGTCGACGGCGTGCACGGTGCGGGTGTCGGACGCGAAGGAGACCGACAGGTCCCGCACGCTCAGTACCGGCTGGGTCATCGGGTGGCTCCACGGGGGTCGAGGACGTCGCGCAGGCCGTCGCCGAGCAGGTTGAACGCCAGGGTCGCGGCGACCACGGCGAGGCCGGGGAAGACCGCCATCCAGGGCGCGGGCGCGAGGAAGGACTGGGCGGAGGAGAGCATCACGCCGAGGGAGGGTTCGGGCGGCTGCACGCCGAGGCCGAGGAAGCTGAGCAGGGCCTCGCCGATGATGGCGGCGGGGATGCCGACGGTGGCCTGCACGGTGAGCGCGGAGGTCGCGTTGGGCAGGATGTGCCGGAACAGGACGGTGCCGTCGCCGCCGCCGTTGGCGACGGCCGCGGCCACGTAGTCGACGTGCTTGAGGCGCAGCGTCTCGGCGCGGGTGATGCGGATGACGGCCGGGATCTGCGAGATGCCGATGGCGATGGTCGCGTTGGTCAGCGACGGGCCGAGGACGGCGGCGAGGCCGACGGCGAGCACCAGGAACGGGAAGGCGAGCATGGTGTCGGTGACGCGGGACACGACGCTGTCCGCGATCTTCCCGTAGTAGCCGGCGAGCAGGCCGAGGGGGACGCCGACGAGGAAGGCGAGGACGACCGCGAGGACGCCGACCTGCATCGAGGCCCGGGCCCCGTAGACGACGCGGGAGAGCTGGTCGCGGCCGAGGTCGTCGGTGCCGAGCCAGTGGGCCCAGCTCGGTGCGGCGAGCACGTTGTCGAAGTCGGGCCGTGCCGGGTCGTAGGGGGCGACGAGCGGGGCGAGCAGCGCGGCGAGCACGAAGACCAGGGCGATGACGGCGCCGGTCATGGCCAGCTTGTTCCTGCGCAGGGCGCGCAGCTTGGCGTTCCCGGTGGCCCGGGCGCGCAGTCCCGTGAGAGCGAGCGTGGTCACCGGGCACCTCCGAGCCGGATGCGCGGGTCGATGACCGAGTACGCCACGTCGACCAGCAGGTTGATGAAGATGTACGCGAACGAGGTGACGAGGACGACGCCCTGGAGGGTCGCGTAGTCACGGGTGAAGACGGCGTCGATGGTGAGCTTGCCGAAGCCGGGGAGGACGAAGATCTGCTCGGTGACGACGGCGCCGGAGATCAAGTGGCCGAGTTGCAGGCCGAGTACGGTCACGACGGTGACGAGGGAGTTGCGCAGCGCGTGCCCGCCGACGACCTCCCGGCGGGAGAGTCCCTTGGCGCGAGCGGTGCGGACGTAGTCGGCGGAGAGCGAGTCGAGCATGGCGGCGCGGGTCTGCCGCATGACGACGGCGGCGAGTCCGGAGCCGAGCACGATGGCGGGCAGCACCATGCGCCGCAGGTTGTCCACGGGGTCGGTGCCGAAGGGGACGTAGCCGGAGGCCGCGAAGACGGGGACGGCGATGGCGAAGGCGAGGACCAGGACGATGCCCAGCCAGAACGTCGGGATCGAAAGACCCAGCAGCGCGAGGGCGTTGGCGATCCACTCGGCGGGCTTTCCGCGGCGCACGGCGGCGACGACGCCGGCGCCGATACCGAGGACGACCGCCAGGAGCAGGGCGAGGGCGGCGAGTTCGAGGGTGACGGGCAGCGCCTCGCCGATGGCGTCGGCGACCGGCAGTCCGGTGCGCGAGGAGGTGCCGAGGTCGCCCTGGAGGGCGTGGCCGATGAAACGGCCGTACTGGATGACGATGTTGTCGTCGAGCCCGTACTCGCTGCGGATCGCGGCGAGCGCCTCGGGGCTGCGCTCCTCTCCGGCGAGGGCGAGCGCGGGGTCGCCGGGCAGGGCACGGATGCCGGCGAAGACGACGATCGAGACGAGGAAGAGCGTGATGAGGGACTGCCGGACGCGGGTCAGGACGTACTTGGCCATGGGGTGGCCGGCGAGCGGTCCGGGCTTCTTCAGGGACATCTGAGCGGTCGTCACTTGGCGTACCCCGCATCCTTCACGCGGATCAGGCCGTCGCCGTAGACGCGGAGGCCGGCGACGTCCTTCCCTGCGACGACGTAGTTCTTCTGGCGGTAGAGGTAGATGAGGGCGTGCGCGTCGTTCACCCGGCGGGCCAACTCGTCGTAGATCTTGGCGCGTTCACCGGTGTCGGATTCGGTGCGGCCGCGGGCGATGAGCGCGTCGACCTTCTTGTCGCTGTAGCCGTAGGCGTTCATGGCGCCGCGCGTCTGGAGGAAGCTGGCGATGTTGCCGTCGGGGTCGAGCCGCCCGGACCAGCCGCTGTTGAAGGCCTGGTACTGGCCGGCGTCGGTCTCCTCCAGCATCGTGGCGTACTCGGTGGGACGCAGGGTGACGTCGAAGCCCGCGCCCTTGGCCATGGCCTGGACGACCTGGCCGATGCGGCTCCACTCGGGGGTGGTGGAGGTCTTCAGCTCGATGCGGACGGGCGTCTTCACGCCCGCCTGCTTCAGGAGCTTCCTGGCGGCGGCCACATCGCGCTTCGGGCACTGCGAGGCACGTGCGCCGGGCGCGATCGCGGACTCCGGGGAGACGGGCCCGCAGGCGGGCTCGTACATGCCCTGGAAGACGACCTTGTTGATGAGGTCGCGGTCGATGGCGAGGTCGAAGGCCTCGCGGACGCGGACGTCGCGCGCGAGCGGGCTGTCGATCGTGCCGGGCTTCGCGCCGAGGCCCTTGACGTTGCCGACGTTGATGCCGATGCCCTGGTAGCCGAGCGAGGGCGAGTTGAACAGCTGGAGCTTCCCGTCGGTCAGCGCGCTCTTCACGTCGACGGGGCCCATCTGGTCGCCGACCTGGACGTCGCCGGAGCGCAGGTTGGCGAGGCGGACGCTGCCGTCGGGGATCGGCTTGTAGACCACCTTGTCCAGGTGGACGGCGTCGGCGTCGTAGTAGTGCGCGTCCTTGGTCAGGACGATGCGGTCGCCGCCGACGCGCTCGGCGAACTTGAACGGGCCCACGCAGGAAGGGTGGTTGGTGAAGTTCTTGCCGTACTTCTTGAGCGCGGCCGGGGACATCACCATCCCGGCGCGGTCGGCGAGGACGGCGGTCAGCGGCACGTAGGCCTGCTTGAGGGTGAGCTTCACGCTGTACGGGCCCGTGGCCCGCGCCGACTTCAGCGGTGCGAGTTCGGTGGCGCGCGCGGAGCCCGCGAGGTCGCGGTGGCGCAGCAGCGAGGTGACGACGGCGTCCGCGTCCAGCTTGCTGCCGTCGCTGAAGGTGGCGTCCTTACGGACGTCGAAGGTGACGGTGCGGCCGTCGGCGGAGACCTCGGGCCGGGCCGTCGCGAGCTGCGGCACGATCCGGCCGTCGGCGTCGGTGTCGTAGAGCTTCTCGCACATGCCCGCGAAGACGGTGCGGCCCACGAGGGTCTGGGCGAGGGTCGGGTCCAGCTTGTCGGGGTCCGCGTTGAGCGCGACCGTGAGGGTGCCGCCGTCGCGCACGGGGCGGTCGTCGGTCATGCGCTCCCCGCCGACCTCGGTGGCCGAGGACTGCAGGGAGCCGCAGCCCGCCGTCAGGGACATCACCAAGGCAACTGCCGTGCAGGCAACCGCTGTTCGGCGCACGAGGGCATACCTCCGCCAGGGAAGAGAATCCGCAGGTCCCATGACGGATCATGGGAAACCTGTGGGCGATCAAGGAATACCGCAGAACGTATTTCGCATACAGTCCGCAGGACAAGGGGGTTGTCCGGATGCCGGACCGGATTCTGTGAAGATTGAATAACTGGGCCCGACATCAAGGGAGAAGAAGGCCAAGAACGGACAGGGCCCGGGCCGAGTCGGTGGACTCGGCCCGGGCCCGGGCGTCTCAGTGGGAGTGGCGGGTCAGCTGTCCACCCAGCCGTGCTTGCGTCCGCTCTGCACCAGCTCGCGGCGGATCGCCAGGATCTGCTCTCCCGTCAGGGAGGGGGCGGCGCGAAGCAGCAGCTCGGTGACCTCGTTGGTGAACTCGTCGACGCGCAGCACGTCGCAGAGCACGTCGTCGCCGTCGGCCGCGATGTGCCGGCCGCCCGCCACCGGCGCGGACGCGCCCTCGGCGAGCTGGACCGAGGACGCCTTCGGGCCGCGGTCGCCCTCCTCGATGTCGAACTCGACCTTCAGCCCCGTGCGCAGATACGACTCGGGGATGAGGAGGTCGTTCACGTGCAGGAAGACGTCCTCGCCGCCGTCGTCCGGCGCGATGAACCCGTAACCGCGCGCTCCGTCGAAGCGCACCACACGACCAGCGACCACGTCGACCCCCAACCACCACGGCGGACCCGGTGTCCGCTTCCTCAGCATTCTTCGTCGGGATCCTAGCGGGACGCGCTCAGCCCTCGCGCCAGGCCGTCGTGCCGAGTCGTCCGGTGCTCCCGAGGTCGAGCGGCGGGTCGGCGGTGACGGTCCGGGCGCCGCCGGTACCGGTCTCGACGGTCACGCGGTCGACGGTCACGGGCGGCTCGGTGGTGTCGTCGTAGGTGTTGCGCCAGGCGAGGACGGAGATCGCGCTCTCGCCGCGGCGCAGGGTGAGGCGGTGCGGGCCGGGGTCCTCCAGACCCGTGGTGATCTGCCCGGTGCCGCGCAGGACCCGGACGTCCTCGACAGGGGTGCCGTCCGACTCGGCCAGCCGCAGCCGCGGGTACCCGGAGACCTCGAACGTGTCCGCACCGCAGTTGGTGAGGGTGAGACGGAGGACGCGCAGCCCCATGGCGGCTTCGCCGCTGCCGAGCGTGACGCGCACTCCGGAGTCGGGGCAGGGGCCGGTCGGCGCGGCGGTCACGGTCGGCGCGGTGTCGATCTCGCCGTACCGCGGCGGCGGGCTGCTGCCGAGCGGGTCGGCGTGCACCCGGCCGATGTCCGTGCCGCCGCTCGACGGCGATGCGGGCGCGGCGGGCCCGGTGGACGCGTCGCCGCCGGACGGGTGTGTGCCGCATCCCGCCATGAGCAGCGCGGTCGCGGTGAACCCCATGACGCGCGTGAGCGCGCCCCTCCCCCTGATCGTCATGGGCCGATCCTAGGCGGCTCCTTCCCCGGCGCCCCGGGCGCGTGCGGTCACCAGGCCCGATTCGTAGGCGAACACGACGAGTTGGGCACGGTCGCGGGCGCCCAGCTTGGTCATCGCGCGGCTGATGTGCGTCTTGGCGGTGAACGGGCTGATCACCATGTGCGCGGCGATCTCCTCGTTGGTGAGGCCCCGGGCCGCGAGCGCGGTGACCTCGCGCTCGCGCGGCGTGAGGTGTTCGAGGCCGGGGGCCGTCGCCCGGTCCGGCGGCCGTGCGACGAACTCGCCGATGAGGCGGCGGGTGACGGACGGCGACAGCAGGGCGTCGCCGCGTGCCACGACCGCGATCCCGGCCAGCAGGTCGTCGGGCTCGCTGTCCTTGAGCAGGAAGCCGGACGCGCCCGCGCGCAGCGCCTCGAAGACGTACTCGTCGAAGGCGTAGTTGGTGAGCATGACGACGCGTACGACAGTCAGGCCCGGGTCGGCGGCGATCCGCCGGGTCGCCCCGATCCCGCTCTCCCCGGGCATCTGGACGTCCATGAGCACGACGTCCGGCACGGTCTCCCGCACCAGCGCGACCCCGGCCGCGGCGTCCCCGGCCTCCCCGACCACCTCGATCCCGTCCTCGGCGTCGAGCAGCGCCCGGAACCCGGCCCGCATCAGCGCCTGATCGTCGACGAGCACGACCCGCACGACGGGGCCCACCGGGCGGCGCGGCGCGGCCTCGGTCACGGGGCGGCCCCCAGCGGCGTCCGGTCCGCGGCGGCACCGTCGGCCTCGGCGGGCTCGACCGGCAGCACCGCGCGTATCGCGAACCCTCCCCCGGCGCGCGGCCCCGCCGTCAGGGCCCCGCCCGTCGCCGTGACGCGCTCCCGCATGCCGGTCAGGCCGGTGCCCTCGGCGGCGGGGCGGGCCGGATCCGCGGTGCCCTCGTCCGTCACCTCGACGGTCACCTCGGACTCCCCGTAGGCGAGGCGCACTTCGGTGCGGGCGGCGCCGCCCGCGTGCCGTGCCACGTTCGTCAGGGCTTCCTGCACGATGCGGTAGACCGTGCGGTCGAGCTGCGGCGGCAGGGCGCGCTCGCGGCCCGTGGCGGTGAGCGTGACGGGGATCCCGGCCGAGCGGGCGCGCTCCACGAGCAGCGCCGGGGTGCCGGTGGGCTCGTCGGTGCGCAGCACGTCGAGCGTGGCCCGCAGTTCGCGCATCGCCTCGCCGCTCGCCTCCTGGATGGCGAGCAGCGCGTCCGGTATCTCCTCGCCGCGCTTGCGGGCCAGATGCACCGCGACCCCGGCCTGGAGCTTGACGATCGAGATGCTGTGGGTGAGGGAGTCGTGCAACTCCCTAGCTATGCGCAGCCGTTCCTCGCCCGCTCGGCGCAGTGCGGCCTCCTCGCGGGTGCGCTCGGCCTCCAGCGCCCGCTGTTCGGTCTGGTGGAGATACGCCTGCCAGTTCTTGTCGGCGACTCCGGTGACGACCGCGCAGAGGAACCAGCCGGCGAGCAGCATCGCCCTCCCGGTGGCGCCGTCGGCGGCCAGGGCGTCCCGCGTGACGTACACGGCGAGGAACCCTCCGGCGACGGCCGCGCCGAGCGCCCGGTGTCCCTTGCGGGACGCGGTGTGCACGGCCGCGATCACCGGCAGCGCGGCCAGCGGGCCGGGATGCGCGTACAGAACGTAGGCCGTGGTCAGGGCGGTCGACACGAGCAGGACGAGGCGCGGCGCGCGCCGGTAGGCCGCCAGGGTGGCGGCGGCCGCCGCCATCAGCGCGTATCCCACCGGTGTCGCGCCGTCGCCGAGCGCCGCCCCGAGGATCACCACCGTGCCGATGACGACGGCCAGCGCCGCGTCGGCCGCGTACGTCCGCATCCGGTCCCCCTCCCGTCTCCGGCGCCGGGGGCCGTCCTGTCCCCCTGCCTGTTCCGAGGCTAGAGGCCGCCACTGACATCGGCCTCCGCCGCGAGGACGGGAGCGGCGGCCGTCCTACTCCCCGGGGAGTAGCCGGGGTTGGGCCCCGCCGTACGACGCCGGGAGCGGCGGCGCGGAGCCAGCCTGGAACACGGTCCACGACCACCGGGACCGCCCACCCCGATCACCCCATTCACCCCGACCACCTCAACCACCCCGCCCGTCCCGACCACCGAGGAGTTCGCATGTCCGGCCCCTACCGCTACACCACCCCGCCCTCCCCAAAGTCCGCCACCGGCAGCACGGCGGCCGTCTACGCGCAGGCCGACACCGACTTCGGCATCCCGAAGCCCGCCACCCTGGTCGTGCTCGCGTCGGCGCCCGAACTGCTCGCGCCCACCTGGTCGTTGCTGCGCGAGTCGCTGATCGCGGGCAGTGGTTCGCGGGCCGACCGGGAGCTGGTCGCGGCCGGTGTGTCGCAGGCGAACCGGTGCCCGTTCTGCGTCGACGCGCACGCCGTCCTGCTGCACGCGCACGGCGACCCGGCCCTCGGCGAGGCGGTGGCCCGCGGCACGGACCCGCGCGACGAGCGGGCGGCACGGATCCTGCGGTGGGGCCGCGAGACCCGGGTCCCCGGCGCGCCCGGCCTCGCCCCGCCGCCGTTCCCGCGCACCGACCTCGCCGCGCAGCTCGGCACCGCGCTCGCCTTCCACTTCATCAACCGGATCGTGTCCGCCCTGCTGACCGAGAACCTGCTGCCCGCGGGCGCCCAGCGCTGGCAGGCCGTCCGTGCCCTCGCGGGCCGCGGCGTCTCCGGGGTCGTGCGGGCCGCTCACACGCCGGGCACGTCGCTGCCCCTGCTCGACTCGCTGGAGCCCGGCCCCGGCTGGGCGGCCGGCAGCCCGGTCGGGCCCGCCTACGAAGCGCTGCGCACGGCCGCCACGAAGGGCGCCGGCCTTCTCGACGACGCCGACCTCGGCCTCGTACAGCAGACCGTCGCGGACTGGGACGGCACGCATCCGCCCGCCGTGTGGCCCGAACTGCCGGACCGTGCGAAGCGGCCCGGGGCGCGCCTCGCGCTGCTCGCCGCGCTCGCGCCGTACCGGATCACGGACGCGGACGTCGCGGCGTGGCGGGTGCCGCCGTACACCGATCACTGCCTGGTCCATCTGGTCGCGTACGGGGCGTTCGCCGCCGTGGACCGGATCGAGTCCGCCCTGCCCGCCTCCCTCACCGCCCGCCTGGAGAACCGATGACCGTCACCGTCAATCACCGGCAGGCCCATGCCTGGAACGGTCCGCTCGGCCGGCACTGGGCCGCACAGGCCCGGCGGTTCGACGCGCTGCTCGGCGAGGCCGACGAGGCCCTGTTCGCCGCCGCCGCGATCGGCCCCGGCGACCGGGTCCTCGACATCGGGTGCGGCGCGGGCGCGACGACCCGCGCGGCGGCCCGGCTCGCGGCGCCGGGGCACGCGGTCGGCGTGGACATCTCGGCGCCGCTGGTGGAGCGGGCGCGGGCCCGCACCGCCGAGGACGGGGTGCCGGGCGCGTCGTACGAGCTGGGGGACGTGCAGGCGCACCCGTTCCCGCCGGGCGGCTTCGACGTGGCGATCAGCCGCGGCGGAGTGATGTTCTTCGACGACCCGGTGGCGGCGTTCGCGAACGTGGCGCGGGCGCTGCGCGAGCGCGGCCGGCTGGTCTTCGTCTGCCCGCGCGCAGCGGGGCCCGGTTCCGAGGAGGGCACGGCGCTCGGCCGGTTCGCGCGGCGGCTCGCCGAGGGCACCGAGAGAACGCCCGAGCGGGACGGCGACACCCTGGCCGCCCACGCGGCGCACACGGCGATGGCGTCGCTGTCCGAGCCCTTCCGGATCCACGCGGCGCTGCACCGCTCCTTCACCCGTATCGCGGTCGACCCGGTGGACGTCCACACCCACTGGGGTGATTCGCCCGCCGACGCGGTCGACTTCCTGCTGTCGCGCACGCCCCGGCGGAGCGTGCCCGCCGCGACGCGCGCGGCGCTGGAGGACACGCTCCGCCCGTACGCGACCTCGCGCGGAGTGCGGACGCGCGCGGGGGTGTGGCTGGTGACGGCCGTACGCCGCGACGATGCCCGAGCGTGATGCCCAGGTGACAGAAGTAGCGGTACCGGACGCACAGCAACCCGTGTGAGACTGGCCTCCCCCACCCCACCCCCGATGTAAGGGACGTACACCGTGCGTTCTCTCCCGCTCCCGGTCACCCTGGCCGTCCGGCTGCTGCCCGTCGGCATCCTCGCCTGCGTCGGCTGGGCCTGGTCCACCGGACCGATGTCCGAGCCCGCGGCCAAGGACGCGCACGACGCGGCGCCACAGGCCTCGGACGCCCCGTCGAGCCCCAGCGCGAGCGTGGCCGCGAAGTCGTACGCGAAGCCGCCCGCGCCCTGCGGCACCGTCGCGGCCAAGACGGTCTCCTCGCTGGTGCCGGGGGCGAAGACGGCGGGCAAGGAGCTGTCGGCCACGGACGAATCGGTTCGCCGCGGCTGCTCGTGGAGCGCGCTGAAGGGGTACGACTACCGCTGGCTCGACGTCTCCTTCGAGGTGAAGGGCTCCGACGCGCTGGCGCAGCAGGCGTACAAGGACGACAACGGCGACCCGAAGGCCAGCTCGCTGAACGCCCTCGGCGACGAGGCACGGGTCACGAGCTCGCTCACCACGAAGGACAAGCAGGACACCCGCGAGTCCGTGGTGACGGTCCGCAAGGGCAACATCCTGGTGACCGTCACCTACAACGGCAGCGACTTCGAGTCCAAGGGCGCGCCGGCGAACGACACCATGATCAAGGGCGCCCGGAAGGCCGCCGGGGACGCGGTGGCGGGTCTGGTCTCCGCGGGCTGACCGACGGGCGGCGAGGCTGACACTCACGCCGGCCTCCTCCCGTCTGTGCGTCCCGCGTAACCCCTGTCGGCGGGCGTCGGAGACAGCCGCGTAACGGACCCTTCGTACGGTCGGAACCGGACGGCCGAGCGGATCGGCGCGGAACGATCATGAAGGGGCGGGGTGCCTGTGGCCGCGCCGGACTCGCGGGAGAGCAGTGCGGAGCAGGTGCGGACGGTGTGCTCGTACTGCGGTGTGGGCTGCGGTCTCGTCCTCGACGTCGGGGTGGGCGCGGACGGCCGCCGTACGGTCCTGAGGGCGTCCGGCGACAAGGAGCACCCGGCGAACCGCGGGCGGCTGTGCACCAAGGGCGCGACCACCGCCGATCTGCTCGCCGCTCCCGGCCGCCTCACGACCGCGCTGATGCGGCCCGCGCGCGACGCGGCACAGGCGCCAGCCGCCGTGGACACGGCGGTGCGGGAGACGGCGCGGCGGCTGCGCGGCATCGTCGACGCGCACGGCCCCGACGCGCTCGCCTTCTACGTGTCGGGCCAGATGAGCCTGGAGGCCCAGTACTTGGCGAACAAGCTCGCCAAGGGGTTCGTGCGCACGAACCTGATCGAGTCCAACTCCCGTCTGTGCATGGCCAGTGCGGGCACCGGCTACAAGCTGTCGCTCGGCGCCGACGGGCCGCCGGGTTCGTACCAGGATCTCGACCGGGCGGACGTCTTCCTCGTCATCGGCTCCAACATGGCCGACTGCCACCCGGTCCTGTTCCTGCGGATGATGGAGCGGGTGAAGGCGGGCGCGAAGCTGATCGTCGTCGATCCACGGCGCACGGCGACCGCCGCGAAGGCCGATCTCTTCCTCCAGATCCGGCCGGGCACGGACCTGGCGCTGCTCAACGGCCTGCTCCACCTGCTGTACGAGAACGGCCACACGGACCCGGAGTTCATCGCCCGGCACACCGAGGGCTGGGAGGAGCTGGTGCCGTTCCTCGCCGACTACTCCCCCGCCGCCGTCGCCGGGGCGACCGGGCTCGCCGAGGACGACGTGCGCACGGCGGCCCGGCTGATCGGTGAGGCGGGCGAGTGGACGAGCTGCTGGACGATGGGCCTCAACCAGTCCACGCACGGCACCTGGAACACCAACGCGCTGATCAATCTCCATCTGGCGACCGGCGCGATCTGCCGCCCGGGCAGCGGGCCGTTCTCGCTGACCGGGCAGCCCAACGCCATGGGCGGCCGCGAAATGGGCTACATGGGGCCGGGGTTGCCCGGCCAGCGGTCCGTACTCGTCGACGCGGAGCGGGAGTTCGTCGAGGATCTGTGGGAGCTCGACCGCGGCACGCTGCGCGCGGACGGCGTCGGCCGGGGCACCGTGGAGATGTTCCAGAAGATGGCCGACGGCGACATCAAGGCGTGCTGGATCATCTGCACCAACCCGGTGGCGTCCGTCGCCAACCGCCGCACGGTCATCGAGGGCCTGGAGGCAGCCGAGTTCGTCGTCGCCCAGGACGTGTTCGTCGAGACGGAGACGACCGCGTACGCCGACGTGGTGCTGCCCGGCGCGCTGTGGACGGAGACCGAGGGCGTCCTGATCAACAGCGAGCGCAACCTCACGCTCGCACAGGCCGCCGTCGATCCGCCCGGCGAGGCGCGGGCGGACTGGGAGCTGATCGCGGCCGTCGCCCGGGAGATGGGATACGGCGACGGGTTCTCGTACACGAGCGCCGAGGAGATCTTCGAGGAGATCAAGCGGGCCTGGAATCCGGCTACGGGCTGGGACCTGCGCGGGGTGAGCTACGAGCGGCTGCGCGCGACGCCCGTGCAGTGGCCCGCCGCGCACGCGGAGGGGCCCGACCGCAACCCGGTCCGCTACGTGGACGAGGACGGAGTGCCGACGTTCCCGACGGCGAGCGGACGCGCCGTCTTCCATGCCCGGCCGCACATACCGGCGGCCGAGATGCCGGACGACGACTACCCGTTCACGCTGAACACCGGGCGGGTGCAGCATCAGTGGCACACGCTCACCAAGACGGCGAAGGTGCCCCGGCTCAACAAGCTGGATCCGGGGCCGTTCGTCGAACTGCACCCGTCGGACGCCGAGTCGCTGGACGTGCGGGACGGCGACTCGGTGGAGGTCGCCTCGCGGCGCGGCAGGGCCGTGCTGCCCGCGGTCGTCACCGACCGCGTCCGGCAGGGGTGCTGCTTCGCGCCGTTCCACTGGAACGACCTGTTCGGCGAGTACCTGAGCGTCAACGCCGTCACGAACGACGCGGTCGACCCGCTGTCGTTCCAGCCGGAGTTCAAGGTGTGCGCGGTGTCGCTCACCAAGGTGGCGGCGGCCGTACCGGCCGGGCCCCCGATTCCCGAAGTGAGTTCCTCCATAGGGCCGTTCGGGCTGGAGACCGTGCCTCCGCCCGTGCTCTCCGCGCAGGAGCGGCAGTATCTGGTCGGTTTCCTCGCGGGCATTCCGTCCGGGACGCCGGGGGTGCCGGTGCTGCCGTCGTCGGCGCCGTTCAGCGCCGAGCACGCGCTGTGGGTGAACGGGGTGCTGGCCGGGATGTACTCGCGGGCGCCCGAACCGGCCGCACCGGTCCCCCGTCAGCAGGTCGTCGTCCTGTGGGCGTCGCAGACCGGGAACGCAGAGGCGTTCGCGGGCGTCACCGTGCGCCGGCTCACCGACGCCGGGCACGCCGTCTCGCTCGTCGGCATGGACCAGGCCGATCTGGGCGCCCTGCCGGCCGGCGCCGATCTGCTCCTGATCACCAGCACCTTCGGCGACGGCGACGCCCCGGACAACGGCGCCGGACTCTGGGAGACGCTGGCCGCGCCCGACGGCCCGCGCCTGGAGGGCCGCCGCTACGCCGTGCTCGCCCTCGGCGACTCCTCCTACGACGACTTCTGCGGGCACGGCCGCCGGCTCGACCGGCGCCTGGGCGAACTGGGCGCGTCGCCCCTCGCGCCGCGCACGGACTGCGAGCCCGACTACGAGGACTCGGCCCACGCCTGGCTGGACCATGTCCTCGCGGCGCTCTCCACCACGCCCGACCCTGCCGTGCCCGTACCCGCCATGCCCGGTCCCGCCGCACCCGAACCGGCCGCCCTCAGGCCTCCCGCGCGCCGCCCGACCCGGCCCGCCCCGGTCGCCGCGCGCCTCACCGGCAACCGCCTGCTGAGCGGCCCCGGTTCGGGCAAGGAGGTGCGCAGGTTCACCTTCGACACCCGGGACAGCGGAACCCCGTTCGCGTACGAGGCCGGGGACGCGCTCGGCGTCCGGCCGCTCAACTCCCCCGATCTCGTGGCGCAGTGGCTGACGGTCACCGCGCTCACCGCCCACACCGAGGTCACCCTGAAGGACATCGGCCCCGTCCCCCTCGACGAGGCCCTGCTGCGCCATCTGGACATCACCCGCATCACCCCGGACCTGCTCCGCTTCGTCACCGAACGGGCCCGCGATCAGCGTGAGTTGAAGAAGCTGCTGCGTCCCGACAACAAGGACGGGCTGGCCCGCTGGTGCTGGGGGCGGCAGGCCGTCGACGTCGTCGCCGAGCACGCCGTGAAGGCCGACGCCCAGGAGTGGGCCGACGTCCTGGGGCGCCTCCAGCCGCGTCTGTACTCCATCTCGTCGAGCCCGCTCGCCGACCCGGAGCTGGTCTCCCTGACGGTCTCCGTCGTGCGCTACGAGAACGTCGACGGGCAGCCGCGGCAAGGGGTGTGCTCCCCGTTCCTCGCCGACGCCGAGCCGGGCACCGCGGTCCCGGTCCACGTCAGGGCGGCGCCGGGCTTCCGCCCTCCGGCCGACTCCGCGACCCCGATGGTGATGGTCGGCCCCGGCACCGGGGTGGCCCCCTTCATGGGCTTCCTCGACCAGCGCCGGCTGCTCGGCCATCGCGGGCCCAACTGGCTCTTCTTCGGCGAGCAGCACCGCGCCACCGACTTTTACTACGAGCGGGAGCTGGCCGCGCATCTCGCCGACGGCACCCTGACCCGCCTGGACACGGCGTTCTCCCGCGACCAGCGCGCCAAGGTGTACGTACAGGACCGGATGCGCGAGCACGGCCCGCAGTTGTGGTCGTGGCTTCAGGACGGCGCCCGGTTCTACGTCTGCGGCGACGCCTCGCGCATGGCCAAGGACGTGGACCGGGCGCTGCGCGACATCGCGGTCGCGCACGGCGGGCTCGACGAGGCGGGAGCGGCCGCGTACGTGAAACAGCTCGCCGCCGACAGGCGGTACGTCCGCGACGTGTACTGAGGCCGCCAACACCGCAGCCGGCAAGGCCCGTTGACCATGTTCACGATTAAAGTGTGCGCCAGACGATGATCGGCGACGAGAGGGGTGGCCCTGTGACGGGCAGCGACGCGCACCAGGACGGCATCGGCGAGCGGATCGACACCAGCCGGCCGCACACGGCCCGCATCTGGAACTACTGGCTGGGCGGCAAGGACAACTACCCCGTCGACGAGGAGGCGGGCCGGCAGATCCGCGCGCTCCACCCCGGCATCGTCGACTACGCCCAGGCCGACCGCGCCTTCCTGGGCCGCGCGGTCCGCCACCTCACCGCGGACGTGGGCATACGCCAGTTCCTCGACATCGGCACCGGGCTGCCGACCGCGGACAACACCCACGAGGTCGCCCAGCGCATCGCGCCCGAGTCCCGGATCGTCTACGTGGACAACGACCCGCTGGTGCTGCGCCACGCGCAGGCGCTGCTCACCAGTTCGCCCGAGGGCAGCACCGACTACATCGACGCCGACCTGCGCAACGTCGACGAGATCCTCGGCATCGCCGCCAAGACGCTGGACTTCACACGGCCGGTGGCGCTGATCCTGCTCGGCGTGGTCATCTTCGTCGGCGACGACGAGGACCCGTACGGGCTGGTGCGCCGTCTGATCGACGCGCTGCCCGCGGGCAGCCACCTGGTGCTCTCGCACACCGTCACCCGGCCGGACATGCCGGATGTCGACGAGGCCGTGGCGTTCTGGAACGCGAACGGCACGCCGAAGCTGAACCAGCGCACCCCGGAGCAGGTCACCCGCTTCTTCGACGGCCTCGACCTGCTGGAGCCGGGCGTCCTGTCCTGCTCGCGCTGGCGCCCGGACGCCGAGGACGCCGGGGACACGCAGCCGGCCGAGGTGGCGATGTTCGGCGGCGTCGGCCGCAAGAAGTAGCCTTCGCCCGCGCGTCGCATGACGGGTGCGCGGCCGTGTCTCAGACCACCTCCAGCTCCGCGCGCGCGGTCCGCCGGGCCGCGGCCCGGTCGGGGTCGAGCGCGGGGACGGCCGCGAGCAGTGCCTTGGTGTACGCCTCCCGGGGGTGGGCGTACACCTGCTCCACCGGTCCCTCCTCCACGATCCGGCCCCGTCGCATCACGGCGACCCGGTCGCTGACCTGCCGTACGACGGCGAGGTCGTGCGCGATGAAGACGAGGGACAGGCCCAGCTCCTGCTGCAACTCGGCCAGCAGGGAGGTGACATGGGCCTGCGTCGTCACATCGAGGGCGGACACGGCCTCGTCGCAGACGATGAGGTCGGGCTCGGCGGCGAGGGCCCGGGCGATGCCGACGCGCTGGCGCTGGCCGCCGCTGAACTCGTGCGGATAGCGGTCGTAGTGGCCGGGGTCGAGACCGACCCGGCGCAGCAGCCCGGTCACCCGGGCCCGGATGGCGGCCTCGTCGCGCTGCCCGGCGGCCCGGAGCGGGTCGGCGACCGACTCCCCTACCGAGCGGCGCGGGTTGAGCGAGGAGACGGGATCCTGGAAGACCATCTGGACCGTGGCCCGGCGGGTGAGGTCGCCGGAAGTGGGGTCGAGCAGTCCGACCAGGATGCGGCCGAGGGTGGTCTTGCCGCTGCCGCTCTCCCCGACGATGCCGAGGGTCTCGCCGCGGTGGACGGTGAGCGAGACCCCGTCGACGGCGGTGTGCGCGGCTCCGCCCCGGCCGAAGACGTGCCGGACGTCGGTCGCCTCGACGAGCGGCTCCCCCGTCGCGCGGGGCGGCGCCGGCCGCTCGTCCGGCGGAGTGTCGCCGTCCGGGATGCGCGGCACGGCCGACAGCAGTGCGCGTGTGTACGGCTCGCGCGGGGCCTTGAGGACCTCGCGGACCGGCCCCCGCTCGACCGCCCGCCCGTGCTGCATGACGAGCACGTCGTCGACCGACTCGGCGGCGACCCCCACGTCGTGGGTGACGAGGAGCAGTCCCATGCCGGTCTCCTGACGCAGCCGGTGCAGCAGGTCGAGGATCTGGGCCTGCACGGTGACGTCCAGGGCGGTCGTCGGCTCGTCCGCGATGAGCAGCCGGGGTTCGCAGGCCAGGGCCATCGCGATCAGGGCCCGCTGCCGCATGCCGCCGGAGAACTCGTGCGGCCTGGACCGGGCGCGCCGTGCCGCGTCGGGGATCCTGACCCGGTCGAGGACCTCGACCGCGCGGGCCCGCGCCGCCCGCCGGGAGACCCGGTGGTGGACCCGGTACACCTGGGCGATCTGGTCGCCGATCGCGTAGTACGGGTCCAGTGAGGACAGCGGGTCCTGGAAGACCATCGCCGCCTTGGCACCCCGCAGGGAGCGCAGTTGTGCGTCGTCGGCGGCGTTCACGTCGACGCCGGCGACCTCGACGCGGCCGGTGACCCGCGCGCCGGTCCCGCGGTGCAGGCCCAGCAGGGCGTACGCCGACGCGCTCTTGCCGGAGCCCGACTCGCCGACGACGCCGAGCGCGCCGCCGGGTTCGAGGTCGAACGAGAGGTTCTCCACGGCTCGTACGTCGCCGAAGGAGATGGACAGATCGGTGACTGAGACGAGGCTCATGCGAGCACCACCCGTCGGTCGGCCAGCGCCTGGAGGACATCGGCGACGGCGTTGGCGAGGACGACGAAGAACCCGGTGACGAGCACCAGGCCGACGACGACCGGAAGGTCCACGTTCCTGACGGCGTCGACGAGTTCGCGGCAGATACCCGGGATCCCGAAGAGCGACTCGGTGAGGACGGCGCCGCCGAACATGGCGCCGACGTCGAGGGCGCCGAGCGCGATCACCGGGGCGAGCGCGCCGCGCAGCGCGTGCCGCCGCACCAGGACCCGCTCACCGACCCCGTAGGCGCGGAAGGTGCGCACATGGTCCTCGGCGAGGGTCTCCAGCATCGCCGCGCGGGTCATGCGGGCGTACGGCGCCGCGGAGACCAGGGCCAGCGAGATCCAGGGCAGCAGCAGGTTCCAGGCCCACTGTTCGGGATCGTCGGTGAGCGGCACGTAGTCCGGGAACGGCAGGAGCTGCAGCGCGGTGACCAGGACGATGATGAGCAGCAGGCCGATGACGAAGACCGGGGTCGCCATCCCGGCGAGGGTGATCCAGGTGAGGATCCGCTCGGTCGGCCGGCCGCGCCGCCACACCGAGAGGATGCCGGTGCCGACTCCGAGCAGCACCCACAGCACGGCGCCGCCGAGGACGAGCGAGGCGGTGGCGGGGAGCTTGGCGAGGATCAGCTGGGTGACCTGCTGGTCGCTCTGGTACGAGAGGCCGAGGCAGGGCGCCTGGCAGTGCAGGACGCCGGTGCCGGTGGAGTAGTCGCGGCCCGCGAACAGGGCCTCGACGAAGTGCGCGTACTGCAGGTAGAGCGGGTCGCCGAGGTGCAGTTGGGCGCTGACCTGGGCGACCTGGGCGGGTGAGCAGCGCGGGCCGCAGGCGATCTGGGCGACGTTGCCCGGGGCGACGTAGAAGGCCGCGTAGACGACGACGCTCAGCGCGAAAAGCACGAAGACCGCGCCCGCGGCGCGCCGGAGCAGGAATCCGGTCATGCGTCCGCCTCCTTCTTGCGGCCGGTGCCGATCCGCAGCCGGGACGCGGCGCGCGGGTCGAGCGCGGTGCGGACGCCCTCGCCGAGGACGGTCAGCGCGAGCACGGTGACGAAGAGCAGCACGGCGGGGATCAGCAGATAGGTGGGCGCCGCCTGGTACCAGGTGTCGGCGTCGCTGAGCATCTGCCCCCAGGACGGGGTGGGCGGTTTGATGCCGACGCCGAGGAACGACAGGGCGGCCTCGACGACGATGTTCGACGGGAAGAGCAGGACGGCGTAGGTGATGACGGGCGCGCCGAGCGCGGGCAGCAGTTCGCGGCGGGCGACCTGCCAGGAGCTCCAGCCGCTGAGCCGGGCCGCGGCGACGTGGTCGCGCGACTTGAGCGACAGCGTCTGGGCCCGGACGATCTTTGAGATGCCGGACCAGCCGATGAGCCCGACGACCACGGCGATCAGCACGGGGCGCGGGAACCCGGCGGGGACGACGGCGAGCGCGCCGAGCGCGATGACCATGATGGGCAGCGCGACCACGACGTCGGTGACGCGGCTGAGCGCCTGGTCGACGTACCGGTTGCCGAGACCGGCCGCGAGGCCGACGGCGGTGCCGATGACGACCTGCAGCAGGGTCGCGGCGAGCGCGACGCCGAGCGAGACCCGGGCTCCGTAGACGACGCGGGCGAACAGGTCGCGTCCGGTGAGGGGTTCGACACCGAGCCAGTGCTCGCCGCTGATCCCGCCGAACGAGCCGAGGGGCACGCCGCCGCTCGCGGAGTCGACGAGGGCCGGATGGTAGGTGGTCGGGTTCTGCCCTTCGAGGGCGCTGAGCAGCGGCGCGGCGAGGGCCACGACGACGAGGAGGGCGACGATCGCGGCGGCGATCAGGGCGGAGCGGCGGGCGCGCAGCCGCCGCCAGAAGGGGCGGCCCCCGGAGACGGGGGCGGCGTCGGCCGCCCCCGCCTCGTCGGCCTTCCCCGCTTCCGCGAGAAGTGCTTCGGACATGGTTACTTGACCGCTGCCTGGGAGACGTCGAGCACACCGGTCCAGTCGCTGATGACGACGTTCTTGACGTCGGCGCCGTACAGGCGCTTGTAGACCGGGTGGAACAGCGGCACGGTCAGTGCCTGCTCGCCGACCTTCTTGTCGAGCGCGCCCCACCGCTGGGCGGCGGCCTTCAGGTCGGTCAGCTTGTTGATCTCGTCGATCTCCTTGTTGACCGAGGAGTCGTCCAGCTGGGCCGAGTTGAAGTTGTAGCCGTTCTTGACGATCTGCCGGCCGTCGAAGATCGGCGCGAAGAACGGGCCGCCCGACGGCCAGTCCGCTCCCCAGGCGCTGAGGAAGAAGCCGGGCTCGCTCTTCACGTTGTAGATCGTGTCGGAGTACTTGGTGTCCTCCAGGCCCTGCAGCTTGACGGTGATGCCCGCCTTCGCCAGCGCCTCCTGGACGGCGGTGGCGATCTCGGGGCTGGTGGAGAAGTTCTTGGCGTTGGAGTGCGTGAGGGTTACGGTCAGGCCCTTGGCGTAACCGGCCTCCTTCAGCAGCTCCTTGGCCTTGGCCGCGTTGCCGTCCTTCCCGGCGGGGAAGTGGTCGTACGGGGTGTACCCGAAGGACTTCTGGTCCGGCAGGAACGTCGTGGCGGGCTCGGCGAGCGAGGAGCCGCCGGCCGCGTTGACCACGGAGGACCGGTCGATCGCGTAGGCGATGGCCTGGCGCACCTTCGGGTTGTCGAACGGCTTCACCTTCGGGTTGAAGGCGAGGTAGTTGGTGTAGCCGAAGTGGCCGGTGCCGACGCGGGCGGCGAGGTCCTTGTCGCCGCTGACCTTGGCGAGTTCGGCGGGGCCGAGGTTGGTGTCGGTGGTGACGGCGGCGGCGTCGGCGCCGCGTGAGGCGGAGAGCCGCTGGTTGATGACGGCGGAGTCGAGCCCGGACCGCACGTCGATCTTGTCGGGGTAGGCCTTGCGCTCCTTGTCGGTGGCGGCCGACCAGTACGGGTTGCGCTCCAGGACGAGCCGCTCGCCGTCGCCCTCGTTCCTGACGACCTTGTACGGGCCGGAGGACAGCGGGTGCTCCTCGTACTTGGTCCCCTTGTCCTTGCCCTGGGGCACCGGGGTCGTCTGGGTCTGCGTGGCGAGGTAGGGGAACTCGCCCTCGCTCTTGTTCAGATGGAAAACGATGGTCTTCTCGTCGGGCGTCTCGATCGAGTCGAGACCCTTCTTGTCCTTGTACGGGCCCTGGTAGTCGGCTCCGCCGATCAGCCAGTCGCGCAGGTAGGGCGCGCCGCCGGACAGCTCACCGGCGAACGATCTCTCGATCCCGTACTTGATGTCGGCACTCGTGATCTTCGTGCCGTCCTCGTACTTCAGCCCGTCCTTGAGGTGGTACGTCCACACGGTGGCGTTCTTGCTGGGCGTGCCCAGGTCGGTCGCGAGGTCGGGCACCACCTCGGCGCCGGCCGCGCCGTCCTCGCGGTTGCGCGTGGTGAGCGTACGGAAGACGAGGGAGGGGACGTTGCCGCCGCCGGAGGTGTAGAGCCGCGCGGGGTCGAAGTCCTCCTGGGGGATGCTGTTGAGGACGGTGAGGGTGCCGCCCTTCTTGGGCGCGCCCGCGGCACCGGAGCCGGACGCCTTGCCGTCCTGGGGGCCGCACGCGGCCGCGCCCACGGCCACGGCGGAGACGGCCAGGGCCGCTGTCAGGCGGCGCGATATGACGGACGGTTGACGCATGGGAGGTGACCTCTCGAAAGTCTGGCTGCGGGGGTGTTGCGCGCAGGCAGCGGCGAGAGCGATCACACGGGAACGACCGGAATGTGAGACGACCGACCGGAATACGGGATGCTGACGTGCCTGCGAGGGATTTCGCGCGCTCGGGCGGGCGTCAGCAACAGTGCACGTCGGAGACACAGTGCCGGGTCACACCGATGAGAGCCAGCTCAATGGCGGCTTGCTCAGGGGTGACGGCGCTGCGGGACATGTCGAGGAATATGGCGCAACGCCGGAACGGAGTCAACAATTATCGAGACGGTCGTCCCACATAACGGACGTTCGACGGGCTTCAGCGGTCCGGACGGCCGCTGAGGCACGTGCGCGGAGCCGCGCGGACGGGTAGCGATCTTCACCGTCCGACGCGTCACCGCACCCTCAAATCCCCTTCCTGCTCATGGCTTTGACGGGCCGCACCGCATCACGGCCGTCACATCGGCAGCCTCCCGGGCGGCACGGCGTCGCAGGGTCGGCGTGTGCCATGTCACACACGGAGGTCGCGTCCTAGACCCGTCGCCTGGCGCCCGCCATCAACGCCACGTACACGATCAGCGAGGCCCCGAGCCCCACGGCCCACCCGTAGTCGGCCAGCGGTTTCAGGAACGGGATGATGCCGTCGACCGGGAACGGCCCGGCCTTGTCGCCCTTCGCGTCGAGCGTCGAGTACGACCCGCCGACGGCGAGCAGGCCGCCGACCGCGAAGGCGACGACGGCCCGCCAGTTCCAGCCTCCCGAGTACCAGTACCGGCCGCCCTCCACGTACAGGTCGGCCAGGTGCAGCACGGTCCTGCGCACGATCCAGTAGTCCGCGATGAGGATGCCCGCGACCGTGCCGAGCAGCCCGCCCACGACGCCGAGCCACGTGAAGATGTACAGCTCGGGCGTCGAGGTCAGCTTCCACGGCATCACCAGGACGCCCACGATGCCGGTGATGATGGCGCCCGTACGGAAGTTGATGACCTTCGGCGCGAGGTTCGCGAGGTCGTACGCGGGCGAGACGACATTCGCGGCGATATTGACCGAGATCGTCGCCACGAAGACCGTGATGAGCGCGAACAGCAGACCGAAGACGTTGTCGGTCTTGCCCGCCAGCTCGACCGGGTCCCAGATGGCGACGCCGTACACCTTCTCGGAACCGGCCGTCACCAGCACCGACATCAGCGCGAACAGGGTCATGGTGGTCGGAAGACCCAGCGTCTGCCCGATGACCTGCGCTCTCTGTCCCTTCCCGAAGCGGGTGAAGTCGGGGATGTTCAGCGACAGCGTCGACCAGAAGCCGATCATGCCCATCAGGCCGGGGAAGAAGACCTTCCAGAAGTCGGGGCCCCAGCCGACCTTCGACGGTTCGTGCAGCAGCGGCCCGAACCCGCCCGCCTTGTTCGCGATCCAGATCAGCAGCACCAGCGCGCCGACGAGGACGAACGGCGCCGCCCAGTTCTCGAAGCGGCGCAGGGTGTCCATGCCCCGGTAGATGATCGCCAGTTCGAGGACCCAGAAGATGACGAAGCACAGCCACAGCGTCCACGGGTAGCCGCCGATCTGCCCGGCGTCCGCCCATCCGCCGAACAGCTTCCCCAGCAGCACGAAGACGCCCTGGCCGCCGATCCACGTCTGGATGCCGAACCAGCAGCAGGCCACCGCGGCCCGCACCATGGCCGGCAGGTTCGCGCCCCGCACCCCGAACGACGCTCGCGCGAGGACCGGGAAGGGGATGCCGTACTTGGGGCCCGCGTGACCGGTCAGCAGCATCGGCAGCAGCACGATGACGTTGGCGAGGGCGATGGTCAGCACCGCCTGCTTCCAGTCCATGCCGAGCGCCACCAGGCCGGAGGCCAGCGTCCAGGACGGGATGCAGTGGGCCATGCCGATCCACAGGGCCACGAAGTTCTACGTCGTCCAGCGGCGCTCGGCGAGCGGCACGGGGCGCAGATCGTCGTTGGCGTAGCGGCTGCCCGCCGGGTAGGTGTCGGCGGGCAGTTCCACCGCGGGCCGCGGTGGCGGGGCTATGTCGGTCATGAGGCAGTCCGTTCTAGGGAGGTGAACGAGGAGTGGCGGCCGTGCGGAAGCCGTGAACTGCCGTGCTGTGTGGGGAGGTTGAGCGTGGAGGTAACCGTGGGGGTAAGGGAACGGGCGCTGTCATGCGGTCAGCGCGGGGATGATGTCCTGCCCGTACGCGTCGATGGCCTTCTCCTTCGCGTCGTGCATCGCGTACAGCGCGAACTGGTCGACGCCCAGCTCGCGCAGCGCGCGCAGCTTCTCGATGTGCGCGGACGGCGGCCCGACGAGACAGAACCGGTCGACGATCTCGTCCGGCACGAACTGGGTGTCGGGGTTGCCGGAGCGGCCGTGGTGCGCGTAGTCGTAGCCCTCGCGGGCCTTGATGTACTCCGTCAGCTCGTCCGGCACCATGCCGGAGTGCGCGCCGTACTTGGAGACCAGATCGGCGACGTGGTTGCCGACCATGCCGCCGAACCAGCGGCACTGCTCGCGGGCGTGCGCGAGGGACTCGGGCGAGTCGTCGTCCGTCACGTACGCGGGTGCGGCGACGCAGATCTTCACGTCCGACGGGTCGCGTCCGGCGGCGGCCGCCGCGTCCCGCACCGCCTTGACCATCCACTGGGTGAGGAACGGATCGGCGAGCTGAAGGATGAAGCCGTCGGCCTCCTCGCCGGTCATCTTGAGCGCCTTCGGCCCGTACGCGGCCATCCAGACGGGCAGTTCGGCGCCGGGGCGCACCCACGGGAACTGCACCACGGCGCCGCCGCCGAGGTCGGCCTCGTCGCCCCGGCCGAGCGCCCGGATCACCTTCATCGCGCCGCTGATCCGCGCGAGCGTGTTCGGGGTGCGGCCCGCGACGCGCATCGCGGAGTCGCCGCGTCCGATGCCGCACACCGTGCGGTTGCCGTACATGTCGTTGAGGGTCGCGAACGTGGAGGCGGTGACCTCCCAGGTGCGGGTGCCCGGGTTGGTCACCATCGGGCCGACGATCAGCCGCTCGGTCTCGGCGAGGATCCGGCTGTAGATGACGAACGGCTCCTGCCAGAGCACGCACGAGTCGAACGTCCACCCGTACGTGAACCCGGCGCCCTCCGCCCGCTTCATCAGCTCCACGACCCCGGAGGCCGGCGGGTCGGTCTGCAGAACGAGTCCGAAGTCCATGATGTGATCCCTCGCTTGCTCAGATCAGGTTCAGTGCTGGTTCAGTTCAGGTACTGGCAGGTGGAGCGCGGGGTGTACGTGCCGTGCCCGGCGCGGCCCGTGAACTCCCGGTCGGTGATGACGAGTTCGCCGCGCGAGAGGACCGTCTCCACGCGGCCGGTCAGGCGCTTGCCCTCGTACGCGGAGTAGTCGACGTTCATGTGGTGGGTCTCGGCGCCGACGGTCTGCTCGGCGTGCGGGTCGTAGACGACGATGTCCGCGTCGGCGCCCGGCGCGATGGTGCCCTTCTTCGGGTACAGGCCGAACATCCGGGCCGGGGTCGCGCAGGCGATCTCGATCCAGCGGCGGCGGCTGATGTGCCCGTCGACGACGGCCTGGTGCAGGAGGTCCATCCGGTTCTCGACGCCCGGCATGCCGTTCGGGATCTTCGAGAAGTCGCCGCGGCCCAGCTCTTTCTGGCCGGTGAAGCAGAACGGGCAGTGGTCGGTGGAGACCACCTGGAGGTCGTTGGTGCGCAGGCCGCGCCAGAGGGCCGCCTGGTGGTCCTTGGGGCGCAGCGGCGTGCTGCACACGTACTTGGCGCCCTCGAAGTCGGGCTCGGCGAGGTTGTCGGTGGACAGGAACAGGTACTGCGGACAGGTCTCGCCGAAGACGTTCAGGCCCTCGTCGCGGGCGCGCGCCAGCTCGGCGAGGGCTTCCCGCGCGGAGACGTGGACGACGTACAGCGGCGCCCCGGCGACCTGCGCCAGTTTGATCGCGCGGTGGGTCGCCTCGGCCTCCAGCAGCGCCTTCCGGACCTCGCCGTGAAAGCGGGGGTCGGTCTCGCCGCGGGCCAGGGCCTGTTCGACGAGGACGTCGATCGCGATGCCGTTCTCGGCGTGCATCATGATCAGCCCGCCGTTCTCACCGGCCCGCTGCATGGCGCGCAGGATCTGGCCGTCGTCGCTGTAGAAGACGCCCGGGTAGGCCATGAACTGCTTGAAGGAGGTGACCCCCTCCCCCACCAGCAGGTCCATCTCCTTCAGGGTGTCGTCGTTCACGTCGGAGACGATCATGTGGAAGCCGTAGTCGACGGCGCACTGCCCGTCGGCCTTGGCGTACCAGCTGTCGAGGCCCTCGCGCAGGCTGCGGCCCTTGGACTGGATCGCGAAGTCGACGATGGTGGTGGTGCCGCCCCAGGCGGCGGCGCGCGTGCCCGTCTCGAAGGTGTCCGCGGCGAACGTGCCGCCGAACGGCATCTCCATGTGGGTGTGCGCGTCGACGCCGCCCGGGATGACGTACTTCTGGCTCGCGTCGATGGTGCGCGCGTCCGTCCAGGACGCGGCGGTGTCGCTGCCGCTGGCCGCGAGGGCCGCGACGCGGCCGTCCTCGACGAGGACGTCGGCGTGCATCTCGTCGGCGGCGGTGACGACGAGACCACCGCGGATGACGGTACGGACGGCGCTCATGTTCTCCTCCAGAAGTGCGGCGGTCTTACGGGCGGGTCAGGGGCTCGTACGCCTGCGGGGCGCGGTCCCGGTAGAACTGCCAGCGGTCGCGGACCTCGCGCAGCTTGGCGATGTCGAGGTCGCGGACGACGAGTTCGGGCGCCTTGTCGTCGGCGACCTCTCCGACGAACCGGCCCTCGGGGTCGACGAAGTAGGACGTGCCGTAGAAGTCGTTGTCGCCGTACTCCTCGACGCCGACGCGGTTGATGGCGCCGACGAAGTACTCGTTGGCGACGGCGGCGGCCGGCTGCTCCAGCTGCCACAGGTAGCGGGAGAGGCCGCGCGAGGTGGCCGACGGGTTGAAGACGATCTGGGCGCCTTCGAGGCCGAGCGCGCGCCAGCCCTCGGGGAAGTGCCGGTCGTAGCAGATGTAGACGCCGATCTTGCCGACGGCGGTGTCGAAGACGGGCCAGCCGCTGTTGCCCGGGCGGAAGTAGAACTTCTCCCAGAAGCCCTTCACCTGCGGGATGTGCGTCTTGCGGTACTTGCCGAGGTAGCTGCCGTCGGCGTCGATGACGGCGGCGGTGTTGTAGAGGACGCCCGGCTGCTCCTCCTCGTACATGGGCAGGACGAGGACGATGCCGTGCTCGCGGGCCAGGTCCTGGAAGCGGCGGACGATGGGGCCGTCGGGGACGGCCTCGGCGTACGCGTAGAACTCGGGGTCCTGCACCTGGCAGAAGTACGGGCCGTAGAACAGCTCCTGGAAGCACAGGACCTGGGCGCCCTGCGCGGCGGCGTCACGAACGGCCTGCTCGTGCACCTTGATCATGGATTCCTTGTCGCCGGTCCATGCGGTCTGGAAGATCGCGGCGCGGATCACGGGGCTCATCAGGGCCTCCAGCGTGGCGGGATGCTCGGTGTGCCCATGACGATAGGAAGCCGGGGCGCCGCCGCCGAGTTGCACCGTGTCACGTCCGCCGCCGCGTGTCGTTCCACCGTGTCACGCCTGCTGCGCGTCGTGCGCGAGGAGCGCGATGTGCACGGACGCGGCCTGCTCGAAGTCGTCGAGGTCGATGCCGAGCAGCGTCTCGATGGCCTCCAGGCGGCGGTAGAGGGCGGGGCGGCTCATGTGGTGGAGCTGGGCGGTACGGGACTTGTTGCGGCCGGTGGCGAGGTAGGTGCGCAGGACCGGCAGCAGCGCGTCGGTGTCGTCCGCGCACAGCAGGCCGTCCAGCTCCCGCTCGGCGAACGACTGGACGCGCGGGTCGTCACGCAGCAGCCGCATCAGACCGCGCAGCCGTACGTCGCCCAGGCGGACGACGGCGGGCAGTCCGGACGACGATGCCGCCCCGGCGACGGCGTCGGCGACGTGCAGCGCCTCCTGGAGGGCGGCCGGCACCTCGTCCCAGGTGGTGCGGTCGGGTCCGGCGGCGATCACGGCGGGTTCGCCGGTCTCGGCGTGCAGCCGGGCCGCGAAGTGGGCGGTGAGGGGCTGTGCGGCCTGGTCGCGGGCAAGGCTGAGGAGCACGGCCGTGGTGCCGTCGGCGAGTTCGGCGACGAGTGCGGGCAGGCCCAGGAGCCGTACGACGCGGTCGAGCTGGGTCGCGGTGCGGTCGCGGACGACGAGGGGGACGAAGGTGCGGCGGTTCACGGGGAGCCCGGCCGCCCGGGCGCGGGGCAGGAAGTGGCGGGCCGGGGCGGTGCCCGAGATCAGGTCGGCCAGCAGGCACCGCGCGGACTGCTCCTCCCAGGTCGCGGACCCCGCGCCCGAGAGCATGCGGTGCAGGACCAGGGCCTCGGCGGCGCGGTCGGCGAGGAGGCGGCCGGTGGCGCCGTCGCCGCGGTAGCCGCACAGGACGACCGAGCCCCAGCGTTCGCCGCGCCCGCCGAGGTCGGCGCGGAGCCAGCCCTCGCCGTCGACGCCGCCCGGCTGCCGGGCGATCCGCTCCCAGTCGCGCAGCACGTCGTCGACGGCGGGCCGCTCGCCGGCGGTGGCGAGGACGCGGTGGGCGAGGTTGGTGACGAGCACCGGGCAGGCGCTGTGCGCGGCGACCTCGTCGAGCAGGGCCTGGAGCGGAGCGCCCGCCGTGATCAGGCCGGTGAGGGCGGTGCGGATGCCCTCGGAGAGGCTGACCGCCGCGAACTTGCGCCGCACCAGGCGGGACTGGACCTCCTCGGTGAGTTCGGCGAAGGGGAAGGGGCGGTGCAGGACGACCATGGGCAGGCCGTAGCGCTCGGCGGCGCGCCGCATGTCCTCCGGCGGGGACGGGAAGGCCCGGCCGAGGCCGAGGACCAGGGCCGAGGCCTCCGCGCGGTGCAGGGACCTGATGTACTCGGTCTGCGTGTGCGCGTCGCCGGTGAGGAGGACGCCGGTGGTGAGGATCATCTCGCCGCCGGTGAGCATGACGCCGACGTCGGCGGCCTCCGCGACGTGCACCCAGCGGACGGCGCGGTCGAGGTGGTGCGCCGCCGCGACCACCTCGGGTTCGCCGGCCGCGATGCGTTCCAGGGCGAGTATCTGGCGGACGGACAGGGCGTGTTCGGTGCCGGGTGCGGTGGTCGGCATCGGGCCTCCTCGCCGTGGGGCTTCTGTTGACGGCCGAGTGCGGGTTCGTCGTGGCTGGTCGCGCAGTTCCCCCCGCGCCCCTACGGGGCTTCTCGCAACGCCCCTTCCAAGATCGCGGCGCCCTCCTCCGCCTCCGCCACCGTCAGGGACAGGGGCGGTGCGATGCGCAGGACGCTCGTGTTGTGGCCGCCGCCCTTGCCGATGAGGAGGCCCGCCTCGCGGCAGGACTCCAGGACCGCGGTCGCCGCTTCGGGGGACGCCTCGTCCGTGCCGGGCCGCACCAGCTCGACACCGATCATCAGGCCCCGGCCGCGCACGTCCCGTACGGCGGGGACCTGGGCCGCGATGGCCCGGAGCCGTTCGATGAGGAGGCCGCCGACGCGGCGGGCGTTGCCCTGGAGGTCGTGTTCCAGGAGGTACGAGAGGTTGGCGAGCCCCGCGGCCATGGTGACCGGGGAGCCGCCGAAGGTCGAGATGGAGTTGGCGTCGAGGCAGTTCATGACGTCTGCGCGGGCGACGACACCGCCGATCGACATGCCATTGCCGATGCCCTTGGCGAAGGTGAGCAGGTCGGGCGGGCCGGCCTGGTCGTGCGCCTGCCAGCCCCAGAAGTGGTCGCCGGTGCGGCCCCAGCCGGTCTGCACCTCGTCGGAGATCCACAGGATGCCGTGCTCCCGCAGCACCTCGCGGAAGCGGGCGTACAGGCCGTCGGGCGGCGAGGTGAACCCGCCGACGCCCTGGACGGGCTCGGCGATCAGCGCGGCCACGTCACCGCGGGTCTGGCCGAGCATGTCGCGCAGGTCGGCGACGCAGGCGTCGGTGAACTCGGCGTCGGACAGCGCCGCGTACGGGCCGCGGCTGCGGACGCCTCCATGGACGTAGAGCGTCTGGAGCGGGGACAGGCTCGTCGGCGACCAGCCCTTGTTGCCGGTGATGCCGATCGCCGAGAAGGAGCGGCCGTGGTAGCTGTTGCGCATCGCCAGGATCTGGTTCGAGCGGCGGTACGCGGTGGCGAGCATCAGCGCCGTGTCGTTGGCCTCCGTGCCCGATGTGGTGAAGAAGACACGGGCGTCCGGGATGCCGGACAACTGGGCCACGCGCTCGGCGAGTTCGACCATCGGCCGGTCGAGGTAGAGGGTCGAGGAGTGGATGATCCGGGAGGCCTGCTCGGCGACCGCCTTCGTCACCTCGGGCAGGGCGTGCGCGGTCATCGTCGTGAGGATGCCGCCGAAGAAGTCGAGGTACTTGCGGCCCTCGGCGTCCCAGACGTGGCGGCCCTCGCCGTGCGTCAGCTCGATCGGCTCGGCGTAGTAGAGGGCCAGCCAGTCCGGCAGGACGGCGCGATGGCGGGCGTGCAGGGAGGTGGTGTTCACGGGGGCGGCGTCCCTTCGTCGGTCACGGCTCGGGCGGGTGCGCGGGGTGCTCGGTGCTCGGGTCAGGGCTGGACGAGACCGTCGTAGGCGTCGGGACGACGGTCGCGGTAGAACGCCCACTGCTGCCGTACCTCGTCGATGAGGCCGAGGTCCAGGTCCCGGACGAGGAGTTCCTCGGTCTTGTCGCTCGCGGCCTCGCCGACGAGCTGTCCGCGCGGGTCGACGAAGTAGGAGGTGCCGTAGAAGTCGTTGTCGCCGTACTCCTCGACGCCGACGCGGTTGATGGCGGCGACGAAGTACTCGTTGGCGACGGCCGCCGCGGGCTGCTCCAGCTGCCACAGGTAGGCGGAGAGGCCGCGCGAGGTGGCCGAGGGGTTGTAGACGAGCTGGGCGCCGTTCAGGCCCAACTGCCGCCAGCCCTCCGGGAAGTGGCGGTCGTAGCAGATGTAGACGCCGACCCGGCCGACGGCGGTGTCGAAGACCGGCCAGCCCAGGTTCCCCGGCTTGAAGTAGTACTTCTCCCAGAAGCCCTTGACCTGCGGGATGTGGTGCTTGCGGTACTTGCCGAGGTACGTGCCGTCGGCGTCGATCACGGCGGCGGTGTTGAAGTAGAAGCCGGACTGCTCGACCTCGAAGACGGGGACGACGATCACCATGCCGGTCTCGCGGGCGAGTTCGCACATCCGGGTCACGGTCGGGCCGTCGGGGACGGGCTCGGCCCAGCGGTAGTGCTCCGCCTCCTGGACCTGGCAGAAGTAGGGGGCGTTGAAGACTTCCTGGAAGCCGATGATCCTCGCGCCCTGCCGGGCCGCCTCGCGGGCGTGCTCCTCATGCTTGGCGATCATGGATTCGGTGTCGCCCGTCCAGGTGGCCTGGACGAGTGCGGCGCGTACGACGGGGGCCATGAGCCGCTCCTTTGCCTGATCCTCTACGCCCGTAGACCGGGTCGTAGAGGGACGAACGTAAGCCCACCCGGGAGGCTTGCCAAGACCATCGTCGTTAACCCGCTGGATCGATCTCGTTTCTCAGCCGGGCGGGCCAGCGGTACGGGGCCCGCGGGGTGGCGTCCGGCTCAGGCGGCGTGTCCGGCGAGGCGCAGCGCGTGCAGCACGTCGCGGTGGCGGTCGTCGGTGACGGCGCGGGCCGCGTCGAGCACCAGCGGGACGAGGCGGCCGGGGTCGCACAGCGCGCTGCGGGCCGCCTCCTCGGGGGTGCGGGTGCGCACATAGGCGTCGAGGAGGATACGGGCCTCGCGGCGCCGCCCGTCGGCGTCGAGCCCGGCGACGGCCGCCCCGATCACCTCGGGCGGGCGCCCCACGCCCTGCCGGAGCACCTGGCGCCCGTCGGCGTCGCGGCCCGCCGCGGTGAGCGCGTCCGCGGCGTCGACCAGCCGGGCCGGGGGCAGCGACGCGGCCTCCCACAGCAGCGTGGCCCAGTCGGCGCCGAGCCCGGCCCTGTGCAGCTCGGCGGCGAGCAGCGGCAGCCGGGCCGCGGGCCAGTTCGCGGCCTCCACGAGGAGCATGTGCGCCTCGCCGCTGCGCGCGGCGGCCCGCAGCCCGAGCAGGGTGGCGACGGTGGCGGTGATGTCCTCGCGGGCGGCTGGGTCGGGCGTCCGCGGGGTGCGCGGGGCGGGCGCGGCGTCGTCCCGCGCCCCGGCGAAGCGGGCGCCGGTGGCCGTCGCGGGGGCCTCCGGGAGCGGCGCGTCCGGGGCGGGCGGCTCCGGCGCCTCCACGTCGAGGCCGGCGAAGCGGGCGCTGCCGCGGGGGCGGCGCTTCTTGGTCTTGGCCGGCTTGGATGCCCTGGGCGGATCGGACGGATCGGCTTCGGTCCGGGAAGGCGTGGCATCGGTTCGGGAAGGCATGGCGGGCTCCATGACCGGCTCGGCCTCGCCGTCGAGCGCGTCCGACCCGGCCGGATGCGGCTCCGGCGCCACCGGGAATCGCTCCAACTCCGCCAGCCGGTAACGGAGTTCGGCGATGCGCGCCGTCGCCCGGTCGTGGTCGTCCCGCGCCCAGGCGAGGTCCCTGCGCGCCGACTCGGCCTGCTCGTAGGTGGTGGCGGAGTCGAGGAGGCGGCCCAGGTCGCGGCGGCGCTCGGTGGCGTGCCGCTGCTCGCGGGTCATGGCGTCGAGGTGGGCGAGCAGCGCGTCCCGGCCGCCGGGGGCCGCGTCATGGGCGCGGACGGCGGGCCGGTGCAGGGCGCGCGCGTGGGCCGTCTCGCGGTCGGCGCGGTCCGGGCCGTACTGCGCGGCGACATCCTGGAGCAGCGCCTCGACCACGTCCCAGGGCGGCACCTCGATCCCGTCGAGGCAGGCGCGCAGGCCCTCGGGATCACGCTGCCAGAAGACGCCGAGCCAGCCGGCCCCGTGGTCGATCCGGGCCACGAGTCCGCGCAGATATGTCGCGAACTCCCTGCACGGCAAAGCCAGTTGCCCCGCGTCCGTCGTTTCCGTCACGTGCGCCCCGCCGATCCTCGCGCCCCCTGGAGCCTTTCGCTCCGGAAGGAAACACCCGGCGTGTTACGGGGCCGCTACGCGGACTTTTCAGGCGAGCACCAGCGCGCAGCGCACCACCAGCTCGTCCATGGACAGGCCCAGCTCGCGGGCGACGGCGGCGATGGTGAAGAACGCCGGGGTCGGGGCGCGCCCGGTCTCGATCTTGCGCAGCGTCTCGACGGAGACGCCCGCACCCGCGGCGACCTCCGTCATGCTGCGCTCGCGCCGCGCCTCGCGCAGCAGCCGGCCGAGCCGCTCGCCGCGCTCGCGCTCTTCGGGGGTCAAGGGAGTTCGGACCATGGCACGAGTCTACCCGAGTCCCGATTCCTATACCGGATTTCTGTACCGGATAGAAATACCGGTATAGTTATTGGCATGGTGGAACTCAAGACAGACACACAGATGGACGCGATGCGCGAGGCGGGCCGCGTCGTGGCCCGGGCCCTGACGGCCGTGCGGGACCACGCCGCCGTGGGCGTGAGCCTGCTGGAGCTGGACGAGGTGGCCCGCGAGGTGCTGGCCGAGGCCGGGGCGGGCTCGCCCTTCCTGCACTACCGGCCCTCGTTCGCGACCACTCCGTTCCCCGCGGTGATCTGCGCGTCCGTGAACGACGCGATCGTGCACGGCATCCCGACCGCCGACCGGCTGCGCGACGGCGACCTGGTCTCGATCGACTGCGGGGCCCTGCTCGACGGCTGGGCGGGCGACTCCGCCATCAGTTTCGTCGTGGGCCGGGCGCGCCCCGAGGATGTGACGCTCGTCGAGACCGCCGAGCGGGCCCTGGCCGCGGGCATCGAGGCGGCCGTCGTCGGCAACCGCATCGGCGACATCGCGCACGCCGTGGGCCGGCTCTGCCGCACCGCCGGGTACGGCATCCCGCAGGACTTCGGCGGCCACGGCATCGGCCGGAAGATGCACGAGGACCCGGGCGTGCCCAACGAGGGACGGCAGGGCCGCGGCATGCCGCTGCGCCACGGCATGGTCCTCGCGATCGAGCCGATGCTGATCGGCGGCGGCAAGGACGACTACCACGAGGCGCCGGACGGCTGGACCCTGCGCACGAACGACGGCTCGCGCGCCGCCCACGCCGAGCACACGGTGGCGATCACCGATGCGGGGCCGCGCGTCCTGACGGCGCTGTAGGCGGGCCACCGGCCCTCCCGGTCGCACTCCCTCAGCCGGACGGCGCCACCAGCCCCAACTCGTACGCGATGATGACCAGTTGTACGCGGTCGCGGGCGTCCAGCTTGGTGAACAGGCGGGCCACGTGCGATTTGGTGGTGGCCATGCTGATGACGAGCTCGTCGGCGATCTCCTGGTTCGAGCGGCCGAGCCCGACCAGGGTGAGCACCTCGCGCTCGCGCTGCGTGATCCCCTCGACGGAGCGCGGCGGGCGGGCGGCGACGGGCCCCGGCCGTCCCACGAAGTCGGCGATGAGCCGCCGGGTCACTCCGGGGGCGATGAGCGCGTCCCCGGCCGCCACCACGCGCACCGCCGCGAGGATGTCCTCCAGCTGCATGTCCTTGACGGCGAAGCCGCCGGCGCCGGCCCGCAGCGCCCCGTACACGTAGTCGTCCTCGTCGAAGGTGGTCAGGACGAGCACGCGGCTGCCGCTGTCGCCGGCCATGATCCGCCGGGTCGCCTCGATGCCGTCCATGCCGGGCATCCGCAGGTCCATGACGACCACGTCGGGCCTGAGCGTCGCGGCCAGTTCGACGGCCCGCGCGCCGTCGCCCGCCTCGCCGGCCACCTCCAGGTCCTCGGTCTCGCCGATCAGGACGCGCAGCCCGGAGCGGACCAGCGGCTGGTCGTCGACGAGGAGGACGCGTACGGTCATCGGCCCGCCTCCGGCAGCGGTATGCGCGCCGTCACCCGGAACCCGCCCTCCGGCCCCGGCCCCGCGCTGAACTCCCCGTGCAGCAGACTCACCCGCTCCCTCATCCCCGTGATCCCCATGCCGGGGACGGTAGCCGAGCCACCGGTGCCGGCGTCGGTGATCTCCAGGACGAGCGCGTCGTCGCTCCACCGCACGTCGACCCGGCAGACGTCGACGTGCGCGTGCCTGACGACGTTGGTGAGGGATTCCTGGACGATGCGGTAGGCCGCGAGGTCGATGTCCGGCGGCAGTGCCCGCTCGGGGCCGGTGCGCACGACGTCGACCCTGACGCCCGCGTCCCGGCCGGTGGCGGCGGCGAGCGCGTCGAGGTCGCCGAGTCCGGCGGCCGGGGCGAGCGGCGCGGTACCGGCCGGGGCGTCGGCCCCGCGCAGCGCGACGAGGGTGCGGCGCAGGCCCGCGAGGGTCTCCCGGCTGGTGTCCTCGATCGCCGACAGGGCCTCGCGCGCCTCCCGGGGGCGGGACTCGACGACCCGGGCCGCGACGCCCGACTGGATCGCGATGACACCGATGCTGTGGGAGACCATGTCGTGCAACTCCCGCGCTATGCGCATCCGTTCGGCGGTGACGGCGTCGGCGACGACCCGGCTGCGCAGCGCCTCGGCGTGGGCGCGGCGCTCCCCCGCGAGCAGCCCGACCATGCAGGCGACGAGGAGGGCGAGCAGGGCGACGACGACACCGCCGACCATGTTCTCGGGCCGCGCCAGAAAGCCGATCCCAATGGCCTGGACGACCAGGGAGACGGCGACTCCGGTGCCCCACTGCCACCTCGGCCGGGTGGCGACGAGATGTCCGAGCGCCACGTCGGCCGCCCCGAACGCCAGCAGGGTCACCTCCCGCGAGCCGCCCCAGGGCCCGCCGGACGGCTGTGCGAACGCGGCGAGCAGCGTCCCGAGGAGAATCAGCGACAGACCCGGCAGCGGCGCGCGGCGCACCACCCCCGCCAGGAGTACCGCCGACAGGGCCACGCCGAGGGCGCGCGCCTCGGGCGCGACGAACGAGAAACCGAACAGTGCCAGGGCGACGGCCAGCGGATAGAGGGCCAGGCCGCCCCAGGCGGCACCGCGGAAGGTGGAGGTCGTGTTCACACCGGTGAGCCTACGAAGGCCCGGCCACGCGGACATCGGCCCACGGGATGCATTCCGTGGGCCGATGTCCGCGTGTTGCGCGGACCGTCACTTGCCGGGGGTGACCACCATGGCCGAGCCCCCGCCGCGCCGCACCTTCTCGGCGGCGGCGAGCCACTTGCCGCCCGGCAGCCGCTGCACGCCGGTGGCGGCCCCGATCTCCGGGTTCAGCTTGAAGGAGTGCCCGATGGCCTCCAGCTTCGCCCGCAACGGGCTGTCGTACAGGCCGGGTTCGAGTTCGGTCTGCGCCGCGTTGCGCTGGCTGGCGCGCGGCGCCGCGATGGCGTCGACGAGCGGCAGCCCGCGGTCGAGGAACCCGGTGAGCGTCTGCAGGACGGTGGTGATGATGGTGGCGCCGCCGGGTGAACCGACGGCGACGACCGGCCGGTCGTGCCGGTCGAGCACGATCGTCGGGGAGATCGACGAGCGCGGCCGCTTGCCGGGGCCCGGCAGGTTCGGGTCGTGCACGTCCGGGCTGGCCGGCGCGAAGGAGAAGTCGGTCAGCTCGTTGTTGAGCAGGAAGCCGCGGCCCGGCACGGTGATGCCGCTGCCGCCGGTCTGCTCGATGGTGAGGGTGTAGGAGACGACGTTGCCCCACTTGTCGGCGGTGGTGAGGTGCGTGGTGTTCTCGCCCTCGTACGTCGTCGGCGCCGCCTTGTCACCGGCCTTGCCGCACGTGCCCGGGTGCCGGGGATCGCCGGGCGCCACCGGGCTGGTGAGCACCGCGTCGTCCTTGATGAGGCAGGCCCGCGAGTCCGCGTACTTCTGCGACAGCAGCTGCCGGGTGGGCACGTCCTCGAAGGAGGGGTCGCCGACCCAGCGGCCCCGGTCGGCGAACGCGATCCGGCTGGCCTCGATGTAGTGGTGCAGGTACTGGACGGCGGACGCCTTCGACAGGTCGGTCCTCTCCAGCATGTTGAGCGCTTCGCCGACGGTGGTGCCGCCGGACGACGACGGCGCGATCGAGTAGACACCGAGCCCGCGGTACGAGGTCTTCGACGGGGCCTGGAACTTGGCGCGGTAGGCCTTGAGGTCCTTCGTCGACAGCTTGCCGGGGCGGGCCACATAGTCGGAGTCCGGGGCCACCGGCGGCTTGTCGACCGTCCTGACGATGTCGTCGCCGATGTCCCCGCGATAGATGGCGCCCATGCCCTCGCGGGCCAACTGCGCGTAGGTGCGCGCCAGATCGGGGTTCTTGAGCGTGGAGCCGACGACCGGGAGCTGTCCGCCGGGCAGGAACAGCTTCGCGGTGTCGGGGAAGTCGCGGAACCGGGCCTCGTTCGCCGCGGTCTGCGTGCGGAAGGTGTCGTCGACGGTGAAGCCGTCGCGGGCCAGCTTCTCGGCGGGCTTCAGGACCGTGCCGAGCCGCTTGCTGCCCCAGGAGTCGAGCGCCGACTGCCAGGTGGCCGGGGTGCCGGGCGTGCCGACACTGAGACCGCTGGTCACGGCGTCGCTGAAGGCGAGCGGCTTGCCGTTCTCCAGGAAGAGGTCGGAGCCGGCGGTGAGCGGCGCGGTCTCCCGGCCGTCGATCGTGTGGACCGTGCGGGAGTGGGCGTCGTAGTAGACGAAGTAGCCGCCACCGCCCACGCCCGACGAGTAGGGCTCCGTGACGCCGAGGGCGGCGGCGGTGGCGACGGCGGCGTCCACCGCGTTGCCCCCGTTGCGCAGGACCTCGATGCCCGCGGCCGAGGCGTCCGCGTCGACGCTCGCGACGGCGCCGCCGTAGCCGACGGCCACCGGCTGCTTCTTCGGGGCGGCGGACGCGGCTCCGGCGGAGGGCGGCGCGGCCGCGCCGACGGCCACCATGCTCGCCGCCACCGCGCACAACGACAGATTCCGCGCAACTGAACGTCTCATCGGTACCTCCGGTCAACAGCGGTTCGCGCAGCGTAACTTGACTTCCGCTACCCGTCAGGACCCTCTCGAACACCGGTGCGTCGGTTGGCTAGAGTGCGCCCCCATGACTGACGACGTGCGCACCATCGTCCTCGGCCTGATCGCGGCGGGCATCTGTGTCGCGCTGGGCTGGGTCGCCCGTACCCAACTGTGGCGGCGCAGGCTCCGCCGCAAGCAGACCTTCTTCGGACTGCCCGCCAACTCCGAGTCCCTGCTGGTGGTGAACCGCGAGGCGGGCGGACCCGAGCTGACGGTGAAGCGGCACGACGTCTTCGCCCTTCTCGAACTCTCCGCGGTCGTCAAGGACTGCGGCGCCCACGCCCAGATCGTCGCCCACGACACGGCCCAGCAGGGCTTCGGCGAGCGCACGGAATTCTGTATCGGAGGGCCGGGGTCCCATCGGCGCATGGCGGCTCACATGGTCAGCCTGCTGCCCGGGATCCGGGTGAACACCGATCCCGAACCGGGCCCGGACCGCGGCGCCTTCCAGATCGGCACCGAACGCCACCGCCTGGAGCCCGGCAGGGCCGAGTACGTGATCCTGGCCCGCCTCACCGCCGGGGAGGCGGGGGACGCCGGCCGGGCGAGACCGGTCTTCCTCTGCTGCGGGCAGCTGCCCATCACCCATCAGGCCGCGACGCGCTATCTGGCCCGGCACCACGAGCGGCTGGCGCGCAAGTACGGCGGCGGGTCGTTCGTGCTGCTGCTGAAGGTCGTCAATTCGGGGGCCTACGGCCCGGACGTCGTCGAACTGGTGGCGGATGTCACGAAGGCGGCGCAGACTCCGCTGCCCGCACCGGCGACGCCGCCGCGCAGCTCCCACCGCGCGGGCAAGTAGCGCCCGGGGCCCGGAGACCAAGGGGAGCGGAGCCCCTGCCGCGTACGAAGGCGACAGGGGCCCGCTCGGCCTCGGCAAGCAGGCCCGCTTCCGTCCGGCACACAGCTGACCTTCTCCCCGTACGCGCGGGAAGTGATCTCCGGCTGTCACCGGGCGGAAACCGCCGATGCTCTGGCTACTGCGTTCCGGGCAGCAGCGTCCCTGGTTCGGCCGGCGCGACATCGGCGGCCTCGGTCTTGGGATTGCGCCGCTGGCGCCTGGCCACCCACTGGGCGAACCACGACAGCAACATGCACATCCCGATGTAGATCGGAGAGATCACCATCACCACAGGGATGAAGGGCAAATCGTAGTCGAGGTTCGACGCGATCAGCTTCCCGGCGTGGAGGAACTCCTCGTAGGTGATCAGATAGCCGAGCGAGGTGTCCTTCAGGGCCACCACCAGCTGGCTGATGATGGCGGGCAGCATGGCCCGCACGGCCTGCGGCACGAGCACGTACGCCATGACCTGCGTCTTGCGCATGCCGAGGGCGTACGCGGCCTCGCGCTGGCCGCGCTCCACGGAGTTGATGCCGGAGCGGAAGACCTCGGCGAGGACGGAGCCGTTGTAGAGGGTCAGTCCGGCGACCAGGGCGGGCAGCGGCTCGACCTTCAGGGCCACGTAGATGAAGAAGATCATCACGAGGACCGGCATGGCGCGGAAGAACTCCACGCACAGGGTGGCGAGCCAGCGCACCGGCTTGTGGTCGGACAGCCGTCCGACGGCGAGGACCGTGCCGAGCGCGAGGGAGAGCACGGCCGAGACGGCGAACGCCTTCAGCGTGTTCCCGAGGCCGCGCAGCAGCAGCTCCTGGATGCCCTTGTACTCGAAGGGCGTCCACTTGGTGGCCGTGAACTGGTCGGTGTCGAAGAGCAGGTACAGCAGCCAGGCGACGAGCCCGAGCACGATGAGGGTGGAGACGAGCCCGTACAGCTTGTGGCGGCGCTCGGTCTTCGGCCCCGGGATGTCGTAGAGGGCGGTGGCGGAGTGGTCGAGGGCTTTCATCGGGCGACTCCCCAGCGCTTTTCCAGGACGTTGAAGAGCGCGCTGATGGCGAGCGTGATGATCAGGTAGCCGAGCGCGATCCAGACGAACGTCCAGATGATGTTGTAGCCGAGTTCGCTGAGCGTCTTGTACGTGCCGAGCAGTTCGACGACGCTGAACGCGCCCGCGATGGCCGAGTTCTTGGCGAGCGCGATCAGCGTGGAGCCGACGGGCGGGATCACCGACCGGAAGGCCTGCGGCAGGATCACGGTGGTCAGCGTCTGGCCGAAGGTCATGCCGAGACTGCGGGCCGCCTCGCCCTGTCCGCGGGGCACGGTGTTGATGCCGGAGCGCAGCGCCTCGCAGATGAACGCGGAGGTGTAGCAGCCGAGCGCGAGCACCGCGAACAGCTGGAAGGGCAGGACCAGGCCGAAGCGCGGCAGGCCGAGCAGCACCGCGAAGAACAGCAGGGTCAGCGGGGTGTTGCGCAGGACGGTGACCCAGGCGGTGCCGAAGGCGCGGAAGGAGCCGACGGGCGCGACACGGAACGACGCCATGACGAAGCCGAGCACCAGCGCGAGGACCGAGGCGTAGACGGTCAGCTCGACCGTGCCGAGGAAGCCCTTCCAGTACGTCGAGAAGTTGTCGGTCAGGACGTTCACGGGACGCCTCCTCAGTTCGCCGGGTAGCGGTCGACGGCCGGTGGCTTCGGGGCGGCCTCGCCGGACAGGCCGAGCGTGGCCTCGAACGCCTTCTTCCAGTCCCCGTTCTTCTCACGGGCCACCAGGGCGTCGTCCATGGCGAACCGGATCGCGGAGTCGCTCTTGGGCAGGCCGATGCCGTAGGGCTCCTGGGAGAACGGCTTGCCCGCGATCTTCATCTCGTCGGGCGCCTTGGCGGCGAAGCCGAGCAGGATCGCGTCGTCCGTGGTGACCGCGTCGACCTGATAGGTCAGCAGGTTGTCGACACAGATGGAGTACGTGTCGTACGCGACGAGGTCGGCCTTCGGGTAGTCGGCCTGGATGCGCTGGTACGGGGTCGAGCCGGCCGCCGAGCAGACCCGCTTGCCCGCGAGGTCCTGGGGTCCGTGGATGTCGTCCTCGTCGGTGCGTACGAGGAGGGACTGGCCGGCCATGTAGTAGGGCCCGGCGAAGCCGACGAGCTTCTTGCGGTTGTCGTTGATGGTGTAGGTGCCGACGTAGTAGTCGATCTGCCCGTTCTGCAGGGCGGTCTCGCGGTTGGCGGAGGCGATTGTCTTGAAGCGGATCCGTCCCGGGTCGAGCCCGAGCGAGGCCGACATCATCTTGGCGATCTCGATGTCGAAGCCGGAGTAGACGCCGTTGGCCGGGTTCTTCTCGCCGAGATAGGGCTGGTCCTCCTTGGCGCCGACGACGAAGTAGCCGCGGTTCCTCGCCCTCTTCCACGTCTTCGAGTCGGGCAGCGAGAACCCTTGTGCCACTTGGTACTTGGGGAGTTCGTCGGCCGACGGGCCCTTGGTGGGCGGGCTGCCGTCCTTGCCGCAGGCGGTGGCGGCCGAGGCCGTCACCAGGAGCGCGGCGAGCAGCCGGAGCGACTTGGGAAACATGTGGTGCTGCACTCCCCCGTCAGTGCTTGAGGATCTTGGAGAGGAAGTCGCGGGCGCGCTCGCTCTCCGGGTGGGTGAAGAACTCCTCGGGGGCGCGGTCCTCGACGATCCTGCCGTCGGCCATGAAGACGACGCGGTCGGCCGCGGTGCGCGCGAAGCCCATCTCGTGGGTGACCACGACCATCGTCATGCCGTCGCGGGCGAGCTGCTGCATGACCTCCAGGACCTCGTTGATCATCTCGGGGTCGAGGGCCGAGGTCGGCTCGTCGAAGAGCAGGGCCTTGGGGTCCATGGCGAGGGCGCGGGCGATGGCCACGCGCTGCTGCTGGCCGCCGGAGAGCTGGGCGGGGAACTTGTCGGCGTGGGCGGCGAGGCCGACCCGGTCGAGGAGTTCGCGGGAGCGCCTGTCGGCCTCGTCCTTCTTCCGCTTCCTGACCTTGACCTGGGCCAGGGAGACGTTCTGGAGGACCGTCTTGTGCGCGAAGAGGTTGAACGACTGGAAGACCATGCCCACTTCGGCCCGGAGCTGCGCGAGCGCCCTGCCCTCCGCGGGCAGCGGGTTGCCGTCGAGTCTGATGGTGCCCGACTCGATGGTCTCCAGCCGGTTGATCGTCCGGCAGAGCGTCGACTTGCCCGACCCCGAAGGGCCGATGACGACGACGACCTCCCCCTTGCCGACGGTGAGCTCGATGTCCTGGAGGACATGCAGCTCCCCGTAGTACTTGTTCACGTCACGCAGCTCGATCAACGGATCGACGGCCATGGCAGTCCCTGCCCACTCATCGCTGTGTCGGTCCGCGCAAACTACCCACGCCAATATGGGACTTAATGGACGACACGCTCGTATGGGCATTAACCGTATTTGCTGCTCAGCGGTACGGTCAGGACTCGGCGGCCTCCGCGTAGAACTGGGACAGCTCGGGGGCGCCGCTCTCGGCCCAGGCGTGTCCCGCCTCGACCACGTCGATCTCACGGCCGGAGGTCAGGCGCACCACGGGCTGCCCGTTGGGCCAGATCACCCAGGCCGCGCCGGCGACGTGGTGGACCATGATCGTGCCCAGATAGAGGCCCGCGTCGTTGCCGAGCCAGTGCAGGACCTCCTCGTCCTCCCGCCAGCGCGGCACGAGTTGGTCCAGGGCCGCCAACGAGGCGACCGAGTCGTCGAGTTCCACCCCGGCCGCCTCGGCCTGGGCCCGCAACAGCTCGCACTCGGCGAGCAGTTCGGCGACGCCCTCGGCGTCATCGGCGCCCGGGCCGGACACGACGAGAGGGGCTTCCCCGTGCCTCTTGCGCCACTGGTCCACGAAAGGGATCTTCATACCGACCAGCGTCGCATTCGGCGCCCTCGGCGCACCACAGGCGCGCGGGCCAAGGTGACCGGCCGTTCGCGGGGAGTTCACGGCCGTTTCGGCCGCACCTCATTGACGCGTCCCTGACGCCTACCTACCTTCATGGCGCACCAGTCACGGCACACACATCGACGAAAGGGAGCCGGCCGTGCGCCGACGCACCTGGGGAACAGCCGTCCTGATGGCCGTCTGCGCGGGGCTCACCCCCGTCACGACGGCGCGGGCCGAAGGGCACGGACCGGAGCCGCTCCCGCTGGAGCGGCTCTTCGACAACCGGGCGGTGAGCGACGACGCCTCGCCCGGCGAGGCGGACTTCGACGGCGCGGGCGGGTCGCTGTCCGCGCAGGATCTCGACGCGGCGGGCTGGACTCCCGGCCGGGGCCTGGGAGTTGACGGCGCGCGCCTGACCTGGGCGCGCTCGGCGGGGAGGGGTTTCGACAACGTCACCGCCGACGGACAGCGGGTGCGCGTGAGCGGGCGCGGCGACGCGCTCGCCTTCCTGGTCGCGGGGACCGGCGGGGACGCGACCGGTTCCGGCGTCGTGCGGTACGCGGACGGATCGCGGTCCTCGTACACGCTGACCGCGCCGGACTGGCGGACGGGGCCGCTCGCGACGAAGTCGGTCGCGCTGGCGCACCGGAACACTCCCGACGGCCAACTGGCCGAAAAGACACGGCTGTTCGTGGTCAGTGTGCCGGTCAGGACCGGCCGGTCGATCGCGTCGGTGGAGCTGCCGCGGACCCAAGGGGCCGCACTCCACGTGTTCGCCCTGTCCGTGCGCGCGCCGTCGCGCGGGTGGACGGGGACGTGGTCGGCGTCGCCCGCCGGGTACACGGTGGTGGGCCCGTGGGCCGACCGCACGGTACGGCTCGTGGTGCACACCAGTGCGGGCGGGCCGCGGGTGCGGATCCGGCTGGAGAACACCTTCGCGTCGGCACCGGTACGGATCGGCAGTGCGTCGGTGGCAGTGCAGGGAGCGGGGGCGGAGGCGAGACGCACGCCGGTGCCGCTGCGGTTCCGGGGCGCGTCCGGCACTCAACTCCCCGCCGGAGCACAGGTGTTCAGCGATCCGGTCGACTTCGATGTGCCGGCCGCCGCGAATCTTCTGGTGAGCTTCCATCTGCCGGAGCCGGTGGCCGCGGCGCCGGTGCACAGTCAGGCCATCCAGCTCGGTTACGTCAGCGGGCCCGGGGACCACGCGGCGGAGGCGGCCGGCTCGGCGTACACGTCCACGATCGCGTACTGGCCGCTGCTCACCGGGGTCGACGTGGGCGGCGGTCCGGGGTCCGTGGTGCTGCTCGGGGACTCCATCACCGATGGCGTGAAGTCGACGCAGGACGCCAACCACCGGTGGCCCGACGTGTTGGCGGGACGGCTCCTCGGCCAGTCGAAGGTGCCGCGCTACGGGGTGCTGAACCAGGGGATCTCGGCGAACAAGGTCGTCACGGACCGGTACCCCGGTGACGGGATCTCCACGGACACCGGCGGGGTGAGCGCCCTGCACCGGCTCGACCGGGACGTACTGGCCCAGACCTCGGCCCGTACGGTCGTGGTCTTCCAGGGGATCAACGACCTGCGCTGGGGTGCCACGGCGGAGCAGGTCGGGACCGGGCTGCGGGAGATCGTGCGGCGAGCCCACGCCCGCGGGCTGAAGGTGATCGGGGCGACGATCACACCGTGCGAGGGCGAGGCGCTGTGCCCGGCCGCCGTGGACGCCGAGCGGGTCGCCGTGAACACGTATCTGCGCGGGCCCGATGCGCCCTTCGACGGGCTGGCCGACTTCGACGCCGTGGTGCGTGATCCGGCGCGTCCCGCCCGGATGCTGCCCGCCTACGACAGCGGGGACCATCTGCATCCGGGCGACACGGGCCTGAAGGCCCTGGCCGACTCGGTCGACCTGCGCATGCTGGTGCCGTAGTCCTGTTACGCGGTGGCGGCGTCCGGCTTCTGGGCCAGCAGGGTGCCCTGCCGGCCCTGGGTCGCGCGCTCGAAGTCGTCCGGCTCGCGGACCAGGCGGGCCTGGACGACGAATCCGGCCGCTTCGAGGTGCCGCTCGACCTCCTCGGGCGAGCGCCAGTAGACGTCGAGCGAGAGGTCGTGGCCGTAGGCGTGATCGAGATGGCGGATCAGGTCGCCGATCTTGTAGCCGACCAGGAGGTGACCGCCGGGGGCGAGGACGCGGTGGAACTCGGCGAAGATCGTCGGCAGTACCTCCGGCGGCGTGTGCACCGTCGAGTACCAGGAGACGATGCCGCTCAGCGCGTCGTCGGGGAGGTCGAGGCCCGTCATCGAGCCCTCCTCGAACCGCAGGTCCGGGTAGGCGCGGCGGGCCTCGGCGATCATCTTCGGCGAGAGGTCGACGCCGAACGCGGTCAGCCCGAGGTCCCGCAGATGGGCCGTCGCGTGGCCGGGCCCGCAGCCGAGGTCGGCCACCGGGCCGGCGCCGCCGCGGGTCCGCACGAGATCGGCGAAGGCGCCGAACATCGCGACCCCGTACGGATCGCGGTCGAACAGCGGCGGGATGATCTCGGCATAGGCGCCCGCGGCGGTGTCGTAGGCGAGCTGGGTGGAGCGCAGGTAGGCCGTCTGGTCAGTGGTCATGGTCGGGGACGCTAGACCCGGCCACTGACAACGCCCCCGGACGACGGAAAGGATCCGGTCACACGTCGAGGTCCACCACGACCGGCGCGTGGTCGGATGCACCCTTGCCCTTGCGCTCCTCGCGGTCCACGTACGCGTCCGAGACCGCCTTCGCGAACGGCTCGTTCCCGTAGACCAGGTCGATGCGCATGCCCCGGTTCTTCGGGAAGCCGAGGGCGCGGTAGTCCCAGTACGTGAAGGGGTGGTCGTACTTGAGCGGGCGCGGCACGACGTCGGTGAGGCCGGTCTCGCGCAGCTCGGCGAGGGCGGCGCGCTCGGGCGCGGTGACGTGGGTGAGGCCGTCGAAGGCGGCGAGGTCCCAGACGTCGTCGTCCGTCGGTGCCACGTTGTAGTCGCCCAGGACCGCGAAGGGGCGGCCGCCCGCGGCGTCGCCCGCGACGGCCGCCTTCAGCGCCTCGAACCACTGGAGCTTGTACGCGTAGTGCGGGTGGTCGATCTCCCGGCCGTTCGGCACGTACACCGACCAGACGCGGACCGGGCCGCAGGTCGCGGAGACCGCGCGGGGCTCCTCCGTGCCCTCGTAGCCCGGGTCGCCCGGGAGGCCCTTGACCACGTCGTCGAGGCCGACGCGGGAGAGCAGCGCCACCCCGTTCCACCGGCCTGTCGCGTTCACCGCCGACTCGTAGCCCAGCTCGCGCAGCGCGTCCGCGGGGAACTGCTCCTCCGAGCACTTGGTCTCCTGGACGCACAGCACGTCCGTGCCGCTGCTCTCCAGCCAGGCCAGCAGGCGCGGGAGGCGCGCGGTGATCGAGTTCACGTTCCACGTAGCGATGCGCATGTCCCACAACCTACCGGGCGGGTCCGACAACGAGCCCGCGCGACCGCCCGCGCCCGGCCGATATAGACAGGCAATCTTGCAAGTTTTCCTGTTAGACAGTTAGCCTGCCGAACATGAGTGACAGCACCCCCACCCCTCTCTCCCTCGACGAGCGCCCCGCCCTCGTCCTCATCGACCTCCAGCAGGGCATCCTCGGCCTGCCGACCGTGCACCCCTCCGGTGACGTCCTGAAGAACGCCGTCCGGCTCGCCGACGCCTTCCGGGCCAAGGACCTGCCGGTCGTGCGGGTGCGGGTCGGCTGGTCGCAGGACGGCGGGGACCTGCCGGTCAGCCGCGCCGTGACGCCCGGCCCGGCGCAGGCGCCGCCCGCCGCGTTCTCCGAGTTCCCCGACGACCTCGGGCCGCTCGGCGACGACATCGTGATCACCAAGCGGCACTGGGGCGCCTTCACCGGCACCGAGCTGGACCTCCAGCTGCGCCGGCGCGGGGTCACGCAGATCGTGCTCTGCGGCATCTCCACGTCGATCGGCGTCGAGTCGACCGCCCGCTCCGCGTTCGAGCTGAGCTACCACCTGGTGGTCGTGGACGACGCGACGACCGACACGGACGCCGATTCCCACGCGCACAGCTTCGGGAAGATCTTCCCGCGCATCGCCGAGCTGGGCTCGACCGAGGACGTGCTCGCGCTCCTCGACAAGTAGGGACGGGGACGGCTCACACCTGCGCCGAGGCGCCCGGCGTCAGGCGCAGGTGTTCCGTACCGCCCAGCGCACCGATCTGGTTGTCGTAGATCGGGCGCGCGAGGTCGGTCAGCAGCGCGTCGTGGATGTCGTACGCGCGCGTGGGCTTGACCTCACGGACGTACTCGATGACCTCGGCGATCTTGTTCCAGGGCGCCATGACGGGCAGCATCAGCGTCTCGACCGGCTGGTCGGGGACGGTGAGGGCGTCGCCGGGGTGGAAGACCGTGCCGCCGTCGATCAAGTAGCCGACGTTCGTGATCCGCGGGATGTCCGGGTGGATGACCGCGTGCAGTTCGCCGTGGACCTGGACGTCGAATCCGGCGGCCGTGAACGTGTCGCCGTGGCCGACCGTGTGGACGCGGCCCGGGAAGGCCGCCGAGATCTGCTCCGCCACCGACTTGAGGGTCCAGATCTCCGCGGCCGGGTTGGCCTCCAGGCCCGCGCGCAGCCGCTCCTCGTTGAAGTGGTCCGGGTGCTCGTGCGTCACCAGGATCGCCTCGGCGCCGAGCGCCGCGTCCTCCTCCGTGAAGGTGCCGGGGTCGATGACGAGGGTGCGGCCGTCCTTCTCCAGACGGACACAGGCGTGGGTCTTCTTCGTGAGCTTCATGGTTCCATCCTGCTCCCGGCACACCGGTGCCGGGCAACCGGACGCGGGTGCTCCCGGTACCCGCCTGCGGGTCACTCCTGCGGGGTGGTCTCTTCCCTGATGACCTGCTGGGCGACCTTGAACGCGGAGTTGGCGGCCGGGACGCCGCAGTAGACCGCCGCCTGGAGCAGGATCTCCTTGATCTCGGCGGCGGTGAGGCCGTTGCGCAGGGCGGCGCGGGTGTGGAAGGCCAGCTCGCCGAAGTGGCCGCCCGCGACGAGGGCCGTGAGGGTCACCGAGGAGCGCATCCGGCGGTCGAGGCCGGGGCGGCTCCAGATCTCGCCCCAGGCATAGCGCGTGATGAACTCCTGGAAGTCGCCGGAGAACTCGTCGGCGGCGGCGAGCGCCTGGTCGACGTGGGCGTCGCCCAGCACTTCGCGGCGCACCTTGAGCCCCACCTCGTGCGGGTCGGGGCGGACCGCTGCCTCGGGCTGCCGGATCGCCGCGGTGATCTCGGCGACCGGGGCGACCGGCGGGGGCGTCGGCGCGAGGACCGGCTTGGGCGGGGCGGCCTGGATGGCGTGCTGGCCGGTCTCGAAGCCGGGCAGCCACGCGGAGGTGAAGTGCCGCACGAGCAGGTCGGTCACCGCGGCCGGCTGCTCGACGGGGGCCAGGTGGGAGGCGCCGGGGACGACGGCGAGCCGGGCGTCCGGTATGCCGGCGACGAGCGTACGGGCCTCGGCGGGTCCGGTGACCTGGTCGTCCGAGCCGACGAGGACCAGCGTGGGGACGCCGACCTCGCCCAGTTCCGTACGGATGTCGAAGGCGGCGAGGGCCTCGCAGGAGGCGATGTAGCAGCCCGGGTCGGTGGTGCGGACCATCTGCACGGCCCAGTCGGTGATGGCGGGCTGCGCGGCGGCGAACCCGGCCGTGAACCAGCGCTCCGGCGACGTACGGGCGATGGGGTCGAGGCCGTTGCTGCGCACGATGACGCCGCGCTGGCGGAACTCGTCGGCGGTGCCGAAGCGGGGCGAGGCGGCTATCAGCCCCAGCGACGCGACGCGCTCGGGGTGGCGCAGCGCCAGCTCCGCGCCGATCGCGCCGCCCAGGGAGCAGCCCGCGTACCCGAACCGCTGCACGCCCACCGCGTCGAGCGTGGCCAGCACCCGCTCGGCGAGCTCGGCGACGGATCCGGCCGGGTGGGCGGGGGCGCCGCCGTGTCCCGGGAGGTCGAACCGGAACACCCTCCAGTGCTTGATCAGCTCCGGGATCTGCCGGTCCCACATGTGCCATGTCGTACCGAGTGAGGGTCCCAAGATCAGTACTGGCGCCTGTTCTGGCCCGTCAAAGCGGTATTGGAGGGTCTCGGGGGTGGTCTCACTCATGGGTCTCACCCTCTCATCTCTCACAATCCCTCATGACTGTGCGGTATGTCCTCCGCCAGACTTGTGCAGTTCTCCCCACACTGTGGGGGCTCCGCGAAGATCCTCCACATCCGGCGTCGCCCCAGAAGCCTTTGGATTCAGGGCGATCGCACGGGAGCCCCCGTCGACCACCCCCACGACCACCACAGCGTGACCGCGGACGCCACCTACGCCTGGGGGCCGACGCTGACCGGCCCGAACACCAGCGACCCGCAGGTGATGAAGGTCGGCGTCGCGGTCGCACTCCAGGGCAACCCGAAGATCCCGGGGCAGACAGTGGAGTCGACTCCCGCCGTGTTCATGGACGTCGCGGGCGGCGACCTGGAGAACGGCGGCTTCGCCGACCAGATCCGCTGCGACAACACAAGGATCGTCAGCGCGGTACCGACGGTCGGCTGTGTGTTCCACAACTACGTGCCGACAACTGGGCGGCGGCCAACGGCGATGCCGGCGCCCTCAACAACGCGGTGCATCTGTTCAACATCGACGGTCTGGTGCCGACGTGGAAGGAGGTCTGCGGACGGTCCGCGATCTCCGGGAGTGACAACAGCGGTTCCATGGCCGGGTTCGGAGCCTTCAACACCAACCAGCGGGTGCTGGATCTTCGCGCCCACGTTACTGACCTCGGCCCGGTCGCGGGGCATCGCGGGTGCGCCCGGATCCGTCGGGCCACACCACGTCGACGGGGATGCCCGCCGCCCGGGCCTCCAGCACGGTGTCGGCGGTGCCGCCCCCTCGGCCGGTGGGCGGAGTGCCGTCCCAGACGGCGACGAGCCGGTCGGCACGCTCCACCAGGACACTGTTCGCCGCCTCGTACGCCTGGCGGCCGGCGGTCTCGATCGGCAGGACGACGACGTCGTGGGCGGCCTTCACCAGACGGTCGAACACCGGAGCGTGTTCGGGCCGCACCCGGGCGCGCCGGTAGTCGCGGGAAGGGATGACGACCGCCAGCCGGCCGCCGACGGCGAGCACCGCCTCCGCGAAGAGGGAGTCGGCGCCTCTGGCGAGACAGGAGACCCCGACCAGTTCCCCGTCGGCGGCATAGCTCCGCAGCAGTGCGTCCAGGGCGTCGCGCACCAGGGCGGAGGTGCTCTCCGTCAGGTCGATGTGCCCGGTCACCGCGATGGTGGTCATGTAGCGCCCCTTTTCACCGGCCGCCGGGCTCCTGAAGCGTGTACCCATGGCGGAGGATCACCTTCACCGACCCCATGGCGACCACCCGGTCCGCCTCCTGCTGCTCGTGCGTGAGCGCGGAGTACGGGATCAGCAGGGGGTGCGTCCTGCGTCGCCGGCTCAGCCGGGGCCCGTACCGCCAGCCCTCGGAGAGGCGTTGCCGGGCCCAGTTGTCGTGGGCCTCCTCGGCGAGGATCTCGATCAGGGCGTGGAGGCTGTCGGGGACCTTCACGTCGCTGCCGGGAGGCGGGGGCGTCCACGGCTGTCGCCTGTTCCGTCGGATCATGCGTCTCTCCTGGGCGGGGTGGGCCAGGCCAGCCGGATCGCTTCCAGGATCAGGGTGGCGGCCACGTCGGCCGCGTACTGTTTCCAGGCCTTCTCGTGCTCCGGCCGCGCCGAGTTGACGGAGATGCCGTCGGTGACGGTGCCGGCCACGGCGCACACCACGGAGAACGACACGTCCGTCCGGCCGCTCCTGCGGATCCGGGTGACGGCTCCCGCAGCGTCCGCGCCCCCGAGCTCGACGGCGGCCAGCCCGGGCCAGGCGCCGATCACCGGCCGCAGGGCCGGGTCGCCGCTGCCGCCGACCGGCGCGTCCCCCGAGGCGATGGGGCCGACCACGACACGCGGTCCGGTGCTCCGGGGGCCGCCGGGCGGTCGCTCGTACACCTTCTCGGTCCAGTAGGTGTAGTTGAGGCGCATGCTGTCGCCGAGCGCGGCCACGCCTTCGTGGGCCAGGTGGCTGCGGTCGGGGCGGGGCAGGCAGCTCTGTTCCAGTTCGTCGCGTGTGAAGCCGTGCAGCCGGTTGGAGATCACGACGTCGCCGGGTACGAGGTCGGGGGCGACGGCGCAGGCGGCTCCGAGGAAGACCACCGTCTCGGGGCGGTGTTCCTCGATCGTGGCGGCGACGGCGCTGCCGACCCCGTCGCGGTCGCCGCTCGGCTGGACCACCACCACCTCGTAGGCGCTGCTGCGGCCCACGGCCTGGATGGTGGTGCGCAGCCACTCGCATCCGGTGTCGTGCAGCGTGGTCCCGACGGGCGCGCCGGACGTCTCCAGATGCCGGCGCAGCGCGTCATGGGCCTCGGGCAGGAGCGTGACGAGCGCGATGTCGCACCGGCTGCCCCGGGCGGGCTCGCCGGCCGCGGCGCCCCGCTCCTCCCCGGCCGTGGCGCCGCGCTCCTCCAGCCTGCGGCGCTCGACGAACTCGTTGTCCACGTCACGGCTGATGACCGCGACCTGTTCGTCCTGGGAGAGGTGGCCGATGGCCCGGCCCTGGAAGCTGACCTGCCGTGCCACTCCGGGGCCGAGGAAGTACGGCAGGATCACCAGTCGGCCGTCGGCGCGCAGGCGTTCGGCGATGTCGTACTCCTCCCGGCAGTACTCGCTCTCCCAGTAGTACTGGCTGATCAGCGGCAGGAACATCCGGCACGCGGCCACGTTCGCGTACAGCTGGCTGCGCCAGTCGGCGCCGAGTTCGATGGTGTTGCGGCGCAGGTAGTGGAAGTACGAGAGGTTCTGCAGTTCGAGGCTGCGGCCGACGCGCTGGGCCAGCGCGTCGTCCCCGCGGGCGTTGCTGAGGAAAATGCTGCCCTGGGCCCGGCCGAGGCTGCGGAAGTATCCGACTCCCTCCTCGTGGGTCTCGAACTCCAGCCGTGGCTGGTAGAAGCGGGCGACCAGGTCCTGGACCCGGCCGGCGAGTTCCTCCGGGTCGCTCCAGCGCACCGTGATGCGGTCCGCCGGCTCGGCCGCCCGGAGGGCGGATCCGCTCACCAGTTTCGACGGCCGCGGCACGTACCGGCCGTCGGGCGGCTCGTGGATCAGCTTGAGGGTCGGCCGGAAGCGGCCGCTCAGTTCGGGGAAGACCCAGGGCACCGCGTACGGGGAGGCGACGTCGACGACGACGAAGTCGCATCCGTCGACGGCGAGCAGGAACTCGAAGAGGTCCTCGAACTCCAGGCTGATGGTGCGGGCGCGGTATCCGACGTCCTCGACGGCCCGCCGGATGAGCGGCTCGGCCGCCCGGTACGCGGGGTCGTCGGGCAGGATCAGCCCGACCGTGCCGAGCAGTCCCTTGGCGGCGCCGCCGACCGGGCCGCTCCGGCTGACGAGGCGTCGGATCGCGGGCTTCACCGCTGCCGCGCCGGGGAGTTGGCGGCGGTTGAACACGATGCGCTGCTCGTCGGCCACCGGGAAGAACCCGGCCGACACCCCGGTCTCCATGAACACGAGCCGGGGCTTTCTCGCCTGGAGTGCGAGGTCGTGCTCGTGCACCATGAAGGGCGACGCCCGATATCTACGCTCTTCCTGACGATGCGTCACTACGCCGACGAAGCAGGCGCTCTGATCCATCATCAGTTCCAGATGGGTGAGCGAGAGGGGATTGGTCTTCGGGTCGACCGCGAAGGTGAAGCCCTCGTTCCAGAAGAGGTTCCAGAAGTGTTCGTTCAGCTCCCGGTCCTCCGCCCAGTAGCTGTGGCTGAAATAGGCCGGTATCCGGCTGGCTCCTGCCATCACTTCTCCCCACCGTCGGCTCACCCATCCCCCCGCACGTCCCGGGCTACACGCCGACCTCCACAAAATACGGTGAAACCGCGCTGAACCAGTCGAGACACATCAGCGCCAACTGCCTAGACTGGTACATGACTTCGCAGCGGTCCGCGCGTCCTCTCATAGCGATCATCGGCAGCACCGACCCCGATCGCGTCTTCTCCCACCCCCTCAGGGCGACCGATCTCGCCCCCGAGGCCTGTCGGCAGCTGGGCAGAGAACTCGCCCGGGCCAGCTGTGATCTGGCCGTCTTCTCCAGCAGCTCCGAGTACATCGAGACCGATGTCGTCGCCGGGTACGCGGACGCCTGCACCGAGGCGGAGCAGGGCCGGGTGGCGGCCTTCCCGCCGCGCCACAGCGACGTGGACTTCGGGCTGGCCCCGGACATCCACGCCAGTCTGGAGATCCTCCGGGACAGCAGCGGCGAGTGGGAGGTGGCGTTCTACCACACCCTGCTGAGCTGTGACGGCGTCCTGCTGATGGGAGGCGGCCAGTCCACCAGGGTGGCCGGGATCATCGCCCTCGCCCAGCGTCTGCCGCTGGTGACGGTGGCCGCGTTCGGCGGTGGCGCCGGCCAGGTGTGGATCAACTTCGACAAGGTCCGCAACGACGCGGACGACTCCGACATCCGCCTGATGGGCGACAACTGGTCCTCGGCGTCGGCCTCCCGGCTGATCGCCTGTCTCCTCAGACAGCGCGAACGCAGGCTGCACACCCTGGAGGAGCGCGCGCGGGACGAGCGCACGACGGCCCGGCGGTCGGCCGAGGGGCTCACCGTGGCGGCCGTGTGCATGCTGGTCTCCCTGGCGGCCCTGGTGACGGCCCGGCAGTCGCAGCAGGCCGGCGCCCGGGATCTGCTGGTCCTGGTGGGCGCCCCGCTGGTGGCCTCGGCCGCGGGGGCGATCCTGCGCAACTCCTTCGAGAGCGATGTGCGCTGGGGGCGCGCGGCCGTGCGGGGGCTGGGCGCGGGGCTGGTCTGCGTCCTCCTCTACTTCGCCTCCCAGCTGCTGACCGTCCCCGCCCTCCTCGACCATCTGGACGTGCGCCGGCTGCTGTTCTTCACCATTCCGCTCGGATTCACCGCGGGCTTCACCTTCGACCTGGTCTTCGAGCGGCTCCGTACCGGCGCCGCGGGCCCGCCGTCCGTCCCTCCGCCCGACCCGCTGGCGCCCGGCGCGTCCCGGCCGCCGAGCGGTGACGGTCAGCGCGCCTGAGACGGACCGCGCTCCCCGCCGGGGCGCGGCGGCAGCGTCCTCCCGAACAGCCCGGCCGCGGCGCGGGCCGTCGGTGTGCCCGTGTCGAGGTCCGCGCCCGCGGCCAGGAGGGCGGTGACGACCTCGTCCTCGCCCTTGAACAGGGCGCCGGAGAGGGGGGTCTGGCCGCGCGCGTTGGTCCGGTCCGGGTCCGCGCCCCGCGCCAGCAGGGCCCGTACCGTGCCGGCGTGACCGTGGTAGGCGGCCAGCATCACGAGGGTGTTGCCGGCCGGGTCCGTCACGTCCGCGGGCAGGCCGTGCGCCAGGAACGCGACGAGCTCGTCGGTGTCCCCCGTGCGGGCCAGGTCCATGGCGATGTCCACGACACGTGCCGTCTGCTCCGCTGTCAGGGCGGCGCTGTTCATCGGTCTCCGCTCATCGGTCTGTGCTCATCGGGCCGGGCGCGGCCGTTCGCGCCCGGCCCGGGAGGTTCCCGGGCCGGGCGGGCGGTTCAGAGCCGGCCCTCGGCCAGCGCCTCGATCGCCTTGCGGACGCCCTCGCCGTAGGCGGGGTCGGCCTGGGCGCAGTTCCCGATGTGCCGCTCGACGGTCTGCCGAGAGGCGCCGTCGATCGCCCGGGCGGTGTTCGCGAAGAGCGCCTGCTGCTGCTCGGGGGTCATCAGGCGGAAGAGGTTGCCGGGCTGCTCGAAGTAGTTGTCGTCGTCCTCGCGGTAGTCGAACCTGTCGGCGACCGAGCCCACGGCCTGCTGCGGCTCCCGGTACGCGGGCTGCTCCTGCCAGCGCCCGTACGAGTTGGGCTCGATGCTCGGCGTGGCCCCCTGGTTGCCGTCGACGCGCAGCTTGCCGTCGCGGTGGAAGGAGTTCACCGGGTTCTTCGGGGCGTTGACCGGGATCTGGTGGTGGTTCACCCCGAGGCGGTAGCGCTGGGCGTCACCGTAGGAGAACAGCCGGCCCTGGAGCATCCTGTCGGGCGAGAAGCCGATGCCCGGCACCACGTTGGCGGGGTTGAAGGCGGCCTGCTCCACGTCCGCGAAGTAGTTCTCCGGGTTGCGGTTCAGCTCCCACTCGCCGACCTCGATCAGCGGGTAGTCCTTCTTCGACCAGACCTTGGTGAGGTCGAAGGGGTGGAAGCGGTAGTGCTCCGCGTCGGCCTCCGGCATGACCTGGATGTACAGCTTCCACTTCGGGAAGTCGCCGTTGTCGATGGCGTCGAACAGGTCCCGCTGGTGCGACTCGCGGTCCTTGCCGACCAGCGCCTCCGCCTCGGCGTCGGTGAGGTTCTCGATGCCCTGCTGGGTGCGGTGGTGGAACTTCACCCAGAACCGCTCGCCGTCGGCGTTGACCAGGCTGTAGGTGTGCGAGCCGAAGCCGTGCATGTGCCGGTACGAGGAGGGGATGCCGCGGTCCGACATCACGATGGTGACCTGGTGCAGCGCCTCGGGCAGGTTGGTCCAGAAGTCCCAGTTGTTCTCGGGGTCGCGCAGGTTCGTGCGCGGGTCCCGCTTCACCGCGTGGTTGAGGTCGGGGAACTTCAGCGAGTCCCGGAAGAAGAAGACGGGGGTGTTGTTGCCGACCAGGTCCCAGACGCCGTCGTCCGTGTAGAACTTCAGGGCGAAGCCGCGGATGTCGCGCTCGGCGTCGGCGGCCCCCCGCTCCCCCGCGACGGTCGAGAACCGCGCGAACATGTCCGTCTTCTTGCCGACCTCGGAGAAGACCTTCGCGGACGTGTAGCGCGTGATGTCCTGCGTGATCGTGAGCGTGCCGAAGGCGCCCGAGCCCTTGGCGTGCATCCGCCGCTCCGGAATGACCTCACGGTCGAAGTGGGCCAGCTTCTCCAGGAACCACACGTCCTGGAGGAGCATCGGCCCGCGCGCGCCGGCGGTGAGGGAGTTCTGGTTGTCGGGGACCGGTGCGCCGGCGACCGTGGTCAGCGGCTTCTGGTTGTTCTCGGGCAAGGGTCGCTCCTGGTGCGTGCAACGGCGGCTGTGACCACGCGGGCGTCCGCGTGTGCACCATGGATGACCTTCGGGCGCCTTTTCGAAACGGTCGGCGCACCCGGTCGACGCACACGCTCGGCGGGACCGGTTCGGCCCGGTCCGGCGCGACACGGCGCCCGGCCCGATCGATCATGAACGCATGCGCGAGGGTGAGAAGAACGGTGTCCTGCTGTGCAACGCCCTGCTGATCGACGGTCTGGGCGGGGCGCCGGAGCCGGACGGGGCGGTGCTCCTGGACGACGGGCACGTGGTGTGGGCGGGCAGCCTGGCCGGGGCGCCGGCCGCGGCGCGCGACGCGCGGCGGGTCGACCTGGGCGGGCGGACCGTGTGCCCGGGGTTCATCGACACCCATGTGCACTTCGCCCTGCCGGGGCGCGCCGGTACACCGCTGAGCGGGCTGAACGAGCTGCCCAGCTACCGGGTGCTGAAGGTGCTGGACCGGCTGCGGGTGACGCTGGAGAACGGGGTCACCACGGCGCGGGACCTGATGGGGCTCGACGCGGGGTTCCGGCGGGCCCTGGAGGAGCGCAGGATCGTCGGGCCGCGACTGCGGGTGGCGGTGTCGATGCTGAGCCAGCGCGCGGGGCACGCGGACTTCACGCTCGCCGGCGGGGTGGACGGGTACGCGGCGGCGGTCGCCATGCCGCTGAGTCCCAGCGGTCTGGTGAACTCGGTCGACGAGGTCCGGCTGCGGGTGCGCGAGCTGGTGGCGGCGGGCGCGGACTGCGTCAAGGTGGCCAGCAGCGGCGGTGTCACCTCGCCGCACGACCAGCCGGACTGGCTGGGGATGCGTCCGGAGATGCTGCGGGCGGTGCGCGAGGAGGCGGACGCGTACGGCGGGCTGCCGGTCGCCGCGCACGCCATCGGACGGCCCGGGATCGAGGCGGCGGTGCGGGCGGGCGTGACGAGCGTCGAGCACGGCTACGCCCTCGACGACGAGCTGCGCGCGGAGATGGTGGCCCGCGGCCAGTTCCTGGTGCCCACCCTCCTGGAGACGCTGACGGACGTGGACACGCCGGGGCTGCCGCCCGCCGTGCGGGAGAAGTCCGAGCACTGGCACCGGGTGGCGCAGGAGTCCGTCGCCGCGAGTGCGGCGGCCGGGGTGCGGATCGCGCTGGGCACGGACAGCGGGCTGACCGCGAGCCACGGCAACAACCTCAAGGAGCTGGGGCTGCTCGTGCGGTTCGCCGGTCTGACGCCGTTGCAGGCGATCACCGCGGGCACGGCGGAGGCGGCGCGACTGTGCGGGGTCGACGGCATCACCGGGACGCTGGAGGCCGGCAAGGCCGCCGACCTCGTCGTCATCGGCACGAACCCGCTGTCCGACATCGACTCGCTGGGAGACCCCCGGTCGATCCACGCCGTCCTGAAGGAGGGCCGGATCGCGATCGACCGGGCCGGCGTCCTCGCGGGGAGCGGGCTGCCCGCGCTCGCGCCCGACCAGCGGTCCTAGGGCGCGTGTGTCGTGCCCCCCTCGGCGCCGAGTTGCGACGCCGGGGGGCTCCGCGAGGATGAAAAGAGCCGGTCGTACTGTTCAGACGACAGTGGGTGGAGCGCCGCAACGGGCGACTCCACAGGCGTTTGAGAAGGAGCTTCGCATGCCGGGCGAGACGGACAAGGCAGTACTCGCGGGTGGCTGTTTCTGGGGGATGGAGGACCTGATCCGGAAGTTGCCGGGGGTGCTCTCGACACGCGTCGGCTACACGGGCGGCGACACCCCGAACGCCACGTACCGCAACCACGGCGACCACGCCGAGGCGATCGAGGTCGTCTACGACCCCGCGCGGACCACGTACCGGGACCTTCTGGAGTTCTTCTTCCAGATCCACGACCCGAGCACGAAGGACCGCCAGGGCAACGACATCGGGCGCAGCTACCGCTCGGCGATCTACTACGCCGACGACGCGCAGCGCCAGGTCGCCCTGGACACCATCGCGGACGTGGACGCCAGCGGGCTGTGGCCCGGCAAGGTCGTCACCGAGGTGGAGCCGCTGGGCGACTTCTGGCAGGCCGAGCCGGAGCACCAGGACTACCTGGAGCGCTACCCCGACGGCTACACCTGCCACTTCCCGCGGCCGAACTGGAAGCTGCCCCGGCGGAGCGAGGCGGGGAGCACGTCATGAGCGAGAGCGACGCCTTCGCCGACGACGTCTACCAGCCGGACGGCTCCGAGGTGCAGGACGACGAAGGTCTTCTGGACGCGGCGGACACCCTCCTGGAGGGTGTCGAGGACCCGCTGGACGAGGGGTACTCGCCGCCCGACCGGTTCGAGGGCCGCTACGACAGCGATCCCGAGAGCCTGGACGAACGGCTCGCGGAGGAGGTCCCCGATGTCGCGCCGCCCCAGGGCGACGGGCTCGGCGACACCAGCGACACCGACGGCGAACTGCTCGACTCCGAGGTCGGCGGGGCCCGGTCGGGGCGGCTGGTGGCCGAGGAGATGGACCTGGACGGCGCCAGTGAGGAGTCGCTGACGGCGCAGGACGCCGGTCTCGACGGGGCCGGGGCCTCGGCCGAGGAGGCCGCCGTGCACGTCATCGACGACGAGAACGGCTGAGCGGCGCGGGCCGTCCGCGGACACGGGCGGCCCGGCCGGGTCACGGCTCGGTGGTCGAGACGACGAAGACCATCGGATGGTCCGGGTTCGACAGGTTCACCACGATGCTCTGCGTCGGCATCGGGTCCTTCTGGTCGTGGGTCAGGCCGTACCAGGGTCCCGGGCCGGTGAAGTCCCATCCGGCGACGTTCCGGTCGCGGGCGCCGATCGTGATGTCGCCCTTCTTCAGGTCGTCGACCGTGTAGTGCTCGTCGACCTCCTTGAGGAACGTGTCGAGGCCGCCCTTGCTGGTGAGGAACTGCGTGTACAGGCGGCTGACCTTGTAGTTGTTCGTCTCGTAGTAGGCGACGTTGCGCGAGTAGTGCGGGATCGGCGTCTCGTAGAGCCGCCGCTGCACCTTCGACGGCCAGCCGATGGTCAGGCCGGTCGCCGAGTACTTGGCCTCCTTGTCCTTGCCGCTGTCGCGGCTCTGGTTCGCGGAGATCACCAGGTATCCGGCGGGGATGCCGATGAGCAGCACGATGATCAGGAGGGTGAGCGCGCGGCGGCGGATCACATGACCGCGCGGCTCCTCCGGCGGGCGCGTCTCCTCGTACGGGGACGGAGGCTGGCGGGGCACGGTCATGGCTGGCTTTCCTGTCACTGTTCCACGGTCCAAGCGGTCCGCGCGCGCTCTACTGCTGGTCCTCAACGCCCGATGCGGCTTCGCGGGCCTGGGCGTAGCGCTCGTAGCGTTCGTAGCGCTCGACCCGGCGGCGCTTGGCGCGGCGGAACCGGCGGGCGACCAGGCGGGCCAGGTCGGCGGCGCCGACCATGCCGGCCTCGGGGCCGAGCTGGGCGCGGGCGATGCGGGCCTCGGGGCGGTAGCCGCGGCCGGTCAGCTGGCGCTTGAAGGCGTCGCGGGCCGGGGCGATGAGCAGGTCGTCGGCGGCGCTCACGCCTCCGCCGATCACGAAGCAGGAGGGGTCGAGGGCGGCCGCGAGGTTGGCGATGCCCACGCCGAGCCACTGGCCGATGTCCTGGAGCAGCTCGACGCACATGGCGTCGCCCTCGCGGGCCAGCTCGGTGATGAGCGGTCCGCTGATCTCCGGCACGTTGCCCTGGACCCGCTCGATGATGTTGTACGCGACCGGGGAGTCGGCCGCCGCGAGCTCGCGGGCCTCCCTGACCAGGGCGTTTCCCGAGCTGTACTGCTCCCAGCAGCCGCGGTTGCCGCACGGGCAGCGATGGCCGCCGGGCACGACCTGCATGTGGCCGAACTCGCCGGCGACGCCGTACTTGCCGCGCTTGACCTGGCCGTCCTCCAGGATCGCGCCGCCGATGCCGGTCCCGAGGGTGATCATGACGAGGTGGTCCTCGCCGCGGCCCGCGCCGAAGCGCCACTCCGCCCACGCGGCGGTGTTCGCGTCGTTGTCGACCAGCACGGGGACCGCGAGGCGGCCCGCGAGGCGGTCGCGGAGCGGTTCGTTGCGCCAGGACAGGTGCGGGGCGAACAGGACGCGGTTGCGGTCCGCGTCGACCCAGCCGGCCGCGCCGATGCCGACCGCGTGCACGTCGTGCCGGTCGGACAGGTCCAGGACCAGCTCGCAGATCGTGTCCTCGACGACCTTCGGGCTCTTCGACTTGTCCGGGGTCTCCGTGCGCAGCGTCTCCAGGATGGTGCCGTCCGCGTCGACGACACCCGCCATCACCTTGGTGCCGCCGATGTCGATGCCCACGGTGGGGACGCGGGGGGCGGTCAGGTGCGAGCGGCGTTCCCTGGTGCCGACCGTCCGCAGGACGGTGGCTCGTGCGCTGCCACGGTGTGCGAGGTCGCGGTAGGTGCTCATTGCGGCGATTCTGCCTCACCGCCCGGCTCTGCCGCATGCCGGGTTTGGGGTGTCGCGCCCCGTCCTCCGAGCGCGGCCCGGTGGGGGCTGGCTGCGCAGTTCCCCGCGCCCCTGGGTCGTACGTCAGCTGACGGCCGGTGGCCTCTTCTCGCGCAGTTCCCCGCGCCCCCGAAGGCATGCGCTGCGCGCAGCCTTCCCCTGAGGCAGTGGTGGCGCGCCCCTCTTGATGAGATGGCGCACGCAGTGCGCATCTCAGGGGCGCGGGGAACTGCGCGGCCAGCCACGACGCGCCCGCAGCCGACCGACCGACCGGCGATCTACTTCTCGGTGCCGTCGGCCGAATGCCCGCCCAGGTGCGTAGGCACAGGCGCCCGCTCCAGCTCGTGCCGGAGATCGTCCAGCTCACTGCCGCCGGCCATCTGCCGAGTCAGCTCGTCGAGAGTGATCTCGTCGCGGGTGTGGCTGCCGAACATGCCACCCCGCTTGAGCAGGATGAACCGGTCACCGACCAGATAGGCGTGGTGCGGGTTGTGGGTGATGAGCACCACGCCGAGCCCGGCGTCCCGCGCCGCGGCCACGTACTTGAGCACGACCCCGGACTGCTTCACGCCGAGCGCCGCCGTGGGCTCGTCCAGGACGAGGACCTTGGCGCCGAAGTACACGGCCCGGGCGATGGCGACGCACTGCCGCTCACCGCCGGACAACGTGCCGATGGGCTGGTCGACGTCGCGCAGGTCGATGCCCATGCGCGCCAGTTCCTCGTGGGTGGTGCGGCGCATGAGGTCGACGTCCATGCGCTTGAACGGGGCGGTGCCCTTCGTCGGCTCCGAGCCGAGGAAGAAGTTGCGCCACACCGGCATCAGCGGCACCACGGCCAGGTCCTGGTAGACCGTGGCGATGCCGTGGTCCAGGGCCTCGCGCGGGTTGGCGAACTTCGCTGGCTCGCCGTCGACGGAGAAGGTGCCCGCGTCGTGCTGGTGCAGCCCCGCGATGATCTTGATGAGGGTGGACTTGCCGGCGCCGTTGTCGCCGAGGACGCAGGAGATCTCCCCCGCGTTCACGACGAGCGAGACGTCCTCCAGGGCCCGGATGTTGCCGTAGTACTTGCTGACGCCGTTGAGCTCGACGAGAGGAGTGTCGACGAGAGGTGTGGTCATTTGCTCGCCTCCGCGCGCTTGCGGACCCAGTGGTTGAGGAGGGTCGCGAGGAGCAGCATCGCCCCGAGGAAGAACTTGAACCAGTCCGAGTTCCACTCGGCGAACACGATGCCCTTGCTGGTCATGCCGAAGATCAGCGCGCCGATGGCCGCGCCGACCGCGGAACCGTATCCGCCGGTGATCAGGCAGCCGCCGATGACGGCCGCGACGATGTAGATCAGCTCGTTGCCGACGCCCTCGCCGGACTGCACCACGTCGTAGGAGAAGAGCAGGTGCTGGCCGGAGATCCAGGCGCCGAACGCGACGCCCATGTAGAGGCCGACCTTGGTCTTGTTGACCGGGACGCCGACCGCCCGGGCCGCGTCCACGTCACCGCCGACCGCGAAGATCCAGTTGCCGACGCGGGTGCGGAGCAGGATCCAGGTCGCCACCAGGACCAGGGCCAGCCACCAGACGATGGTGACCTTGAAGTCGACACCGCCGATGGTGAACGTCGAGGCGAAGAGGTCCTTGCCGGAGGTGAAACCCTGCATGTCGGCGATGGACTTGGTCGACACGGTGCCGCTGATCAGCTTGGTGAAGCCCAGGTTCATGCCCGTCAGCATCAGGAAGGTGCCGAGCGTGATGATGAAGCTGGGCAGCTTGGTGCGGGTCAGCATGATGCCGTTGAAGGCGCCGATGGCCAGGGTGACCAGGAGCGAGACGCCGACACCGACCCAGGTGTTCGCCGTCATCTGGTAGCTGAACATCGACGAGACCAGCGCCGACGAGGTGACCAGCACGCCCGCCGACAGGTCGAACTCGCCGCCGATCATCAGCAGCGCCACCGGCACCGCCATGATGCCGAGGACGGAGGCCGCGTAGAGGACGGTCGCCAGGCTGGTCGCCCGCAGGAAGCTGTCCGCGGCGACCGCGAAGAAGACGAAGACGGCGATCGCGCCGACGACCGAGCCCAGCTCGGGGCGGCCGAGGAGCTTCTTCCAGGGCGAGGTCTTCAGGAGCCGTTCGTCGAGCTGCGGCTCGGGCTGTTTCTCCGGAGCTGTGGTGGTCATCGCGTCCCCCTCTTCGCGTACTCCGCCAGCTTCGCGGCCTGCTCCTTGGTGACGATCTGCGGGCCCGTGAGGACCGGCTTGCCGCCGCCGAGCGTGTCGGCGTTGTACTTGTACAGCCACAGCAGGTCCACGGCCTCGTAGCCCTGGAGGTAGGGCTGCTGGTCGACGGCGAAGCCGAGGCTGCCGTCCTGGAGGCCCTGGGCCACCTTCTCGTTCAGGTCGAACGTGTCGACCTCGGCCTTGCTGCCCGCGTCCTGCTTGGCCTTGACGGCGGTGGCGGCGAACGGGGCGCCGAGCGTGACGACCGAGTCGATGGACTTGTCGGCCTGGAGCTTGGCCTCGATGGAGGACTGCACGTCGGGCATGTTGGTGCCGTCGACGTAGAGGTTGGTCATCTTCCCGTCGAAGGTCGACTCGGCGCCCGCGCAGCGCTGCTCGTGGCCGACGTTGCCCTGCTCGTGCAGGACGCACAGGGCCTTCTTGCGGCCCCGCTTGTTCAGCTCGTCGCCGACGGCCTCGCCCGCGATCGTCTCGTCCTGCCCGATGTGGGTGAGGGCGCCGAACTTCTTGGAATCGGCGGAGCCCGAGTTCACGGTGATGACCGGGATGCCGGCCTTCTGGGCGCGGGCCACGGCCGCCTTCATGGCGTCGGGCTTGGCGAGCGTGACGATGATGCCGTCGACCTTCTTGTCGATGGCGGCGTCCACGAGCTGCGCCTGCTGGTTGCCCTCGTCACTGTGCGAGTAGAGGAAGTTGATGTTGTCCTTGACGGCCGCCTGCTTGGCGCCGTTCTGGACGATGTCCCAGAAGGTGTCCCCGTCGCCCGAATGGGTGATCATGGAGAAGGTCCACTTGGGGGTGTTCACCGCGGCCTTCCCCTGAGCCTGCTGGGCCTTCCTGGCGTCTTCCGCCCGCTTGCCGCCCGTGCTGCTGCATCCCGTCAGTGCGAGGCCGAGAGCCCCCGCAACCGCGATGCTCACCCAGGTCCGAAACCGTGCCACGAGGCCGTGCCCTTCTTGGTCTGCTGCGTTGTACACCGGGACCGGGCTCGCCTGGCGGCGGCCGAACCCAGAGGGCCGTTTGCCGGTCCATGGGGACCTCTTTGCGGTCCCAAACGCACAAGTATGGGTCACGGGGATCATCCATCGATTCACCGGGTACCGCGCGCGGTGTACTTCTCCAGTTTCGGGACGTCCTTCCCGGTGACGAGCGCGGGCCCGGTGAGGACGGGCTGTCCCCCGCCGAGGACGTTCGCGTTGTACCTGTACAGCCACAGCAGGTCCACGGCCTCGTAGCCCTGGAGGTAGGGCTGCTGGTCCACGGCGAAGGAGACCTCCTTGGCCTTCAGTCGCCGCACGACCTCGGCGTTCAGGTCGAAGGTGGCGATCTCGGCCTTGCTGCCCGCGTCCTGCTTCGCCTTCACGGTGAGCGCCGCGACGGGGGCGCCGAGCGCCACGACCGCGTCGATGTCCTTGTCGGCCTGGAGCTTCGCCTCGACGGCGGCCTGGGAGTCGGGGGCGTTGGTGCCGTCGACGTTGAGGTTCTCGACGGTGCCCTTGAAGGTCTTCTTCACGCCGTCGCAGCGCTGCTCCAGCGAGACGTTGCCCTGCTCGTGGATGACGCAGAGGGTCTTCTTGCGGCCCTCCTCGGTCAGCTTGGTGCCGACGGCCTCGCCGGCCACCGACTCCTCCTGGCCGATGTGGGCGAGCGCGCCGAACCTCTTCGCGTACTCGGATCCCGAGTTGATCGAGACGACCGGGATGCCGGCCGCCTTCGCCTTGGCCAGCACCGACTCCATGGCCTGCGGCTTGGCGAGGGTGACGACGATCCCGTCGACCTTCTTGTCGATCGCGGCCTGGACCAGCTGGGCCTGGCCCTGCGCCTCCTTGTCGTTGGAGTAGAGGAAGGTCACGTTGTCCTTGGCGGCGGCGGCCTTGGCGCCGCTGCGCACGATGTCCCAGAAGGTGTCGCCCTCGCCGGAGTGGGTGACCATCGCGATCTTGAGGCGGGGCGTGCCGACGGCCTTGCCGCCGCCTCCGCCGCCCCCGTCGTCCTCGGACTTCTTGCCGCCGGAGCCGCTGCACCCGGCGGCGAGGGCGGCCACCGCGACCAGGGCAGCGGCCGTACGGGCTGTACGCGTCGTGAGCATGGTGGAGCCACCTCTCCTCCGGCCGCCCGGTGCGGCTGGAGGTGTTTGTAGCGGGCTCCTACCGCAGCGTCAATGAACTTGTCAGAACATTCGGACCTCGTACGGGAACGGCCAACTGCTAAGGGCGGACGAGGAGTTGGAACTCGAAGGAGTAGCGGGAGGCGCGGTAGACGTGGGAGGCGAACTCGACCGCGCGGCCCTTGTCGTCGAACGTCGTGCGCTGCATGGTCAGCAGCGGCGCCCCCTCCGGCTCGCCGAGCCGGTCGCCCTCGAGGGCGGTGGCCGCCCGGGCCCCGACGGTCTGCCGGGCGCTGTGCAGGGTGATTCCGGCGGCCCGCATCAGGCGGTACAGGCCCGTGGCCTCCAGGCGGGTGTCGTCCAGCGGGAGCAGGCCGGTGGGCAGGTGATTGCACAGGTGTGCGACCGGCTCGCCGTGGGCCAGGCGCAGCCGGTCGACGCGGTGGACCTGCTCGCCCTCGCCGACCGCGAGCGCGGCGGCCACCTCGGCGGAGGCGGGCACCAGGACATTGCCGAGGACGCGGGTCCCGGGGCGCTGGCCCGCCGCTTCCAGGTCGTCGTAGAGGCTGCTCAGTTCGAGTGGGCGCTTGACCTGGCTGTGCACGACCTGGGTGCCCACGCCGCGGCGCCGCACCAGGAGTCCCTTGTCGACCAGCGACTGGATGGCCTGGCGGACCGTGGGCCGGGACAGGCCGAGGCGGCCGGCCAGCTCGATCTCGTTGCCGAGCAGGCTGCCGGGGGTGAGCGCGCCGCGCTCGATCGCCGCCTCCAGCTGCTGCGACAGCTGGAAGTAGAGCGGGACCGGGCTGCCACGGTCGACGCTCAGCTCCAGCTGGACGGTGGGGTCGGCTCCAGGTTTGGCCACGGGCCGAGCGTAGCGGCGGGAGATGTTGACGGGAAGTCCGGAAGTCCGGTTGTCCGGACAAATCAGCGGTGGGCCGGATCGAGCCGGCGGCCCGGGGTTTGTCAGGACAAAGGATTGACAGCATCTGGGCGGCACGGCACGTTGGGACGCATGCGCATCGGACTCATCGGTACGGGCCGGATCGGCACTTTTCACGCGGGCGTCCTCGAGCGGTACCGGGAGGTGGGCTCGCTCCTCGTCACCGATGCGGCGCCGGAGCGGGCCGTCGCCCTCGCCGACCGGATCGGGGCGACCGCGGCGCCGAGCGTCGACGAGCTGTTCACCTGGGGTGTCGACGCGCTGGTCGTCACCGCGGCGACGGCGGCGCACGCGGAGCTGATCGGGCGAGCGGCGCGGGCCGGTCTGCCGGTCTTCTGCGAGAAGCCGATCGCGCTCGACCTGCCGGGGACGCTGGCCGCGCTCGCCGAGGTGGAGGCGGCCGGGACGGTGCTCCAGCTCGGCTTCCAGCGCCGCTTCGACGCCGGGTACGCGAAGGCCAGGGAGACCGTGCGCGCGGGCGCTCTCGGCCGGCTGCACACCGTACGGGCGATGACCTCCGACCCGGCGCCGCCGCCGGCCGCGTATCTGCCGCTGTCGGGCGGGCTCTACCGGGACTGCCTCGTGCACGACTTCGACGCGCTGCGCTGGGTGACCGGGCGGGAGGTCGTCGAGGTGTACGCGGCCGGGTCCGACGCGGGACCCGCCATGTTCCGGGAGGCCGGGGACGTGGACACCGCGGCGGTCGTCCTCACGCTGGACGACGGCACCCTGGCCACCGCCACGGCCACGCGGTGCAACGGCGCCGGGTACGACGTGCGGATGGAGCTGTCCGGGGAGCGGGACACGGTCGTGGTCGGGCTCGACGACCGCACGCCGGTCGCGTCGACCGAGCCGTCGGGGCCGCCGGCCGCGAACAAGCCCTGGCCGGGGTTCCTGGAGCGGTTCGCGCCCGCGTACGAGGCGGAGCTGAAGGCGTTCGTGGATGTGGTGCGCGGGGCGCGGGACAATCCGTGCGACGGGTGGGAGGCGCTGGCGGCGCTGCGGGTCGCCGAGGCCTGTGAGGTGTCGCGGCGCGAGCGGCGGGTGGTGCGGGTTGCCGAGATCGCCGGGGGGCGGTGAGGGGGTCCGTCTCGGTGCCGGGTGCGGGTTGTGGCTGGTCGCGCAGTTCCCCGCGCCCCTGCGGGGCGCTACCTAAGTCGCTCCCCCGGCGACCTTCGGCCGATGTGGGTGCCGGTCGGCCCGCCTAGCGTCGAAGCATGATCGGTCAACCCCTTCCCCGGCATCGGCTGCTGTTCGCGTTCGGGCTGTTTCTGCTGGCGCCGCTCGTCGGTGAGTTCCTGCTGGGGAACCAGCCGGTCACCCAGCTGCCCGGGCTCGTGCTGTTCGCGCCGCTGTACGGCGGCGGCGCGCTGCTGATCCGGGAGGTAGCCCGGCGGGCCGGGCGCGGCTGGCCCACGATGATCGTGCTGGCGGCCGCGTACGCCCTGGTCGAGGAGGGGCCCGTCGACCAGATGCTGTGGAACCCGCACTACGGGGGCTTCGACATCGGCGCCGCCTACGCGGCGACCCATGTGCCGCTGCTCGGTACGAGCGTGCAGTTGCTCCAGGACGTCCTGGCGATGCACACCGTCTGGAGCATCTGCGTCCCGATCGCCCTCGTGGAGACGTTCTGCCGGGACCGTACGCGACCGTGGCTCGGCGGCTTCGGGCTCACCGTGACCGCGGTGGTGTTCGGGGCGGGCGCCGTCTTCCTGGGGTTCGCGCAGGCGGAGTCGGAGGGCTTCGTCGCGTCGGCCGGGCAGTTCGCGGGCGCCGGTGCCGCGATCGCCGCGCTGATCGTGCTCGCCTTCGCCGTCGGGCGGCGGCCGGGCCCGCGCCGGGCCGTGGACGCGCCCGCGCCGGTCGCGGTGGGTGTGACGGCCTTCGCCGTGTCGAGTGCGTACTGGGCCCGCGATCTGCTGCCCGACGAGGCCGTGCCCGCCTGGGTGCTGGTCGGCGCGTGGTGCGTGCTCGCGGGCGGGTCCGTGCTGCTGTTCGGGCGCTGGGCGCGCGGCCGCGGCTGGGGCGCCCGGCACCGGCTCGCGCTGGCGGGCGGGGCGCTGGTCACCTATGCCTGGGTGGGCTTCGAGCACGGCTGGGACATGGGGGTGCCGCACGCCCTGAGCGTGTCCGGCAATGTCGTGTTCGCCTGCGGGGCGCTGCTGCTGCTCGCCCTCGCGGCTCGTGGCCTGCGCCGGCACGAGGGGGCGGCGCCGCGCCACGGCGTCCCGGCGGTCACACGGTGAGCACGGTGCCCTGCGCGACCGCGCACACCTTCTCGCTCCCGCTGTCGTCCCGGGCGGCGAGGTCGACGCGGACCACGGCCTGCCGGCGTCCCGCGTCGACCACCTCGGCGCGCGCCGTCAGCGTCGTGCCCCGGGCGGGACGCACGTACTGGATGGAGAAACCTGAGGTCAGCACGGAGGGGCCGAGGGCGGAGCCCGCGGCGTAGGCGAGGACGCCGCCGTGCACGAAACCGTTCTGCTGGTGGAGGTCGGGCCGGATGGCGCCACGCGCACCGCTGCCCGCGCCGCTGGAGGAGCCTCGGTGTCCGACCCCGCCCTCGACCTGGCCCGCAAGCTCCTGGCGGCCGCTACCAGCGCACCCGCAGTGTACGAACCCCGCGCATCAGCAGTCCCGGCAGCCAGCCGTCCGGTTCGCCGTCGAGGGCGAGGTCCGGGCAGCGGTCGAGGAGGGAGCGCAGCGCGATCCGGCCCTCCAGGCGGGCGAGGGGCGCGCCCAGGCAGAAGTGGATGCCGTGGCCGAAGGCGAGGTGCCCGCGCGGCGCGCGGCGGATGTCGAAGCGGTCGGGGTCGGGGAAGCGGTCCGGGTCGCGGTCCGCGTCGCCGATCGCGATCAGGACGGGGTCGCCCGCGGGGATCACCGTGCCGCCGATCTCGATCGGCTCGACCGCGAAGCGGTGGGTGGTCGTCTCGACCGGGCCGTCGTAGCGCAGCATCTCCTCCACGGCGCCGTCGATGAGGGTCATGTCGGCGCGCAGCGCGGCGAGTTGGTCCGGGTGGTCGAGGAGCGCGCGGACGCCGTTGCCGATCAGGTTCACGGTCGTCTCGTGGCCGGCCACGAGCAACAGGAAGGCCATGCCGCGCAGTTCGGCCGGGGACAGCCGGTCGCCGTCCTCCGCCGTCGTCCGGATCAGCGCGCTCAGCAGATCGTCGGCGGGGGCCGCGCACCGCTTGTCCTCGATCAGCTCGTCCAGGAATCCGGCGATCTCGACATGGGCGGCGTACGCCTCCTCGTCGGACGTCGGGGCCACCACCTGCGTCGACATCCGGCGGAACCGGTCGCGGTCGATGTCGGGCACGCCGAGCAGCTCGCAGATGACGACGAAGGGGAGCGGGAAGGCGAGGGAGGCGATCAGGTCGGCGGAGCCGCGCGGCACCATCTCATCGAGCAGCTCGTCGGTGATCTTCTGGATGCGCGGGGCGAGCGCCGCCACCCGGCCGGGGGTGAACTCGCGGGTGACGAGCGAGCGCAGCCTGCCGTGCTCCGGCGGGTCGGCGAACAGCAGGTGCGGGCCGATGAGGTCGTCGGTCATGTCCCACGGCGGCGTCTTGGCCAGGCGCGGGTCGGTGAAGGCGGCGCGGGCCGCCTCGTGCCCGACGATCAGCCACAGCTCCTCGGCCGGGCCCGGGCCGGGCGTGCGCACGTGGTGGACCGGGCCGCGGGCCCGCAGCTTCTCGTACACGGGGTACGGGTCGGCGTAGAACCCCGCGCGGCCGTGGTCCGCGTACTCGGTCAGATCGACGATCTCAGTCATGCCCGCGCCCTCCGGATGTCCGCACCGACTGCCCGCTCCCGCTCCCTTCGTTCAACTCGCGCCGCTCACGATCGGTTCCCGGCGGGTGCCTCCCGTCTCCAGGAAGCGGGCGAGCGGCAGGGTCGCGGCGCCGACGGTGACGGCGTCCGGGCCGAGCCGGCCCAGCTCCACGGTGGTCTGCGCGAGGGGGTGCCGGAGGGCGTACGCGGCGGCGGCGCGGCGCACGGGTTCGATCAGGCGCGGGCCGAGCAGCAGTCCCGCCCAGCCGCCGACGACGATCCGCTCGGGGTTGAAGAGGTTCACGAGGTCGGCGATGCCCGCGCCGAGGAACTCGGCCGTCTCGTCCAGCACGCCCGCGGCGGAGGGGTCGTCGAGGAGTTCGGCGAGAGCGCCCTCCTCGTCCGGGGCGGACCAGCTGCCGCCGGCCTCCCGCCACCGTTCGAGCAGCGCCTCCGCGCCGACGTACGCCTCCAGGCAGCCGCGCGCGCCGCACCGGCACTCCCGCCCGCCGACCTGGAGCACGGTGTGGCCCCACTCCCCCGCGCTGGACGACGAGCCCTGGTAGGGCACGCCGTCGGCGATGACACAGGCGCCGACGCCGGAGCCGATGAGGGCGATCACGGCGTTGCGGGCGCCGCGGCCCGCGCCGAACCACATCTCGGCGCGGCCGAGCGTCTTGGCGCCGTTGTCGACGAACAGGGGCAGTGCGGCGAGGAGTTCGTCCTGTGCGCGCAGCATGGACTCCAGCGGGACCGCGTCCCAGCCGATGGTCTGGCCGTGCACCACGGCGCCCTCGGGGCCGGAGGCGTCGACGATGCCGGGCACGCCGATCCCGATGCCGATGAGCGAGGCCGGGGCGGCCGCCGCCTCGGCGATGACCCGGGTCAGCCCGTCCGCGATGAGCCGCACCACGCCCTCGGCGTCGTAGCGTCCGTCCGGCAGCGGCGCCTCCACGCGCGCGAGTTCCTTCAGGGAGAGGTCGAACAGCTCCACGCGTACGCGGGTCTCGCCGACGTCCACGCCCGCGAGGTGGCCGCTGCCGGGCGCGACCCGCAGCAGGGTGCGCGGGCGGCCGCCGTCGGAGTCCACGGAACCGGCCTCCTCGACCAGGCCGTCGGCGACCAGTTCGGAGACGACATTGCTGATGGAGCCCGAACTGAGGCCCGTCAGCGGGCCCAGTTCCTGTCTGCTGAGCGGTCCCTCGAAGTAGAGCTTGCTCAGCACGGTCGCCCGGTTGTTGCGGCGCAGATCGCGCACCGTACGCCGACGTGGTCCTGCCATTCCTGGCTCCCGCCCCTTCACCCAACAGCACCCTGCTCTTCGATCACGCTGTGAATTTACCCCGGCCGGGGCCCGGTTCAGGCTTCGTCCAGGAGCCCCGCGTCGTGGACGAGCAGCGCGATCTGCACACGGTTGTTGAGGTCGAGCTTGGTCATGACGCGTGAGACGTGGGTCTTGACGGTGGCGACGCTCATGTACAGGGCCGCGGCGATCTGCGCGTTGGACTTGCCGCGGCCCACCTCGATCGCCACCTCCCGCTCCCGCTCGGCGAGTTCACCGATGCGGGCCCGGGCCCCGGCCGTGCGCGCCTCGCGCTCGGAGGCGGCGGCGTGCGTCATCAGCTGGCGGGTCACCGCGGGCGACAGGACCGGGTCGCCGCCCGCGACGCTGCGCACGGCGCCGAGGATGTCGGCGGGCGAGGCGTCCTTGAGCACGAAACCGGCGGCGCCCGCGCGCAGCGCGCGCAGCACCTGCTCGTCGGCGTGGAAGGTGGTGAGGACGACGACCTCGGGAGCGTCCTGGCGGGCCCGCAGCCGCTCGGTGGCGGCGAGGCCGTCGAGGACCGGCATCCGGATGTCCATGAGGACGACGTCGGGCCGGAGCGCGGCGGCGCGTGTCAGCGCCTCCTCGCCGTCGGCCGCCTCTCCGACGATCTCGACGTCGTCGGCGCCGCCCAGCATGAACCTCAGGCCCGAGCGGACCAGGGGGTCGTCGTCGACGAGCAGCAACCGGATCGCGTTCATGGCCTCCACCGTAGTCAAGCTGCCGTCCCCGGTGCGCGGAGGTGTCAGCCGCTCCACGGCAGCCAGGCCCGCAGCAGGAATCCGCCGTCGGCGGCCGGCCCGTGGTCGAGCCGGCCGCCGGCGAGGGTCGCCCGCTCGGTCAGTCCGATCAGGCCCTGTCCCGAGCCGGGTACGTGCGGGACGGCGCCCGGCGGCGCCGGATTGCGGACGGTGATGGTGAGGCCGTCGCCCGCGGCGCCGGTGACCGTGACGGCGACGCCGGCTCCGGGGGCGTGCTTGCGGGCGTTGGTCAGGCCCTCCTGGGCGATGCGGTAGGCGGTGCGGCCGGTGGAGGCGGGTACGTCCTTGGGGTCGGGGACGCGGTTGTCGAGCGTCACGTCCATGCCGGCCTCGCGGGACTCGGCGACCAGGGTGTCGAGGGCGACGAGGGTGGGCTGCGGGCGGCCGGACTCCTCCCCGTGGTCGGCGGCGCGCAGCACGCCGATGATCTCGCGGAGGTCCTGGAGGGCCTCGTGGGCGCTCTCCCGGATGACGCCGGCGGCCCGGGCGACCTCCTGCCGGGGCGCGTCGGGCCGGAACTCCAGGGCGCCCGCGTGCACGCTCAGCAGGGTGAGCCGGTGGGCGAGCACGTCGTGCATCTCGCGGGCGATGGCCTCACGGGCCAGCCGCTGGGCGTTCTCGGCGCGCAGGGCCGCCTCGTTCTCGGCGCGCAGGGCCCGGTCCCGCAGCGACATCAGCAGCTGACGCCGGGAGCGGACGAACATGCCCCAGCCGACCACGGCGATCGTGATGATCACCGTGAAGGTGACGGCCGCGCCCCACGAGGTGTCGGGCTCGGGCCGCAGCCAGAAGAAGAACGGGACGAGCACCAGGTTGGCGCCGCCGACCCAGGCGATGTAGCGGAACGGGCGGTGCACGGCGAGCGTGAACAGCGCGACCATGGAGGCGCCGCCCGCGGTGTTGGACAGGAAGCCGACCGGGAGCATCGCGAGGGCGAGGCCGAGCGGCCAGCGTCTGCGCAGCCAGACGGCGGCGCAGGCGAGCGCGCCGAGCACCTGGTCGATCCAGGCGAGGGCCTGCGGTGTGTGCGGGTCGTCCCAGACCTGCTCGGCCGCGAGCAGGCCGATGAAGACGGCGGCGAGGAAGCAGGCGAAGTCGACGATCCAGTCGCGGACGGTACGCCGTCTGCGGCCGGGGCGGCCGTCGGGGCCGAGGTCGAGCTCGTCGGCGACGACCGAGGGCAGCCAGCGCCGCCACCGCGGTGACGGCTCACCGGCCGGTCCCGCGATCGCCGGTGTCTGCTGGTCCTGCATGGCCTCCATGGTCGACAAATCTACGCACGTTGGGCGTCGGGCACCCCTTCGTGCGGTGATCCCGGGACCAAAGTCGGACAACGGAAGACTTTGGTCCCGGGCTGCCGTGCCGTCGGGCGACTTGTGTCGTGCGGGCCTCGCCCCGCGGCCGATGTGGGTGGGGGTCCGCGGGGCGAGAGTTCCTGGCATGAACAAGAAGCAGGTGCGGACGGTGCTGGAGATCGTCGGGACCATCGCCCTGGTCCAGGGGGCCATGGGCCTGATCCACGCGTTCACGGGCCGGCTCGGCTGGGGCCTGATCGGGCGGATCCCCTTCGTCGACGGCCGCGAGGTGTACGGGAGCATCGCGCTGGTGGTGCTCGCGATCGCCCTGTTCGCGGCCGCCGACAGCCGGAAGGAGAGCTAGGCGGGGATCAGCAGGAGTGGTCGACCAGGTCGAACGACGCGTAGTGGTCGGCCGTGTAGTAGTCCTCCTGGGTGGCCTCACCGGTGACGATGCGGCGCGCGCCGCGGTCGGACGAGCCCGGGGTGATGACCGTGTACTCGTGGTAGTAGCCGGTGGACTGCGAGGGCAGGACGCCCTCGCGGTTCTGGAACACGGTCCCGTCCTGCGAGTACGGGAACGGGCCGCCCGCCTCGATCAGGTCCAGGGTGTCGTGCGCCTGGGAGGGCAGGGCGGAGTAGCAGATGTCCCCGACCGCGGCGGCGGAGAGCGGGGACAGCTGGGCGGGGGCCGAGGCGGCGGTGGGGGCGGCCTGGGCGGCGACGGCGGCGGGGCCACCGATGAGGAGGGCGGCGGCAACGGCCGCGGCACTGAGGAAGCGTGGGGTCTTCATGCGTTCAATTGACGCGCGTAGCGCTACGCGCGTCAATCCCAACTGCCGCATGTTTTCCGGCCGTTAACGTGCGGAGCGGCGGCCCCATGCGGTTCCGGCCAGGACGAGGACCGCTCCTACGACGCCCGGAACGCCCAACTTCTCGCCGCCCAGGGTGATCCCGACGGCGGCCGCCCAGAGGGGTTCGGTGCCGAGCAGCAGGCTCACGCGGGAGGGCGAGGTGCGGCGCACGGCCCACATCTGCACGAAGAACGCGAACAGCGTGCAGCAGACGGACAGGAACAGCAGTCCGGCCCAGTCGGCGGGCCGGAAGGCGGCGGCCGCGTCCCAGGGGGCGGCGCCGGTGCCCGGGGCCGCGCAGAGCAGGGCGAACACGACGACGGCGGTGCCGAGTTGGACCGTCGTCAGCGGCAGCGCCTCGGCGCCCCGCACTCCGCGCATGCGGGCCATGGCGAGGACGTGCACGGTACGGGCGAGGGCCGCCAGGAGCATCAGCAGATCGCCGGCCGAAGGTGTCGTGAAACCGCCCCCCTGGGTGAGCAGCACGACGCCGAGGACGGAGAGGCCGGCCGCCGCCAGGAAGGTGCGGGACGGCCGGGTCCTGGTGAGCGCGGACTCGGCGAGCGGCGTGAAGATCATGGTGAGGCTGATGATGAGGCCCGCGTTGGTCGCCGAGGTGTGCACGACACCGTAGGTCTCCAGGAGGAAGATCCCGCTGAGGATCAGGCCGAGCAGCCCGGCGCCGCGCCATTGGGCGGCGTTCAGAGCACGCAGCGCCCGCAGGCCCGTGCCCGCGAGGACGGGCAGCACGATGCCGAAGCGCAGGACGAGGACGGCGAGCACGGTCGACGGGGTGGTGACGCCCTTGGCGGCGAGATAGCTGGCGCCCCAGACGACGGCGACGGCGAGCACGGGGACGTCGGTGAGCCAGGCGCGGGGGCGGGGCGCGGGCAGGGCGAGGCTGCTCAAGTGGGTCTCCGGGAGGGGCGGGTCCGTGCGGAGACGTCGGTGGCTCGCGCGAGAAGGCGCTCACAGTATCCAGGGCGTGATCACGTTGGCCAGAGGTCGTGCGGGGGCCGATCCGACGGGGGTTCGGCGTCCGTTTGCCGCCAGCTTTCGTTCCCGTACGCGGCTGTACTCGGAGCACGACAACAGCTCGCTACGGAGGCGGACATGAACGGCAAGGTGGCTCTGGTGACCGGCGGCTCGCGCGGGATCGGCGCGGCGACGGCGCTGCGGCTCGCGGCGGACGGATTCGACGTGGCCGTCACCTACGTCCAGGGCAAGGAGGCCGCCGAGGAGGTGGTGCGGCGGATCGAGGGTCTCGGCCGGCGCGGGCTCGCGCTGCGGTCGGACTCCGCGGACGCCGGTGAGGCGGCGGAGGCGGTCGGGCAGACGGTCGGGCGGCTGGGCCGTGTCGACGTGCTCGTCAACAATGTCGGCCTGGGAGTGCTCGGCCCGCTGGAGGGCCTGTCGCTCGCCGATGTCGACAAGGTGCTCGCGGTGAACGTGCGCGGGGTCTTCCTCGCCGCGCAGGCCGCGGCGCGGCTCATGGGCGAGGGCGGCCGGATCGTCACGATCGGCACGTGCATGACGCAGCGGGTGCCGGGGCCCGGCGGCACGCTCTACACGATGAGCAAGTCGGCGCTGATCGGCCTGACGAAGGCGCTGGCCCGGGAGCTCGGCGGGCGCGGCATCACCGCGAACATCGTGCACCCGGGCCCGATCGACACCGACATGAACCCGGCGGACGGGCCGTACGCGGACGGGCAGGCCGGGATGACGGCGCTCGGCCGGTTCGGCACGGCGGACGAAGTGGCTTCCGCCGTCGCCTACTTGGCGGGCCCGGCGGCGGTGTACGTCACGGGCGCGGAGCTGGCGGTGGACGGCGGGCACGCCGCCTGACGGTGCGGGTGTGCGGGGCGCGCGAGCGCCCCGCACCTCGCTACTGGGCGCCCGATTCGGCGTGCCGCGCGGTCAGTTGGGCGGTGCCCTGCTCGGTCAGCGAGCCGAACAGGCGCAGGCGCGAGATGCCGCCGTCCGGGTAGATGTCGATCCGGGCGTGGGTGCCGACCGCCGGCGCGTCGAGCACGAAGCGGTGGTTGGTGTCGGGCTGGAGCCGGGTGCGGGGCAGGACCTCGGTCCACTCGCCGTCCTCGCCGTCCTTGACGGAGACCGACGCCCAGCCGGCGCTGTTGCCCTTGAGGTACGCCGTGTCGATCTCCAGGGCGCGGATCTCGGACTGGGCGGCCAGCTGGTAGCGGATCCAGTCGTTGCCCTGGTCGCGGCGGCGGCGGGTCTCCCAGCCGTCGTCCATCTTGCGGGAGTAGCCCGGCTGGATGGTGTTGGAGGCGGGCGAGTAGAAGAGGTTCGAGGCGTCCTCGGCGCGGCCGCCGTTGGCGAGGGCGACGACGTCGAACGTGCCGAGCGTGGCGAGCCACTTCGGGTCCGGGACGACCTCGCCGTAGACGCGCAGGCGGGCGATGCCGCCGTCGGGGTGCTGGTTGACGCGCAGGTGCGTGAAGCGCTGCTCGGCGTCGACCGCGAAGCCGTTGGCCGCGTGGCCGCCGACCGCCGTGCGCGGGACGAGCGTCGTCCACTTCACGTCGTCGGCGAGCAGTTCCTCCGGGGTGGGCGCGCCCGCGACGGAGGTGGCCTCGACGCTGATCGCCTGCGGGTAGTTGCCGCGGAAGTGGGCGGTGTCGACGACGATGCCGCGGATCACGCCGGGCGCGCCGAGCCGGACGAGCGCCCAGTCGTGGTCGTCGGCGGTGGGCCACGGGTGGTCGGCGCCGGTGCCGCGGCGGCGGCGGGTCTCCCAGCCGTCCATGATCTTGCCCTTGTGGCCGAAGTGCTCGGGGTCGAACTCGGCGCGCTCGGGCACGAGCAGGTTCTCGCGCTGGGCGAAGAACTCGTCGTTGGCGGCGATCACTCCGGCGCCGAGGGCTCGCGCGGCGAGGTCGACGTACCGGGTGAAGGGGAAGTCCGCGGTGCGGTAGTCGGCGTACGGGTCGCCGCCGCCGTAGGGGCTGGCGTCGCCGGTGAAGCTGGGTATCCCGGAGGTCGCGGACATGGTGGTCACTTGTTCCTTTCGTCGCGCACGAGCAGCTTGCCCTGCGGAGCGGTGAACTCGCCGTCGGAGACGATGCGTTCGCCGCGCAGCCAGGTCGACTTCACGACGCCGTGCAGTGTCTTGCCCGCGTAGGCGGTGACGCGGTTGCGGTGCTGGAGTTCGGCCGGGTCGACGGTGAACGTCTCCTCGGGGGCGAGGACGGCGAAGTCGGCGTCGCGGCCGACGGCGATGGCGCCCTTGCGGTCGTCGAGGCCGACGAGGGCCGAGGTCCGCTCGGACATCCAGCGGACCACGTCCTCCAGGGAGTGGCCGCGCGAGCGGGCCGCGGTCCAGATCGCCGACAGGCTGAGCTGGAGCCCGGAGATGCCGCCCCACGCGGTGGCGAAGTCGTCGGTCTTCAGGTCGGCGGTCGACGGCGAGTGGTCGGTGACGATGCAGTCGATGGTGCCGTCGGCGAGGGCCTGCCACAGCAGGTCCTGGTTGGCGGCCTCGCGGATGGGCGGGCAGCACTTGAACTCGCTGGCGCCGTCCGGGACTTCCTCGGCGGTGAGGGTGAGGTAGTGCGGGCAGGTCTCGACGGTGACCTTGACGCCCTCGGCCTTGGCGGCGGCGATCAGCGGCAGCGCGTCGGAGGAGGACAGGTGCAGGATGTGGATGCGGGCGCCGATCCGCTTCGCGGTGTCGATGAGCCCCTTGATCGCGACGTCCTCGGAGACCCGGGGGCGGGTGGCGAGGTAGTCGTCGTACTTCGGGCCGCTGTTGTGCGGGGCGACGTCGAGCTCGTGCGGGTCCTCGGCGTGCACGATGAGCAGGCCGCCGAATCCGGCGATCTCGGCCATGGAGGCGGTGAGCTGCTCGCCGTTCAGGTGCGGGAACTCGTCCACGCCGGACGGCGACAGGAAGCACTTGAAGCCGAAGACACCGGCGTCGTGCAGCGGGCGCAGGTCCTTGACGTTGTCGGGCAGCGCGCCGCCCCAGAAGCCGACGTCGATGTGCGCCTTGGAGGCGGCGACCTCCTTCTTCGTACGGAGGTTGTCGACCGTCGTCGTCGGCGGCAGGGAGTTGAGCGGCATGTCGACGAGCGTGGTGATGCCGCCGGCCGCGGCCGCGCGGGTGGCGGTCCAGAAGCCCTCCCACTCGGTGCGCCCCGGGTCGTTCACGTGGACGTGGGTGTCGACGATGCCGGGCAGCAGCACGTCGTCGCCGAAGTCCTCGATCCTGGCGTCCGCCGGTACCTCCGCGTCGTGCGCGAGCACCGCGGTGATCTTCCCCTGGGCCACGGCGACCGACGCGGGCCGCGTACCGTCGGGGGTGATGACGCGGGTCGAGCGCAGCACCAGTTCGACTTCGACGTCCGACACCCTGGACCTCCCGTACATGAGTTCAACGTTCTGTTGAAGGAGTTTTCACTCCGGCTTCGGGAACCGTCAAGGCTCTAGACGTTTCCACAAAGTGAAATTATGATTCCGGTAGGCAGAACGTAGCTACCGACGAACTTCGAGGTCAAGAGATCACCGGCCGGGAATCGGTCGGTAGGCTGCACCATCGCCTGCTTGTCCTCGAAAGGAACGCGCCGTGCCGACGTCCGACGCCAGCACCACCGACACCGCAAAGACCACACCCAGCGGCGGTGTCCAGTCCCTGGAGCGCGCCTTCGACCTCCTGGAGCGGATGGCCGACGCCGGCGGCGAGGTGGGCCTGAGCGAACTCTCCGCGAGCAGCGGCCTGCCCCTGCCGACGATCCACCGGCTGATGCGCACGCTGGTCGCCTGCGGTTACGTGCGTCAGCAGCCCAACCGCCGGTACGCGCTCGGCCCGCGCCTCATCCGGCTCGGCGAGTCGGCGTCCCGGCTGCTCGGCACGTGGGCGCGGCCATATCTGGCACGGCTGGTGGAGGAGACCGGCGAGACGGCGAACATGGCGCTGCTCGACGGGGACGAGATCGTGTACGTGGCCCAGGTGCCGTCCAAGCACTCGATGCGGATGTTCACCGAGGTCGGGCGGCGGGTGCTGCCGCACTCGACCGGGGTGGGCAAGGCGCTGCTCGCGTACACCCCGGCGGACGAGGTGCGGGCGCTGCTCGGGCGGACCGGGATGCCCGCCGCGACCGAGAAGACGATCACCACGGCGGACGGGTTCCTGGACGCGCTGGAGGAGGTGCGGCGGGTCGGGTACGCGGTCGACGACAACGAGCAGGAGATCGGGGTGCGGTGTCTTGCCGTGTCGGTGCCTGACTCGCCGACCGCCGCCGCCATCTCCATCTCCGGGCCGGCCGGGCGCGTGACCGATGCCGCGACGGAGAAGATCGTGCCTGTGCTTCAGCAGGTGGCGCGAGAACTGTCGGCGGCACTGGCCAGCTCCGGGAACGCGTCGTAGCTTTACCGGTCCGTCGCCGGGTGCGGCATACGTCGTGGCTGGTCGCGCAGTTCCCCGCGCCCCTGGACGAGCGGAGCTCGTTTCAGGGGCGCGGGGAACTGCGCGAGAAGCGGCCACCGGGCGTCAGCCGGCGATGGTCCGGGTGTCGACGGAGCCCAGGTGGCCGTCCACCATCTCGACGACCCGGTCGGCGACGCCCAAGTGCCCCCGGTCATGAGTGACCAGCACCGTGGCGGTCCCCCGCGCCCGGGTGAGCCGGGCCAACAGCTCCAGCACCACGGCCCCCCGTTCATGATCCAGCGCACTGGTCGGCTCGTCGACGAGAAGCACCTTCGGCTCGTTCATGAGGGCCCGCGCGATATTGACCCGCTGCCGCTGCCCGCCGGACAGCTGATGCGGCCGGCGATGGGCCTGGGCGCCGAGCCCGACGGCGTCCAGCAGCTCCCCGGCCCGCGCCCGCACACCACCACGCACGCGCCGCCCGCCCAGATGGGCCATCACTTCGAGCTGCTCCAGCGCGGTGAGCGACGGCAGCAGGTTCGGCTGCTGGAAGACGATCCCGATGGCCTCGCGGCGCAGCGCGGCGGCATCGGCCCGGCCGAGCCCGGTCGCCGCGACACCCCCGACGAGCACCCGCCCGCTGTCCGGAGTGACGAGCGTCGCGGCGACGGCGAGCAGGCTGGACTTGCCGGACCCCGACGGCCCGACGACGGCGGTGAGCCCGCCGGCCGGGACTTCGAGGCTCACCCGGTCCAGGGCGGTCAGCCGCCCGTCCCCGTCCGGATACGTCAGCGTGATGTCGTCGAGCAGCAGGGTCATCGGGCACTTCCGAGCGCGGTGAGGGGATCGACGGCGGTGATCCGCCGGATGGACAGGGCGGCGCCGACGGCACCGAGGACGGTCATCACGACGGCCGGGCCGACCGTGGTCAGCGGCTCCATCACGAACGGCACGCTGTCCGGCACGAACGCCCCGATGAGGGCCGCGAGCCCGGTACCGAGGGCGGTGCCGCCGACCAGCATGACGGCGGCCTGGCCGAGCGCGTCCCGCAGCAGATGCCCGGTGGACGAGCCCAGCGCCTTCAGCACGGCGATGTCGCCGCTGCGCTGAATGGTCCAGACGGTGAAGAACGCGCCGATGACGAGCGCCGAGATGACGAAGAGGAAGCCGCGCATCAGTTGCAGCGAGCCGTTCTCGGCCTGGTAGGACCCTATGGCTTCGAGGGCGCCGTCGACGGTGGTGGTGTCGGTCCCGGCGGCGCGGTCGGCGGCGGCGAGATCGGCGCCGGACGCGGTGGACAGCGCGATGACGGTGGCCGTGGCGCCGCCGGAGCGGGTGAGCCGCTGCCAGTCGGTGAGGTCGGCCCAGACGACGGGCGTGTGGCTGTAGGAGGCGTCACCGGAGACTGCGGCGACGGTGAGCTTCCCGGCGCCGAGCGTGATCGTGCCGCCGGTGCGCACCCCGAGCTCCCGCGCGGCCTTCTGCGACAGGACGGCGGTGCCGGGCGCGACGGCGTCGGGCGCGAGACCGGAGTCCGGCCGCACCCCGAACGCGGAGACGGCGGCGGTCCTGCCGCCCGCCTCGGCGTCGAGCGTGCGGATACCGATCGGCTCGGCGCCGCGCACGCCCGGCCGCGCGGCCAGCTCCCGCCACTGTTTCTCGGTGACGGTCGAGCCGGTGAAGGACACCGACTGCCCGTCGGCGGGACGCGCGAACGCGATGTGGTCGGCCGGCAGCGCCGTCAGCGCGGACGTGTTGTCCCGCGCGAGCCCGGCGGTCAGCCCCGACAACAGCCCCACCAGCAGCGTGATCAGTACGATCACGGCGCCCATCAGGGCGAACCTGCCCCGGGCGAACCGTAGATCTCTCCATGCGACGAACATGCCGTCCACACTGCGGCCCGGCGGCCCGCCCGGGCATCGCGCCACAGCACACTTCACCCGAATCGAAGGACGCAGCCTTCTTTCAACCTTTCGGTTGACCGCTTCGAGGGATTGCCTCCGTACGCTGGTGAACGGTATGGATCCACGCTCGCTCACCCCCGCCCTGCGCGTCCTGCGCCTGTGTCTGCACCTGCTCACGGCGGGGCTGCTCGCCCTCGTCGTGGTGCGGGCCCTGACCGGGCGGACGGACGAACCGGCGGCCGCGGTGGTGACGGCGGCCGCGGCGATGGGCGCCGTCTACGCGGCCGGTCCGCTGATCCCGGCCGTCCGCTCGACCCGCCTGGGCGCGGCCTGCTGGCTCGCCGTGCTCGGCGCGGTGTGGGCGGTACTGCTCGCCCTCTCCCCCGACGGCCTGTGGCTGGCCTTCCCCCTCTACTTCCTCCTCGTGCACCTGCTGCCCGCCCGCTGGGGCGTGCCGGCCGTGGCGGTGGCGGCGGGCGCGGCCATCGCCTCGTACGTCGGACATGGCGCGCCCCTCAACGCGGGCGCGTTCATAGGGCCGCTGATCGGCGCCGCCGTCGCCGTCGCGACCGTGCTGGGCTACCAGGCCCTGTACCGGGAGAGCGAGAGCAGACGCCGGCTCATCGACGAGCTGATTGCGACCCGCGCCGAACTCGCCGCCGCCGAGCGCACCGCGGGCACCCTCGCCGAACGCGAACGGCTCGCCCGCGAGATCCACGACACCCTCGCGCAGGGCCTGTCCTCGATCCAGTTGCTGCTGCGCGCGGCCGGGCGCGATCTGCCCGCGGGCTCCCCCGCCGCCGACCACATCGAGCAGGCGCGGGCGACCGCCCAGGACAATCTCGCCGAGGCCCGCCGTTTCGTGCGGGCGCTCAGCCCGCCCGACCTCGACCACGGCTCACTGGCCGGCGCCCTGGAACGGCTCTGCGCGACGGCCCCCGGCGTCAGCGCCCGCTTCACGACGAGCGGCACCCCGCTCGCGCTCCCCACCCCGTACGAGGTGGCGCTGCTGCGGATCGCCCAGTCGGCGCTCGGCAACACGGTCCGGCACGCGCACGCGCGCCGCGCGGAGATCACCCTCAGCTTCATGGAGACCTCGGTGGCCCTCGACGTGGTGGACGACGGCGACGGATTCGACCCGGAGCGGGCCGTCACGGGCGACGGCGTCGGCAGCGGTGACGGCGGGTTCGGGCTGCCCGCGATGCGGGCGCGGGTGCGGGCGCTCGGCGGCACGTTCACCGTCGAGTCGGCGCCCGGCCAGGGGACGGCCGTCGCCGTCACCCTGCCGCTGCCGGCCGGGGGCCCGGCGTGATCCGGCTGCTGCTCGCCGACGACCATCCCGTCGTACGGGCCGGGCTGCGGGCCGTCCTCGACGCGGAGCCCGACTTCGAGATCGTGGCGGAGGCGGCGTCCGCCGAGCGGGCGGTGGAACTGGCCGCGTCGGAGCGGGTCGACGTGGTGCTGATGGACCTGTCGTTCGGGGGCGGGATGCACGGCTCGGAGGCGACGGCGCTGATCGCGGCGGCCGACGGCGGGCCGCGGGTGCTGGTGCTCACCACGTACGACACCGACGCGGACATCCTGGCGGCGGTCGAGGCCGGGGCCTCCGGGTATCTGCTGAAGGACGCGCCGCCGGAGGAGCTGGCGGCGGCCGTCCGCACCGCCGCCGCGGGGCGCTCCGCGCTGGCCCCGGCCGTCGCGCTCCGCCTGATGGACCGGATGCGGGCGCCTGCCGAGTCCTTGAGCAAGCGGGAGCTGGAGGTGCTGCAGCTGGTGCGGGACGGGTTGTCGAACGCCGAGATCGCCCGTCAGCTGTTCCTGAGCCAGGCCACGGTGAAGTCCCACCTGGTGCACGTGTACGCCAAGCTCGGCGTGGATTCCCGCACCTCGGCGGTGGCCGCCGCCATCAGCAGGGGCCTGGTCCGGCCCCGCTAGGGCCTGTCCGGCGGATCAGGTCGCGTGCCAGACGCCGCGCCCGCGACAAGATCCGCCGGACAGGCCCTAGGGCGTGTGCGCGGGTCAGCTGTGGCTGGTCGCGCAGTTCCCCGCGCCCCTGACGGGGCGCAGGAGCGCCCTCAGTTCGGCTCGGGCGATCTTGCGGACGGGAACCGTCAGGATCGGGCACCAGGCGTGACGACGGGTGTAGCGGTGCACCGGGCCCCGGTGGCCGCCGATCACCAGGAGGTCGTCCGGGCCCGCGGCCAGGCCGACCAGCACGGGCCCGGGACGCCCCCGCACCACCCGGAGGGCCACGTCCAGGTCGGGCGGCAAGCCTCCCACCGCCTCCTCGAAGGCGCGGGCAAGCGTGGCACGGGCCTCGGCGTGCCAGTGCCGGGCCCAGGCGTGATCGGGCCAGCGGGCGTAGAGCTTCTCGCCCTCGGGCGGCTCCCAGGCCACGACGGCGACCAGCGCGCGGCCCGACCGGCGGGCCTGGTCCACCGCGGAGCGCACCGCGGCGAGGCTCGCCGGGGAACCGCTCACCCCGACCACCACTCGGCCGGCCCTGAACCCGTCGTCGTACACCGCACGCCTCCTCTGCGCTCCCAGGCCACTTCTCCTCAGCCACTGTTCGAGTCTGTACGCTGATTGGCCTGGACAGCAGGGCCAATATCGGAGATGTGGCATGGCGGGTGGAGCAGTGGTCCGCAGCATGGACAGCCTCGGCAGCCGGCGGCTCGCCGAGCTGGTGACCGGGACCACGGCCGGGCGGACGCCCGGCTATCGCGCGCTCGCTCAGGGCGTGCGGACGCTGCTGCTCGACGGGCGGATCCCGCTGCGCACCCGGCTGCCCGCGGAACGCGAGTTCGCGGCGGCGCTCGGGGTCAGCCGGGCCACCGTCACGGCCGCCTACGACCTGCTGCGGGAGAGCGGGTACGCGCACAGCAGGCGCGGCTCGGGGACCTGGACGGAGCTGCCGGACGGGGCGCGGCCGACCAGCGTCGCCACCCCGGCCGCCGGGGACGGGGTGATCGACCTGGCGATCGCGGCGCCGGGCGCGGTGGCCGAGGAGCTGACCTCCGCGTACGCCGAGGCGGCGCCGGACGTGGCCCGGCACGCGGCGACCCCGGGCTACCACCCGTACGGCCTGCCGGAGCTGCGGGCCGCGATCGCCGAGCGGTACACGCGGCGCGGGCTGCCGACGCTGCCGGACCAGATCCTCGTCACGACCGGCGCCCAGCAGGCCATCTCGCTCACCCTCACCCTCCTGGGCCGGCCGGGCGACCGGATCGCGGTGGAGAACCCGTCCTACGCGAACGCCCTGTCCGTCATCCGGCGGCTCGGGCTGCGGACCGCCCCCGTGCCGGTGACCGAGGACGGGTGGGACGCGGAGCTGTTCGGCGCGACGCTGCGGCAGTCGGCGCCCCGGCTCGCGTACCTCATCCCGGACTTCCAGAACCCGACCGGCCGTCTGATGCCGGCCGGGCAGCGGCAGCAGCTGATCGCCGCGGCGCGGGCGACCGGCACCTGGCTGGTCGTGGACGAGACGGTCGCGGACATCGGGCTCGACACCCCGACCCCACCGCCGTTCGCGTCGCTGGCCGGGGCGGGCGGCGGTGAACAGATCGTCACCGTCGGCTCGTTGAGCAAGGGGCACTGGAGCGGGCTGCGGGTGGGGTGGGTGCGCGCGGGCACCCGGCTGATCACCGAGCTGACGGCGCTGCGGGTGACCGCCGACATGTCGGGGTCGGTCCTGGACCAGCTGGTGGCGGGCCGGCTCATCGGCCGGGAGGCCGAGGTGCTGCGCCACCGGCTGCCCGTACTGCGTGCCCAGCGCGACCATCTGGCGGACGCGCTGGCGCGTGAATTCCCCTCGTGGCGCTGGGCGTTGCCGCCCGGCGGGATGTCACTCTGGATCGATCTGGGACGTCCGGTCGCCTCCGCGCTGTCCCGGGCCGCGCTGCGGCACGGGGTGCGGATCGAGGGCGGGTCGCGGTTCGGCGCGGACCCCGGGACGTTCGAGCACCGGCTGCGCTTCCCCTACACGCAGCCGGTGGACGTGCTCGACGAGGCGGCGCGCCGGATCGCGGCGGCGGTGGACGGCGGGCTCGGCGGGGCGGGCGACGAGCCGGGGCGGCCGCACTGGGTGGCCTGACCCGCGCCCTCCCGCCGGCCGGCTCAGTTCCTCGACGGCGGCGCGGTGCCGAACAGCTCGACGGCGCCGCGGACTTGGGACAGCGCCCCGGACAGTGCGCTCACCGAGCCGATCGCCCCCGCGACCAGCAGCAGCGACCTTCGCAGCCGCGGCACTTCGGGCTGTCCGCCGCCCGCCATGGCGTCCAGGGACGCGAGTTCGTCCTCGGCGATCCCCCGGTCGGCGAACTCGACCGGATGGGACGCGAGTTCACGACGCAGCCGGGACACGGCCGTTCGCAGCTCCGCCACCCGCGGATCCTCGTCGCTGCCCGTCACCACTCTCTGCTCCATGCTTCGCAACACAGCACTCCCCCTCGCACCTCGTCGTGCGTCTCCCGCTGTCCCGCGCTCCACGGTGGTCAGTCGTGCAACTCGGTTGTGAGGCGGACCAGTTAACGCCACACGAGCCCGTCCGCGCCAGTCCGTTGCGTAGAGCAACTTCATGGGCGCGCCGCGGGCCCGGGCCGCCGACGGCGGTGACGTGCGGTATGCAGGGACCATGACGACGACAGACACAGGCGCGGTCGCGGGGCTGCTGCTCGCGGCCGGGGGCGGGCGGCGGCTCGGTGGCCGCCCGAAGGCCCTGCTGACCCACGACGGCCGCCCTCTGGTGGAACACGCCGTACGGACCCTGCGCGCGGGGGGATGCGGGCCGCTGCACGTGGTACTCGGGGCGGCGGCCGACGACGTGCGGAAGCGGGCCGCGCTCGACGGATGCGTGCTCGTGGACAACCCCGGATGGGCGGACGGCATGGGTTCGTCGCTGCGGGCCGGCCTCGACTCGCTCGCCGCGACCGGCGCGTCGGCCGCGCTCGTCCTGCTCGTCGACCAGCCTGGCATCGGGGCGGCCGCGGTGGCCCGGGTCCGGGCGGCGCTGCGCTCCCCCGCGTCCCTGGCGGCGGCCGCGTACGACGGGGAGCGCGGGCACCCGGTGCTCTTCGGCCGCGACCACTGGGCCGGGATCGCCGCGAGTGCGAGCGGCGACCGCGGGGCACGCGCCTACCTCAAGGAGCACGCGGCGGCGGTGGAACTGGTGGAGTGCGGGGACATCGCCGAGGCGTACGACATCGACACCGAGGCCGACCTCCGGCACCTTCGGTGAAGGGGGTGGCACTCAGCGCCACGGTCTGTCGACTCAGAGAATCTCGACATCAACAAACCATTGAACTTCCACAATGAGGAAACTAGTATCCACTGATCAGAAGGGCAGGTCCCCCGAAGCGGGGCCAGCAGCCGTACCCAGGCGCGCCCGGCACCCCGTGCCGACGCCCGCGCCCGCTCGCTGAAGGAAGTGACAGTTCATGTCCGCACCAGCGCCGTCCCCGCTGGCCATCGTCGACGCCGCGCCCCTGCCCCGGCAGGACGAGGTGCTCACCGACGCGGCCCTCGCCTTCGTGGCCGAGCTGCACCGGCTGTTCACGCCCCGGCGTGACGAGCTCCTCGCCCGCCGCGCCGAGCGCCGCGCCGAGATCGCCCGCACCTCCACGCTCGACTTCCGCCCGGAGACCGCCTCGATCCGCGAGGACGACACCTGGAAGGTCGCCGAGGCCCCGGCCGCGCTGAACGACCGCCGGGTCGAGATCACCGGCCCCACCGACCGCAAGATGACGATCAACGCGCTGAACTCGGGCGCGAAGGTCTGGCTCGCCGACTTCGAGGACGCCTCGGCCCCGACCTGGGAGAACGTCATCGGGGGTCAGCTGAACCTGACCGCCGCCTACAACCGCTCGATCGACTTCACCGACGAGCGCACCGGCAAGTCGTACGCCCTCAAGGACGCCGACGAGCTCGCCACGGTCGTCATGCGCCCGCGCGGCTGGCACCTCAACGAGCGCCACCTCATTGACACCACCGCGGACGGCAAGGCCGTCCCGGGCGCCCTGGTCGACTTCGGCCTCTACTTCTTCCACAACGCCAAGCGCCTCATCGAGCTCGGCAAGGGCCCGTACTTCTACCTCCCGAAGACGGAGTCGTACCTGGAGGCCCGCCTCTGGAACGAGATCTTCGTCTTCGCCCAGGACTACGTCGGCATCCCGCAGGGCACCGTCCGCGCCACCGTCCTCATCGAGACGATCACGGCCGCGTACGAGATGGAGGAGATCCTCTACGAGCTGCGCGACCACGCCTCCGGCCTGAACGCGGGCCGCTGGGACTACCTCTTCTCCATCGTCAAGAACTTCCGTGACGGCGGCCAGAAGTTCGTCCTGCCGGACCGCAACCTGGTGACGATGACCGCCCCCTTCATGCGGGCGTACACCGAACTCCTCGTCCGCACCTGCCACAAGCGCGGCGCGCACGCGATCGGCGGCATGGCGGCCTTCATCCCGTCCCGCAAGGACGCCGAGGTCAACAAGGTGGCGTTCGAGAAGGTCCGCGCCGACAAGGACCGCGAGGCCGGCGACGGTTTCGACGGCTCCTGGGTCGCGCACCCGGACCTCGTCCCGATCGCGATGGAGTCCTTCGACAAGGTGCTGGGTGCGAACCCGAACCAGAAGAACCGCCTGCGCGAGGACGTGAGCGTCGCCGCCGGCGACCTCATCGCCATCGACTCGCTCGACGCGAAGCCCACGTACGACGGTCTCGTCAACGCCGTCCAGGTCGGCATCCGCTACATCGAGGCCTGGCTGCGCGGGCTCGGCGCCGTCGCGATCTTCAACCTCATGGAGGACGCGGCCACCGCCGAGATCTCGCGCTCGCAGATCTGGCAGTGGATCAACGCCGGTGTCGTCTTCGACGACGGCCAGACGGTCACCGCGGACCTGGCCCGCAAGGTCGCCGCCGAGGAGCTGGCGACCATCAAGGCCGAGATCGGCGCGGAGGCCTTCGCGGCCGGCAAGTGGCAGCAGGCCCACGACCTGCTCCTCCAGGTCTCCCTGGACGCCGACTACGCCGACTTCCTGACCCTCCCGGCCTACGAGCAGCTCCGCTGACCGACCCGGTTTCAGGGCCCCCGGCACCGCACAGCGCCGGGGGCCCTGTCGTGTCGTCGTCGGCTGACGGCCGGTGGGTGGCTGGTCGCGCAGTTCCCCGCGCCCCTGAAGGGCGCGGGGAACTGCGCGAGAAGCGGCCACCGGCCGTCAGCCGGAGAACGACCGCCTCCGATTCATCCCAGGTGAACGGACCAGTCCTGCTCAGCCCCCGGCTTCCCGTGCAGGTCGGGCACCCGCTTCAGCCAAGCGGGCCGCCCCTTCTCCATGGCAGCCGCGCGCCGCGCATCGGCGGCGGCCAGCTCGTCCCGAGAAGGAAAGTCCGTCGGAAGCCAGGACGCCGAACTCCGAGCCCGGGCCAGCAAGTACGACACATACGCGTCCCGCGCCTCCCCCGGCGACGCGAAGTCGGTCGTGAGCCAGGCGTCCGGCACCAGGGCCAGCACCTCGCGCAACAGCGCCTCCGTCACCTTCGGAGCAAGCTCGGCGTCGGCGGCACGCGTATCCGGGCCGTACCCGCCCAGCGCGTGGTGCCTGAAGTCGTAGGCCCGCTCGGGCGCGGCCCCCTCCCAGCGGTGGTGGAAGACGAGCGCCGCCCCGTGGTCGATGAGCCACAGCTTCGGCGGGACGGTGCCGAACGTCGGCCAGACCATCAGGTTCGAACTGTGCACGGTGCGGTCGACGTTGACGGTGAACGCGTCCAGCCAGACGATCCGGCCCGCTTCGAGCGGGTCGACGGGAAACACCGCGGCGACCTCGGGCGTGAAGTCGGCCGCGCCCGGCAGATAGTCCATGCCGAGGTTGAGCCCGGCGCTCGCGTGCAGCAGGTCCTGGACCTCCTGGTGCGGTTCGCCGGCCGCGACGGCCGGGTCGAAGCGGGCGAGGACCAGCTCGGGGAAGCGCAGCCCGAGCCGGCGCGCCAGCTCCCCGACGACGATCTCGGCGACCAGCGCCTTGACGCCCTGCGCGGCGCCGGTGAACTTGAGCACGTAGGTGCCCAGGTCGTCGGCCTCCACGACCCCGGGGACCGAGCCGCCGGCATGCAGCGGGGTGACGTAGCGGGTCGCCGTGACTTCTCTCAGCATGGTCCAAGGCTCCCTGGATCAAATGCCCAGCATTTCACGGCGCGCCGTGGGCGGTCGTCATCGCGGGTGCGTCTCGCTCATCCGGCGCGCCAGCTCGGCCAGACGGTGGCGCTGGGCCTTGGTCGCCTGCCCGATCACGAGGGGCCGCAGCGGCCTCGGGAAGACCACGCGGATCGTCTCGCGGACCCGGGCGCCCTCGGGGGTGTCGGTCAGCTCCACCGTGGCCGTGAGCCGGACGCCGCCGGGGCTGTGGACCTCGCTCACGACCTGGCGGCCGGCGCGCGGGAACGTCATCGACACGCGGATCGGGTTGTCCCAGCGCAGCGGCCCCAGCCGGAACCGCTCCACCGCGACGTACCGCACCTCTTCGGGCAGGGTCGCCACATCGCGCACCGCGACGACGAGCGGTGCCAGGCCGACGTAGTTGTCCGGCCGTTCCAGGTGCGCGAAGACCTGGGCCGCCGTGGCGGCGACGGTGACGCTGCGACTGAACTCCTCCGTGGGCATGTGCACATCATGGCCCAGCCGGCGATTTCCGCTCCACGGGCCTTCATGAATGGCACGTTTCTCATTAGCATCCGACGATGCGCCGGATCATCGCCGTACTCATCGGATTCCTGCTCGGTCTCACGGCACTCCAGCCCGCCGCGCACGCCGCGGAAGCGGAGGTCCCCGCGGCCCACTCCGTGGAGAGCGTTCCGGCGACCGGGGCGCTCTTCTACCCGAGCGTGCTGGGCGCGGTCCCCCGGCTCGGCGGACCGCACTTCTGCTCGGCGGGCATCGTCCACTCGCCCTCGCGCGACCTGCTGGTGACCGCGGCCCACTGTGTCTTCGGGGGCGGTGCCACCATCGAGTTCGCGCCCCTGCTGCACGACAGCGAACTCCCCGGCGGTGTCTGGTCGGTGACGGACATCTACATCGACCCGGCGTGGAAGAAGTCGTTCGACCCCCGGCACGACGTCGCCTTCCTGCGCGTCGCGCCGCAGGGCGGCAAGAGGATCGAGGACGTGGTGCCGGGCGCGCCCCTCGCCGCGCCGCGGGCACAGGAGCCGGTCACGGTCAGCGGCTATCCGATGGGCAGCCGGGGCCGTCCCCTCACCTGCACCGCCCCGCTGGAGGACGTCGACGGCTACTCCGGCATCCACTGCGGCGGGTTCGGCAGCGGGACGAGCGGCGGCACCTGGCTCCAGGACGGACGGCTGGTCGGTGTGATCGGCGGTCTCGAACAGGGCGGATGCGCACCGGACGTGGAGTACAGCACCCCCTTCGGGAGCGATGTCCAGGCGCTCTTCGCGCGGGCGGCCGCCGGCGGCAAGGGCGATCTGGTGCCCATCGGCTTCACCGCGAACGCCTGCTGAGCGAGTCGTCAGAAGTCGACCGGGTCACGGATGATCGGGCACGTCATGCAGTGACCGCCGCCGCGGCCCCGGCCCAGCTCGGCGCCCACGATGGTGATGACCTCGACCCCGGCCTTGCGCAGCAGCGTGTTGGTCTGGGTGTTGCGGTCGTAGGTGAAGACGACGCCGGGTTCGAGGGCGACGGCGTTGTTGCCGCTGTCCCACTGCTGGCGCTCGGAGGCGTAGACGTCGCCGCCGGTCTCGATGACGCGCAGGCCGATGCCGAGGGCCTTCCCGACGACGTCGACGAACGGGGTCGAGCCCTCGTCGGTGATGTCCAGGCCCGGCGCCCCGGCCCCGGGGCGCAGCGTGAACGTGTGCACCGAGTCCATGATCTTCGGGTAGAGCGTGACGATGTCGCGGTCGGCGAAGGTGAAGACGGTGTCGAGGTGCATCGCCGAGCGCAGCCGGGGCATCCCGGCCACGATCACGCGCTCGGCCGCGCCCCGCTCGAACAGGGCGGTCGCGACCTGGGTGATCGCCTGCCGGGAGGTCCGTTCGCTCATGCCCATCAGGACCACGCCGTTGCCGACCGGCATGATGTCGCCGCCCTCGAAGGTGGCCTGCGCCCACTCGCGTTCGGGGTCGCCCCACCACACCGTGGAGCCGACGAAGTCCGGGTGGAAGAGGTAGACCGCCTTCATCAGGAGGGTCTCGTCGTGGCGGGCGGGCCAGTACAGCGGGTTGAGGGTGAGGCCGCCGTAGAGCCAGCACGTGGTGTCGCGGGTGTAGAGGGTGTTGGGCAGCGGCGGCATCAGGTACTCGCGCACGCCCGCCGTCTCGCGGGCCAGCGCCACGTACGGGGAGCGGAAGCCGTCCGGCAGGTCGGTGGTGGCCAGGCCGCCGATGAGGTACTCGGCGAGGCGGCGCGGCTCCAGGCTCTCCAGGAACGCGCGGGTGTCGTCGATGAGCCCGACGCCGACCTGGTTCGCCACGATCTTGCGGTCCAGGAGCCAGCTCCTGGCCTCGGGGATCGCCATGATCCGCGCGAGCAGGTCGTGCAGTTCGACGACCTCGACGCCCCGCTGGGTCAGCTTGTTGACGAAGTCGGCGTGGTCGCGCTGCGCGTTCTCCACCCACATCACGTCGTCGAAGAGCAGGTCGTCCGAGTTGGTCGGGGTGAGCCGGCGGTGCGCGAGGCCCGGCGCGCACACGAGGACCTTGCGCAGTCTGCCCACCTCGGAGTGGACGCCGTAGGAGGCGGAAGCGGGAGTGGTGTCGGGGTCGGTCACGGTCTGCCTTCCGGAGTCGGGGCTAGAGGCTGATCCAGCCCGCGGCCAGCGCGACGACGCCGAGCACGGCGCCGAGCACGGAGACGGCGAGGATGATCGGCTCGCGGCCGGAGAAGAGGCGTCTGCCCTGCTCACGGCGGGCCATCACGAAGAGGACGGTGGCGGGGGCGTAGAAGATGAACGAGACGAGGACGAACTTGAGCCCGGCCGCGTACAGCAGGAACGCCGTGTAGACGGTGGCGAGGACGGCGACCACGAGGTCCGAGGAGAAGCCGGTGCCGCCGCCGACCGTGCGGGGATCGGGCCGCAGCGCGATCTTCAGGGCGAACGCGGCGGCCAGCAGGAACGGGATCAGCGTCAGGGAGCTGGTCAGGTCCAGCGCGAAGTTGAAGGCGTCGTCGGAGAACAGCGTGATGACGAGGACGATCTGCGACAGGATCGTCGTCATCAGGAGCGCGGGCACCGGCACGTCCTCGGCGGTGGCGCGGCCCAGGAAGCGCGGCATGTCCTCGTCCTGGGCGGCGACGTACAGCACCTCGGCGGCCATCAGGGTCCAGGCGAGATAGGCGCCGAGCACCGAGATGATCAGGCCGACGCTGACGAAGACCTCGCCCCAGGTGCCGACCGCCTCCTGGAGCACCCCGGCCATCGACGGCTGGCGCAGCTCGGCGATCTCGCTCATCGGCAGGATCCCGTACGACACGATGGTGACCGAGGCGAAGATCGCGAAGACGCTGAGGAAGCCGAGGATGGTGGCCCGGCCGACGTCCTCGCGGCGCTTGGCGTGCCGCGAGTAGACGCTGGCGCCCTCGACGCCGAGGAAGACGAAGACGGTGGCGAGCATGGTGCCGCGGACCTGGTTGAACAGCGAGCCGGCGTAGTCGGCGCCGCCCCAGTTCTCGGCGAAGACGTGCGGCTTGAAGAAGAACAGCGCCAGGATCACGAAGACGACGATCGGGACGACCTTGGCGACCGTGACGATCCGGTTGATCGTCGCGGCCTCCTTCACGCCACGGCGGATGAGCAGGAAGAACGCCCACAGGCCCACCGAGGACAGCACGATCGCGAGGACGGTGTCGCCGTCGCCGAGCGCCGGGGCGATCGCGCCGATCGTGGACATGATCAGCACCCAGTACGTCACGTTGCCGACGCAGGCGCTGGCCCAGTAGCCGAACGCGGAGAAGAAGCCGAGGTACTCGCCGAACCCGGCCTTGGCGTACGCGTACACCCCCGCGTCGAGGTCCGGTCTGCGCAGCGCGAGACGCTGGAAGACGAAGGCCAGCATCAGCATGCCGGCGCCCGCGACCACCCAGGCGATGAGCGCGCCGGCCACGCCCGTCTCGTCCGCGAACCGGCGGGGCAGCGAGAAGACCCCCGCGCCGACCATGGAACCGACGACCATCGTCGTCAGCGTGAACAACGTCAGCTTGGCGGCCCGGGGAGCGGTGTCCCGGGCGGTGCCCCCGGTGGAGTCCGCGGCCTGATCCATACGCTTCAGTCTTCTACCGAAATGCTGGATCCTGCACCTTTTCGACATGCTTTCGTACTGTTTCTGGCCTGCTTCCGAATAGCCGGACAGGTCAATGTGTGAGCAGCATGATGTGTTATGTACTCCTCTCTCACTCCCGCGGTCCTCGCGGAACTGCGCCGGCAACGCCCCTATCCGGCGGTGTCCCTGGTGATGCCGACCCATCGGCGGCGGCCCGAGAACGCCCAAGACCCGGTCCGGCTGAACAATCTCGTCTCCGAGGCGGAGCGGCGGCTGGCCGCGGACCCCGGGGTCACCGCCGACCACCGCGACGACGTGCTCGCGCAGCTGCGGGCGGCCGTCGCGGAGACCGACCTCGCGCACGCCGCGGACGGCCTGCTGGTCTTCGCCGCCCCCGGCGAGCACCAGGTCTGGGCCGTCGACCGGACGGTGCCCGAGCGCGTCGTGCTCGCCGACACCTTCCTGACCCGTAATCTGGTGGCCGCCGACACCGCCGCGCGCCCCTACTGGGTGCTGTCCGTCGCCGCCGACCGGATCACCCTGTGGGCCGGCCGGGGTGAGCGCGTGAGCCGGGACACCGGCCACGGCTTCCCCCTGGAGCGCGATCTGGAGGACCCGGACGCGGAACGCGAGGAGCGGGTCGGCGATCTGCCGAGCACCTACCGCGACGAGCAGGCGCGCCAGTTCTTCCGGGACGCGGACGCGACCCTCACCGACCTGCTGGCCGCCGAGCGGCGCCCGCTGTACGTCACCGGGGAGCCGGCCGCGCTGACCCTGCTGGACGAGGTCGGCGACGCCGCGCGCGGGGCGGTCCAGGTGCCGTTCGGCGGGCTGGCGCACGGCACGCCGGAGGCGGTCGCCAAGGCGGTCGCCCCGGCGCGCGAGGAGGAGGCCCGGCGGGCGGTCGGCGAGGCGTTGGAGGGCCTGGACCGGGCGCGCGGCGGTCACACGTACGCGGCCGGGGTGGACGAGGTCTGGCAGAAGGCGTCGGACGCGCGGATCCACCGGCTCGTCGTGGAGGAGAACTTCCGGACCACCGTACGGGCCGGCGAGGGGCATCTGGAGCCCGCGGCGGACGACGACCTGGACGCGGTCCACGACATCGTGGACGAGATCGTCGAGTCCGCCCTGGAGACCGGGGCCGAGGTCGTCTTCGTCCCGGACGGCACCCTCGCCGAGGCCGGGCACATCGCCGCCGTCCTGCGCTTCTGAGGCGTGGGCACGGCACACCGAGCAAGCCGAGAGAGAGGCAGCGGAACCGGTCATGAGGACACCCACGACCACCAGGGCGGCCCGCCGTACGGCCGTCGCACTCGCCGTGTGCGCCGCGACCGGCGTCCTGACGCTCGCCGCGTGCGGCGACGACGGCGACTCCGGCGCGGCGAGCAGCAGCCCGCGCGCGACCGCACCGAACGCGTCGGACTTCTCGGGCGAGCCGCCGTCGGCGCTCGCCTCCAGCGCCGCGTCGAAGAAGGCGGAGGTGAAGGAGTCGGCGTCGCGGGCGGCGGAATCCGCGTCCCAGCGCGCGCACGACTTCGAGGCGTCGGTCTCCGCCGAAGTGGAGCGCAGCAGGCAGGAGTTCACGCGCGAGCTGGACAAGGCGGACGGCAAGGGCAACGCCATGGACAGCGTCTCGCTGACCGGCAAGCCGCTGGCCGAGACGGACAACGTGCGCGCTCTCGTCGTCACCATCACCAACAAGACCGACGCGAAGGCCTCGTACGCGGTGCGGGTCGACTTCAGCGACGCGGACGGCAAGGTGGTGGAGTCGACGGTCGTCGGCGCCAAGGACCTCGCCGCGGGCGACAGGGCCCAGCCGCTCGCCATCAGCACCAAGCCGCCGGAGCCGCACCTCACCGCGAAGGTCGCGCAGGCGCAGCGCTACTGACGGAGCGGCAGCCGCACACTCGCATCTCGGGCTCGTTTTGGTCCCGGGCGCCTCCGGTCCATAGGATCCGGCGGATGATCATCAGACAACGGCTGGCGGCAGGGCTGTGCGCCCTGCTCGCCGCCCTGACAGCCGGCGGCCTGGCGCCCACAGCGGCGTACGCGGACGAGACCGACAGCAAACCCGCCCCGCAGGTCGAACTCGTCCTGGACGTCAGCGGATCCATGCGCGCCCGCGACATCGACGGCGGCTCGCGGATGGCCGCGGCGAAGCAGGCCTTCAACGAGGTCCTCGACGCGACCCCCGAAGAGGTGGAACTCGGGATACGGACGCTCGGCGCCAACTATCCCGGCGACGACCGCAGGACGGGCTGCAAGGACACCCAACAGCTCTACCCGGTCGGCCCGTTGGACCGCACCGAGGCGAAGACGGCCGTGGCCACGCTGCAGCCGACCGGCTGGACCCCGATCGGTCCCGCCCTGCTGAAGGCGGCCGGCGACTTCGGCGCCGGCGACGGCGCCAAGCGGATCGTCCTCATCAGCGACGGCGAGGACACCTGCCAGCCGCTCGACCCGTGCGAGGTGGCGCGCGAGATCGCCGCCAAGGGCATCGGCCTGACCATCGACACGCTCGGCCTGGTCGCCGACGCCAAGACCCGTGCGCAGCTGTCGTGCATCGCCGACGCCACCGGCGGCACGTACACCGCCGTGCGCCACAAGAACCAGCTCTCCAAGAAGGTCGGCCAGCTGGTGGACCGGGCGGCCGATCCGGTCGTCAACCCGGTGGCCGTCGACGGCGCCGCGCAGTGCGCCGACGCGCCGCAGCTCAAGCCCGGCCTGTACAGCGACCGGGAGAAGTTCGGCGAGCACCGCTTCTACCGCGTGGACGTCGATCCCGGGCAGGAGCTGCGCGCCTCGGTGAGCGTGGCGGACGACCGGGCCGTCAACCAGGACTACGGCGTGCTGCTGCGCGCGGTCACCACGCACGGCCGGGAGATCGTCCGCGGCCAGGAGGCGGGCGACGGCCGCACCGACGCCATCTCGACGGGCCTGCGCTATCCGCGGCCGGAGGCCGACGACGATGACGAGCAGAGCCCGGAGACGGTCTGCCTCCAGGTCTCGAACTCCTACTCCGCGCCCGCCTCGGTGAAGACGAGCCCCGGTCTGCCGGTCGAGCTGACGGTCGACCTGGTGGACGGTCCCGACCAGGCGTCGGACGTGGCCGCGTTCGGGCTCGGCAACGGCTGGTGGCTGCTGCTCGCGCTGGTCGTGGTCGGTTTCCTCGCGGGTGTGATCTGGGGCTGGCTCTCGCGCTGGCGTGTCGCCGTCTGGAGGACGAACTGATGCGACGTACAAGGCTGTTGACGGGCGTCCTGCTGGGCGCCGCCACCGCTCTGTTGGCGCTGGCCGGACCGGTCGCCGCGGACGACGACACGTCCGGGAAGGCGCCGACCGAGGCGGGTACGTCGTTCCGTACGGCGGCGCAGATGCAGCAGGACCAGAAGGCGACGGCCAGCGCGTCGACGGGCGACTACCTGTACTGGTCGTACCCGGCCGACGCGGGGCAGCGTCCCACGGTGCGGGCCACGGTCGACCTGTCGACGGCGCAGGCCCGGCACGGGGCGCAGACCTGGCGGATCGACGTGTACGACGGGCTGCGGCGCCGTCAGTCGTGCATGTACGGGATGCAGGCGCGCACGGTGCCCGCGGAGGCGAAGAGCGTGGACCTCGCCTGTACCCTGCGGCCGGTGCGGGCCTGGTCGGAGGCGTGGGCCAATGATCCGCTGCCCGGCACGTACTACGTCCGGCTGACGGTGACCTCGCTCGCCGACGCCGATCTGGGCCAGCCGGTGTCCGCCTCGGTCGAGGCGCAGTCGAAGGACCTCGGCTCCTCGGCGGCGGTGGACGGGAAGCTGTCCACTCCGCTGGTCCCGGGCACGACCGCCTCGGCCGAGAAGGCCGCGCCGGCGGACGGGTGGTCCTCCGGGTGGTGGACGGGTCGCTGGGTGTGGACGGCGGCCGGGGCCGTGCTGGCGGCGCTGGCGGGTATCGGTGGTTACGCCCTGACGCGCGGCTCGGGACGGCCGGTGGGCGCTCCGTAGGGGGTCCACGGGTTCGCTGCGCGGGTGCGGGTGCGGGTGCGGGTGCGGGTGCGGGGCTGCTCGCGGAGTTCCCCGCGCCCCTGGGCAGTTCCTCGCCCGCGGCTCGGTGGCCGCTTCTCGCGCAGTTCCCCGCGCCCCTGAGATGCGCACTTCGTGCGCCATCTCATCGACAGAGGCGCGCGGAGCGCGGCCTCAGGGGAAGGCTGCGCGTCAGCGCATGCCTTCAGGGGCGCGGGGAACTGCGCGACCAGCCACGACGAGAGTTGTCGACGCGAGACGGGCTCAGGGCTCGACGGCGAGGAGGCGCTTGGCCAGGGCCCCGCCACCCGCGACGGAGATCCGGCCGGAGCGGGCCGCCTCCACCAGACCGAGCTCACCCCGGGCAACGGCCCCGCACACCTCGGCGTCCAACGCCAGCCGCACATCGACCACCCCCTCCCCCGGGGAACCGTCCCCGTACACCGGCTCCCCGCCCACCCGCAGGTGGAACACCCCTTCATCCACCCGCACCTCGACCACCCCGGCCTCCCCGAGCCGCTCCAACTGCCCCAGCAACGGCAGCGCCAGCCAATGCGCCCGCACCGCGTCGGTGGGCCGCCGCTCGGCGAGATCGGCCGCGCCCCACTCCCCCAGCGCCTGGAGCACGGGCAGCAACCCCCTTCCGCGCGGGGTGAGTTCATACACGTACACCGAGGCGGGCGCACCGAGCCGGCGCCGCGTGGCGAGCCCGTCGCGCTCCATGTCCTTCAGGCGCGTGGCCAGCATGTCCGTACTGACGCCGGGGAGATCGGCGTGCAGATCGGTGTAGCGGCGCGGCCCGGCGAGGAGTTCGCGCACGATCAGGAGGGTCCAGCGGTCCCCGACGGAGTCGAGGGCGCGGGCCGCTGCGCAGTACTGGTCGTAGCTTCGGCGTGGCATGGCTCGCAGTCTATGCAAGTTGTTGGACTTTCCAAGCGCCCACTTGGTAAAACCAAGTAACAACGGTTCAGCACAGTGACACCTGGTCCGCCTGGAGGGCAAGCGCATGGAGTTCCGGCAGTCGAGCAAGCTGAGCGAGGTCTGCTACGAGATCCGCGGCCCGGTGATCGAGCACGCCAACGCGCTGGAGGAGGCGGGCCACAGCGTCCTGCGCCTGAACACCGGGAACCCCGCGCTCTTCGGCTTCGAGGCGCCCGAGGAGATCGTCCAGGACATGATCCGGATGCTGCCGCAGGCGCACGGCTACACCGACTCGCGCGGCATCCTCTCGGCCCGCCGCGCCGTCGCCCAGCGCTACCAGACGCTCGGCCTGGAGGTCGACGTCGAGGACGTCTTCCTGGGCAACGGCGTGTCGGAGCTGGTCTCCATGGCCGTACAGGCGCTGATCGAGGACGGCGACGAAGTCCTCATCCCCGCACCGGACTTCCCGCTGTGGACAGCGGTCACGACGCTCTCCGGCGGCAAGGCCGTCCACTACCTGTGCGACGAACAGGCCGAGTGGTACCCGGATCTGGCCGACATGGAGGCGAAGATCACCGACCGCACCAAGGCGGTCGTGATCATCAACCCCAACAACCCCACCGGCGCCGTCTACCCCAAGGAGATCGTCGAGGGCATCCTCGGCCTCGCCCGCCGCCACGGCCTCATGGTCTTCGCGGACGAGATCTACGACCAGATCCTGTACGACGACGCCGTCCACCACAGCGCCGCCGCCCTCGCCCCCGACCTGGTGGTCCTCACCTTCTGCGGGCTGTCGAAGACGTACCGCGTGGCGGGCTTCCGCTCCGGCTGGCTGGTGATCACGGGCCCGAAGCAGCACGCGAAGAACTATCTGGAGGGCCTGACGATGCTGGCCTCCATGCGCCTGTGCCCGAACGCGCCGGCCCAGTACGCCATCCAGGCCGCGCTCGGCGGCCGCCAGTCGATCCACGAACTCACCGCGCCCGGCGGCCGGTTGCGCGAACAGCGCGACAAGGCGTGGGAGAAGCTCAACGAGATCCCGGGGGTCAGCTGCGTCAAGCCGAAGGGCTCGCTGTACGCGTTCCCGCGCCTGGACCCGAAGGTGCATCCCCTCGTCGACGACGAGAGGTTCGTCCTCGATCTGCTGCTGCGCGAGAAGATCCAGGTGGTGCAGGGCACGGGCTTCAACTGGCCGCGCCCCGACCACTTCCGGATCCTCACCCTCCCCTACGCTGATGATCTCGACGCCGCGATCAGCCGGATCGGGCGCTTCCTGAGCGGATACCGTCAGTGACCTCCTGCACCGCCTGCCCGTATCCGAGTCACACCCAGTTCGCCTCGCCGGACCTCGTCGGGCCCATCGTGAACGAGGGGTTCGACCGGGCCCTGGACCCCGCGTGGGCCGACTCGGGAGCGGCGACGGTCGAGGACTACGCACGCTGGTGCGGGCACCTGTGCGGGGCGACCTGTCTGCGGATGGCACTCGGCGCCGGGGCGCCGTCCCTCTTCGAACTGCGCGACGGGGCAGTGAAGTTCGGCGCGTACACGGTGGATGCGGACGGCGACATCCACGGCATGATCTACGCGCCGGCCGTGGCGTACCTGCGCCGGACCCACGGCATGGCGGCGGAGGTGCACCGGGAGCTGACGGCGGGCGGCATCGGCGCGCTCCTCGACGCGGGCCGGCTGGTCGTCGCCTCCGTCCACTACGCGATCCGCCGCCCGCACGAACCGTCGCCCGGCCGGGGCGGCCATCTGGTCCTGGTCACCGCCCGTACGGCGGACGGTTCGGGCTACCACTTCCACAACCCCTCGGGCACGGACGCGGCGACCCGCACCGCGTCGCTGCCGGTGGAGCGGTTCGCGGAGTTCTTCGCGGGACGCGGCATGTCGCTCGTCCCCGGACCCGCGACGGCACCGGAGGCGTAACCTGCCCCCGGCGGTCGGCGTACGGGCGGAGGAGTACGAAACGGTGGACGCGGCTCTGATAGCGGTGCTCGGCACCCTGCTCGGCTCGGTGGTCACGCACTTCTTCCAGGGGCGGGCGACCGTGCGCGGCGCGGAGCTGGCGCGGGCCGAGCAGATGCGGCAGGAACGGATCTCCAGTTACAGCGCGTTCGCGGGGGCGCTGCTCGACTACCGGCGCAGCCAGAACGACCGCTGGTTCCGGTCGCACGAGAACGCGCCGGACGCGATCGTGGACGCCTCCCGGTTCACGTCGTACGAGGCGCGGATCACCGCCCGCTCCGCGCTCACCCGCGTCCAGTTGATCTGCGACGACGCACGTCTGCGCCAACTCGCCGAGCAGGCCTTCGAGTTCGTGAACTGTCTGCACGAGGCGACCGACGCGGCCGACCGCGACCGGCGCTCCCTCGAGTCGAAGCGGACACTGGACGCGTTCGTGTCGGCGGCGGCTCCGACCGTGCGCTGAGCGCGTACGAACGCTCCGGCGCGGGCACCTCTTCCCCATGACGGACAAGCCGCTGCTGCTGCTCGACGTGGACGGCCCGCTCAACCCGTACGAGGACCGGTTCGCCAGGCTGCGCGGCTACCGCGCGCACCGGCTGAAGCCGTCCGGCTGGATGTCGCGGCAGGATCCGGGGTCACGCCGGTACCGTCGGGGGCTGCGCGTGGTGCTGCACCCGGGACACGGGGCACGGCTGCGGGCGCTGCCCTACGAGCTGGCCTGGGCCACGACGTGGATGCACGAGGCGAACGAGATGATCGCGCCCGCGGTCGGGCTGCCGCGGGATCTGCCGGTCATCGAGTGGCCGCGGATGTTCGCCACCGATCCGGACGGCCTGTACTGGAAGACGCGGACGCTCGTCGAGTGGGCGGCCGGGCGGCCCTTCGCCTGGGTCGACGACATGCTGACCGACGCCGATGTGCGGTACGTGGCCGAGCGCCACGGGGCGCCCGCGCTGCTGCTCACCATCCACCCCCGGCGCGGCCTGCGGACCGCCGACTTCGCCCGACTGCGTTCCTGGGCCGAGGAGTTGGGGCGCTCCTAGCCGGGGCCGGGCTCAGCGGCCCAGGAGGGAGTCCAGGGCCGTCACCGGGTCCCGGGCCGGCTCGCCGCGGGGCCACCAGTCGTCGCGGCCGGGGTCGGACTCGTAGCCGTACCACCAGCCGTCGCGGCCGAGGCGGAGCTGGAGGGACGGCGTGGAGAGGTGGTTGCGGCGGGGGCGGAACTCGGGGTGGCCCTGGGCGAGCAGCGCCGGGCGGGCCCGGTCGAACGGGCCGGCGGGCGGGTCCCACTCCTCTTCCAGGACCGAGAGCCCTTCGAGGCCGCCCTGGCGCCAGGCGGCGACGGCGCGGGCCAGGTCGGCGGGGGTGCGTCCGGTGCCGCGGGAGAGCGAGGCGTAGAGCGCGCGGGTGGCGGCGGTGAGGCCGGAGCCGGGGTGTCCGGCTGCGACGCGGACGGCGTCCTGCCAGGGGGTGAGCCCGGCGATCGGGTCGCTGCCGGTGGTGAGCAGGGTGTGCGCGCGGGCGCCCGCCTCGGTGGCGAGCAGATCGAGGGCGAGCGGGTCGGGCCCCTGCGGGTGCTGGGGGTAGGAGGGCGGCCGCTCGGGGTGGGCCGGGGCGGGGAACTCCGGTGGCAGCGGCGGGAGTTCGGAGCGGGTCGCGAAGACGTCCCGGGCGGGGACGGTGTCGATCGCGGGGACCGCCGCACCGGTCCGCTCCGCCGCCGTGTGCGTGGCGTTGCGCCGGGTCAGCGCCGTGAGCAGTTCCTGCTCGCCTCGCCCGCGCAGCAGGAACAGTACGAACGGGTCCTCGTCGACGAGCCGCGCCGTCTGGTAGCAGAGCGCCGCCGCGTGCTTGCACGGGTGGGCGCGGTCCGGGCAGGTGCACTCGGGGGTCAGGTCGTCGGCGGTCGGCAGCAGGTCGACGACGGCGGCGAGCGCGTGCGGCACGTCCTTGTCGAGCAGCGAGGCCATGTGGTCGGGGCGGGCGGCGGCGGTGTCCAGGAAGCGGTCCCAGGCCTCGTCGGAGAGAGGGCGCAGGCGCAGCTCGGCCCGGTAGGGGCGGGGGCGCGAGCCGTGCACGTAGGCCACGGCGCGGCCGGGGGTGACGGTGATCGCGTCGACGTGGCCGCGGTCCGCGTAGGTCCGGCCGCGGGCGAGGCGGGCCGGGTCGAGGGCGGTGTCCTCCAGGGCATCGACCCAGGCGGTCCCCCACCAGGTGAGTGCGGCGTCGCCGCTCTGGGCGCGCGGCGGCAGGGGCGGGAACGTGCGCCGGCCGTCGGTGTGCCGGGCCTGCGCCTGCTCGGCGGTCCCGGCCCGGCCGGGGACGTGGGCCCTGTGGCGTCCGGTGTCGTCGCGCCTCATGCCGATCCCCTCCGCAGCGACACGAGATCGCTCAGCTCGCGGTCGGTCAGTTCGGTGAGCGCCGCGTCGCCGGAGCCGAGGACGGCGTCCGCCAGGGCCCGCTTGGCCGTGAGCAGTTCGGCGATCCGGTCCTCGACCGTGCCCTCGGTGATGAGCCGGTGCACCTGCACGGGCTGGGTCTGGCCGATGCGGTAGGCGCGGTCGGTGGCCTGCTCCTCCACCGCCGGGTTCCACCAGCGGTCGAAGTGGATGACGTGGCCCGCGCGCGTGAGGTTGAGCCCGGTGCCCGCCGCCTTCAGGGACAGCAGGAAGACAGGGACCTCGCCGGACTGGAACCGGTCCACCATGCGCTCGCGCTCGGCGACCGGGGTGCCGCCGTGCAGCAGTTGGTGCGGGATCGCGCGGGTGGTCAGGTGGGTGGAGAGGAGCCGGGCCATGGACACGTACTGGGTGAAGACGAGAACCGAGCCGCTCTCGGCGACGATGGTGTCGAGGAGTTCGTCGAGCAGGGCCAGCTTGCCGGAGCGGCCGACCAGGCGCGGGCGGGTCTGCTCGCCCTCCTTCAGGTACTGCGCGGGGTGGTTGCACACCTGCTTCAGGGAGGTCAGCAGCTTCATGATGAGGCCGCGCCGGCCGATGCCCTCGGCCTCCTCGATCTGGGCCATGGACTCGCGGACGACCGCTTCGTAGAGCGAGGCCTGCTCGCGCGTGAGGGGCGCCGGGTGGTCGGACTCGGTCTTGGGCGGCAGCTCGGGGACGATGCCGGGGTCGGACTTCTTGCGGCGCAGGATGAAGGGACGCACCAGGCGGGACAGCCGCTCGATGGCCTCCGGGTTCTCCAGCGGCCCCTCGCCCTCGACGGCCCGCGCGTGCAGGGCGCGGAAGGCCTTGAGCGGGCCGAGCAGGCCGGGTGTCGTCCAGTCGAGCAGCGCCCACAGCTCGGACAGGTTGTTCTCCACCGGGGTGCCGGTGAGGGCCACGCGCGCGGGGGTGTCGAGGGTGCGCAGGGCTTTCGCCGTCGCCGAGTTGGGGTTCTTGACGTGCTGTGCCTCGTCGGCGACGACCATGCCCCAGTCGTGCGCGGCGAGGTCGGCGGCGCGGGTGCGCAGGGTGCCGTAGGTGGTGAGGACGAAGCCGCCGGTGCCGTCGTCGAGGCTGCGGTCGGCGCCGTGGAAGCGGCGGACGGGGACGCCGGGCGCGAACTTCTCGATCTCGCGCTGCCAGTTGCCGAGCAGGGACGCGGGGCAGACGACGAGGGTGGGCTGCGGCCGGTCGCGGCGCAGGTGCAGCGCGATGAGGGTGACCGTCTTGCCGAGGCCCATGTCGTCGGCGAGGCAGCCGCCGAGTCCGAGGGAGGTCATGAGGTCGAGCCAGGCGAGGCCGCGCAGTTGGTAGTCGCGCAGGGTGGCGCGCAGGGCGGGCGGCGGCTCGACCGTGTCGATGCCCCGGGTGAGGCGGTCGCGGAGCTCGGCGAGGCGTCCGGTGGGCACGGCGGCGACCCGCTCGCCGTCGACCTCGGCCTCGCCGGTGAGGGCGACCGCGAGGGCGTCGACGGGCTGGAGCAGGCCCAGCTCCCGCTTGCGCGCCTTGCGGACGAGGTCGGGGTCGACGACCACCCACTGGTCGCGCAGCCGGACGACGGCCCGGTGCGATTCGGCGAGCACGTCCATCTCCCGCTCGGTCAGCGGGTCTCCGTCGAGCGCCAGCTGCCAGTTGAACGCCATCAGCTCGTCGGCGTCGAAGAACGTCGTGCCGTCGGTCGCCGAGCCCGGCGCGGTCCGCGCGCGCACCACGGCGGTGGCGGTCAGCGAACGGGCCAGCTCGCGCGGCCAGTGCAGGGAGACGCCGGCCTTGGCGAGCCGGGCCGCGCCGGGTCCGAGCAGGTCGATCAGCTCGCTCTCGGCGAGGGCCAGCACGTCGGGGACGTCCTGCTCCAGGAGGCGGCCGAGGGGCGGCCAGGCGGCGACGGCCCGGCGCACCGCGAGGACGGCGTCGATCCGGGCGCGCGGCCCGAAGTGGTCGTCGGCGTCGCCCGCCCACAGGTGTGCGGCGTCGACCACGCGCGTGGGGTCGGCGAGGCTGTGCACCTGGACGACGGCGGTCCCCGCGCGGCGTGCCTCGGGGGCGGCCTCGGCGCCTTCTCCAGGGTCCTCGGTGTCGAACAGGTCCTTGTTCGACAGGTCGAGCCGGAGCGAGATCCGCACGCCCGCGTCGAGCCCGGCGGCCGCCTCGACCGCCCAGGGCCGGGCCTGCGGGATGTGCTGGGCAGCGGCGGCGGCGAACGGGGCGCCCGCCGCGTGCGCCGCCGCCGGGGTGCGCGGCAGCGCGTCGGCCACAGCGTCCAGGAAGGCCCGCACCAGCGCCGACGGCTCGGGCACCTGGACGGGCCTGCGGCCGGCCACCGGGACCGCGAAGCCCTCCGGCGGCAGGGCGGCGGCGATCCCCCGGAGCTGGGCGACGTCGTCCTCGTCGAGCGGGCCCGCGCGCCAGGCGTCGTGGTCGGACGCGGTGAGTCCGGGCAGCAGCCGACCGCGGGCGAGGAGATGCAGCGCGTGCGCGGCGGCCGCGCCCCAGGCCGCGGCGGCGGGGTGGGCGCCCGCGGTGCGGCGGGCCCGCACCAGCAGGGGCAGCGCGTCGACGACGGGCAGCACGAGGGCGGGCACCTGGCGGCTGCGCACGCCCGCTCCGTGCGGTCGCACCACGGCGATCTCCGCGTCGGCGCCCGGCAGGCCGGCCGGGTCGTCCGGCGACCAGAAGGCGATCCGGCCCTCGCGCGGCAGCGGCGCGGGCAGAAAGACGGCGGCGGCGCGGAGCACGGCGCCCGGCAGTTCCTGCACGGCGACCCGGCCTCCTCTCGCTGCGCGCGTCGGGCCACTCGGCCGACGTGATCCATTCGATCCGTTCGATCTCTGAAACCTTACGGGCCGGGTCCGACAATCCCCGCCGCCGACCGTGACGCGCGCCCCGGGTACGGTTCCAGCGACAATGTCCGATGAATGTCCTGTGACCATTCCGAACCCTGACAGAACGGGGCGCGTGTCTTGGGTGATCTGCTCCTTGTCCGGCACGGTGAGACCGAGTGGGCCCTGACGGGCCAGCACACCGGGCTGACCGACCTCCCGCTGACCGAGAACGGCCGGGAGGAGGCGCGCCGCGTGGCGCCGCTCGTCGGCAGCTATCACATCGGCGCCGTCTTCGTCAGTCCGCTGCAGCGCGCGCGGGAGACCGCCGAACTGGCCGGCCTCTCGCGCGTCACCGTCGACCGTGACCTGGTCGAATGGGACTACGGCGCCTACGAGGGCGTGACCACGCGGGAGATCCAGCGCACCCGGCCCGACTGGTTCCTCTTCGACGACGGGGTGCCCGAGGGGCCGCCGGAGCATCCCGGCGAGACCCCCGAGGAGGTGGGCGCGCGGGCCGACCGGATGCTCTCCAAGGTGGACGCGGCGCTCGCCAACAACGAGGGCAGCGTGGTGCTCGTCTCGCACGGCCACTTCCTGCGGGTGCTGACCGCGCGCCGCCTCGGTCTGCCGCCGTCGGGCGGCGCCCACTTCCTGCTGGCGACGGGCACGGTGAGCCGTTTGACCTTCGAGCACGGCCGCCCCGTGATCTCGGGCTGGAACCTGCGGCCCTGAGGCCGTTGTCGGTCCCGTCGTGCACCATCGTCGGCAGGGAGTCCGCAGCCGACGGTGCTCCGGAGACGGGGTGAGCCATGACCAGACCGCCGACCGCCGCGCAGCGACGCGTCATCGAGGCCGCCGAGCCGGAGACCGGCCGGATCACCGGGACCGGGCCCCAGCTCGCGCGGCTCGTCGCGCTGCGCCTCGCGTTCCGGCATCCCCGGCCGCCGCACGACCACTTCCTGACCCCGGCGGGCCACCGGATCCGCGAGGCCGCCGGCGCGGCGCCGGCGCCCGAGCCGCACCCGGAGCCCGGCCCGGGGCCCTCCGCGCCGGGCGGGGTCTTCACGGCGCGGCTGGGCGGCGAGCCGGACGCCGTCGCCACGCCCGCGCGGGCGCGCGAGGTGCGCACGGCGTGGCAGGGCCTGCTGGAGATACGCCGGATGACGCACCCGGACGGCGCGACGGACCGGCCGTGCGCGTGGGAGCGGGGCCGCCTCGCGCACTCCGCGGCGCTCGCCCTGGAGGCGGCGGGATGCGTCCCGGCGACCGGGACGACGCCCGGCTACCGCGTGACGGACACCCCGCAGCCCGAGGCCGTCGCCGTCCGGCACCCGGAGCCCGCCGCCCTCGCGGCCTGCGCGGAGGCGCTCCGGCGGGCGGGCTGGCAGGTGAGCGAGCACGCGGAGGCGCGCGGGGGCCGCTGTCTGCTGGCTTCACCGAGGCGGGCCTGAGGCGGTGTGCCGCGCGGAATGCCGTGCCGTACCGCCCTGTTGAACCCGTCGACCCGGCCTGAGCGCGCGCTCAGGCCGGCCCACCTCCAGGTTCACCTGGATCATCGAGAGGAACATCGTGGCAGAGCCGTTCTCCGTCCGGGTCGAGGTACGCGGGTACGAGACCGACACCCAGGGCCATCTCAACCAGGCGGTGTACCTGCAGTACGCGGAGCACGCGCGCTGGGCGATGCTGCGGGACGCCGGCATCGAGCAGCACGATCTGCTCGCGCGGCGCGTGGGCCCCGTCGTCCTGGAGACGACCATCCGCTATCTGCGGGAGCTGCGCGCAGGTGACTCCGTGGACGTGGGATGCGTCTTCGAGTGGGGCGAGGGCAAGACGTTCCGCGTGCTCCAGGAGATCAGGAAGACCGACGGCACCCTGTCGGCCGAGATCACGGGCGTGGGCGGCGTGCTGGACCTGGACCGCCGCAAGCTGGTGGCGGACCCCAGGGAGATCTTCAAGGAGCTGGCGAAGGACCCCGGCGCCTTCGGCCTGTAAACGCCCCCGCCAGACCCGGCCAGACCCGATCAGAACCTGCCGGACCCCACCGGACCTCACCGGCCCCCGCCGCGCACCGACGACCGCCCGGCGCGCACGCCTCTCCGTGCGCGCGGGCCGCCGTCCGACGGCCGCCCCTCCCCCTCCTCGCGCCCAGCACGGCGCCAACTGCCCCCACCCAAGGCTGTCTTGACGGGTATACGTCACGCCCAATTTCTGGTAGGAAACCTTCCTAACAGTCGATGGAACGACGAACTCCCCTCAGGAGGACCCGTGCCCACCCCCCACATACGCACATCCCGCCCCTCTCGTCGCACCATGCTCACCCTCCTCGGCGCCACGGTCGTCGCGGCCCCGCTCCTGACCACCCGGCTCGCCGGCGCGGCCCCCGCCGCCACCGGGCTCGACGACCCGGCGAAGAAGGAGATCGCCATGAAGCTGGTGTCGAGCGCGGAGAACTCCTCGCTCGACTGGAAGGCCCAGTACAAGTACATCGAGGACATCGGCGACGGCCGCGGCTACACCGCCGGGATCATCGGTTTCTGTTCCGGCACCGGCGACATGCTCGACCTGGTCGAGCTGTACGCGCAGCGCAAGCCCGGCAACGTCCTCGCCAAGTACCTGCCCGCGCTGCGGAACGTGGACGGCAGCGACTCGCACGACGGCCTGGACCCGAACTTCCCGAAGGACTGGGCGAAGGCGGCCCAGGACTCGGCGTTCCAGCAGGCGCAGAACGACGAGCGCGACCGGGTGTACTTCAACCCGGCGGTCAAGCAGGGCAAGGCCGACGGGGTCGGCACGCTCGGGCAGTTCGCGTACTACGACGCCATCGTGATGCACGGCGGCGGCAGCGACCCGACGAGCTTCGGCGGCATCCGCAAGCGCGCGCTCGGCAAGGCGAAGCCGCCCGCGCAGGGCGGCAACGAGACCACCTGGCTCAACGCGTTCCTCGACGCGCGCGTGTGGGCGATGAAGCAGGAGGAGGCACACAGCGACACCAGCCGCGTCGACACCGCCCAGCGCGTGTTCCTGCAGAAGGGCAACCTCAACCTGGACCCGCCGCTGGACTGGAAGGTGTACGGGGACAGCTACCACATCGGATGACCGGGGCCTCCCCGTGACAGCGCCGCGCCGCCCCCGGTTCTCGGGGGCGGCGTCGGCCGTGCGGGGCGGCGGGGGGTCAGTGGGCCGCGGCGGACGTGGTGCGCTGCTCCGCGATCGCCCCTCCCGACTCCATCGGGGCCGTCACGTCGTCCGCGTCGCGTCCGCGGCCCAGGTGGTTGAAGACCAGGTTGAGCAGGACGGCCGCGACGCAGCCGGTGGAGATGCCCGAGTCCAGGATGATCTTCGCGCGCTCCGGGAAGGCGTGGTAGAACTCCGGCGCCGCGATGGGGATCAGGCCCACGGCGAGCGAGACGGCCACGATGAGGACGTTGTTGTCCTTGTCCAGGCCCGCCTTGACCAGGGTCTGGATACCGCTGGCGGCGACCGAGCCGAACAGGACGACGCCCGCGCCGCCGAGGACCGGGCGGGGCACGACCGCGATCAGCGACGCGGCCATCGGGCACAGGCCCATCAGGACGAGGAAGCCGCCACCGACCGCGACCACGAACCGGCTGCGGATCCTGGTCATCGCCACCAGGCCGATGTTCTGGGCGAAGGCGCTGCACATGAAGCCGTTGAAGACCGGGCTGATCGCCGTGCCGAGGGTGTCGGCGCGCAGACCGGCCGCGATCGTCTTCTCGTCCGCGGGACGGTCCACGATCTCGCCGAGCGCGAGCATGTCGGCGGTCGACTCCGTCATCGACACGACCATGACGACGATCATCGACACGATGGCCGCGCCCGCGAACTGCGGGGCGCCGAAGTGGAACGGGGTCGGGAAGCCGACGACGTCCGCGTCCCCGATCGGCGAGAAGTCCGTGACGCCGAACGGAATAGCGACGACCGTGCCGACGACCAGGCCGAGCAGGACCGCGATCTGCTTGACGAAGCCGGTGGTGAAGCGGCGCAGCAGCAGCACGATGACGAGGGTGATCCCGGCGAGGGCCAGGTTCTTCATGGAGCCGTAGTCGGAGGCCTTGGCGTCGGGCCCCTGGGCCCAGCCGAAGGCGACCGGCATCAGCGAGATGCCGATGAGCGTGATGACCGTACCCGTGACGACCGGCGGGAAGAAACGAATCGCCTTGGAGAAGAAGGGCGCCGCGACGAAGCCGAGGAGACCCGCGACGATCACCGCGCCGAAGATGATCGGCAGGGCGTCGTCCTTGTCCTTCGTCGAGTCGACGACGGCGAGCATCGGGGCGACGCCCGCGAACGTCACGCCGTTGACGAAGGGCAGCCGGGCGCCGATCTTCCAGATGCCGAGCGTCTGGAGGAAGGTGGCGAGGCCGGCCGTGAAGAGGCAGGCGCCGGTCAGGAAGGTGAGTTCCTTCGCGGAGAGGCCTATGTAGGCGCCGACGATGAGCGGGGGCGCGACCACGCCCGCGTACATGGCGGCCACGTGCTGAAGACCGGTCGTCGCCATCTTCAGCGGGGGCAGGGTCTCGTCGACCGGATGTTTGGTATGCCCCGCGTCCTGTTCGGCGGGGGTGGTGCCTTGCTTGGTGAACCTGGGCTTCGTCGCCACTGCGGCTCCTCCGGTTGTTTTCCAGTCCCGGCGGGCCGCCGGCACTTTTCGCTTCTGGGAGGTGGTGCAAGGTGGTGCTGGTCGGACTCGTATGAAGTTGTGGTGCGCCCAGGCAGTGCTGACCGCCCCGGGGACGTGAAGTTGTGGGCCACGTTCCGGGGCGGCACCCGAACTGCCCGCTCGGCAGCTCGGGTCCGGCCGGGGACCGTCCTCCCCGGCCGGAGATCAGGGGTTGTCGAACCGTCAGGCCCGCGCGGCGATCCGCGCCAGGCGCTGTGCCTCGTCCCGCGTGGAGCGGGCGATGGCGTCCTCGTCGACGTGCAGGAGGCGGCTGTCCTCCACCACCGGTACGCCGTTGACGAGGGAGAGGGTGACCGGGGCGGCCGCGCCGAAGACGAGCGCGGTGACCGGGTCGAGGATGGAGGAGTGGGCGAGGGTGTCCATCTTCCACAGCACGAGGTCGGCGAGCTTGCCGGTTTCCAGCGAGCCGATCTCCCCGGCCCTGCCCAGCACTTGGGCGCCGCCGTACGTGCCGAGGCGCAGCGCCTGACGGGCGTTCAGGGCGGCCTCGCGGTGGGCGCCGAGGCGGTTGATCAGGAGCGCGTTGCGCAGTTCGGTGTGGAGCTCGCCGGACTCGTTGGAGGCGGTGCCGTCGACGCCGAGGCCGACCGGGACACCGGCGGCGAGCATGTCGGGGACGCGGGCGATGCCGGCGGCGAGGCGGGCGTTGGAGGACGGGCAGTGCGCGACGCCCGTCTTCGTCCGGCCGAACGCGGCGATGTCGGAGTCGTTCATGTGGACGCTGTGCGCCATCCACACGTCCTCACCGAGCCAGCCCGTGGACTCGAAGTAGTCGGTCGGGCCCATGCCGAACAGCTCGTGGCAGAACTTCTCCTCCTCGACCGTCTCGCTCCCGTGGGTGTGCAGCCGTACGCCGAGCCGGCGCGCCAACTCGGCGCCCTGCTTGAGGAGTTCGGTGGAGACGGAGAAGGGCGAGCAGGGGGCGACGGCCACCTGGGTCATCGCGCCGAAGGAGGCGTCGTGGTGCTTCTTGACGGTCTCCTCGGTCGCGGCGAGTGCGCCTTCGAGGGTCTCGACGGCGAAGTCCGGCGGCAGGCCGCCGTCCTTCTCGCTGCGGTCCATGGAGCCGCGGGCCAGGGTGAAGCGCACGCCCATCTCGGAGGCGGCGCGGATGATCGACCCGGAGAGGTCGCCCGAGCCCTGCGGGAACACGTAGTGGTGGTCCATCGCGGTGGTCACACCGCCGCGGGCCATCATCGCGAGGGAGCCCTGCGCCGCCGCGTACGTCATCTGCTCGTCGATGCGCGCCCAGGTCGGGTACAGCGCCACCAGCCAGTTGAACAGGTTGTGGTCCGTCGCCAGACCGCGGGTGATCCACTGGTAGAAGTGGTGGTGCGTGTTGACCAGGCCGGGCGTGGCGAGGTGGCCGGTGCCGTCGACGCGGCGGACGACGTTCTCCAGGCCCTCGGGCGCGCCGCCCGCGCCGATGGACTCGATGACGTTGCCCGCGACGACGATGTGGCCCGAGGCGTACTCGGTGTCCTGGGCGTCGACCGTCGCGATGGCGACGTTCTCGATGACGATGCGGTCTGCCGAAGAAGGTGCCATGGTGCTTCCTTCATTTCGTGAGTGGCGATTGGGCACGGCAGGACCCTAGGAGGATTTGAGTGCCGCAGCCGCGTTGGCGCTGCTACGGGTGCCGAGATGGTGGAAGAAGAGGTTCAGCGAGACGGCGACGAGCGCGCCGGCGCTGATGCCGGAGCCGAGCACGGTCTGCGCCCAGGCCGGGAAGTCGGCGTAGAAGGTGGGCGCGGCGAGCGGGATGATGCCCGCGCCGAGCGAGACGGCCACCAGGATGATGTTGGAGCTGTCGTCGAGGCCCGCCTCGGAGAGCGTACGGATGCCGCTGACGGCGATGGAGCCGAAGAGGACGATGCCCGCGCCGCCGAGGACCGGCATGGGGACCATCGAGACGACCGCGCCGAGCACCGGGAAGGCGCCGAGGATCAGCAGGGCGCCGCCCGCGACGGCGACGACGTACCGGCTGCGCACCTTGGTGAGCGAGACGACGCCGACGTTCTGCGCGAAGGCGGAGGTGGGGAAGCCGCCGAAGACCGGGCCGAGGAAGGTGGCGATGCCGTCGGTGCGCAGGCCGCGGGTGATGGTCCGCCCGTCGCAGTCGCGCTCGCAGATCTCGCCGATGGCCAGCATGCCGGCGCTCGACTCGGTCATCAGCACGAGCATGACGAGGCAGAGCGAGACGATCGCGGCGGGCTGGAACTCTGGGGTGCCGAAGGCGAACGGGGTCGGCACGGCCGCGATCGGCGCCGACCTGATGGAGCTGAAGTCCGCCATGCCGAACGGGATCGCGGCGAGCGTTCCGATCAACAGGCCGAAGAGCAGGGCGACTTGCTTGACGAAGCCCTTGCCGAAGCGCTGGATCAGCAGGATGACGACGAGGGTGAAGGCGGCGAGCGCGAGATAGCGCATGTCGCCGTAGTCGGCGGCGGTCTTGTCGCCGCCCTGGGCCCAGCCGACGGGTACGGGCATCAGGGTCACGCCGATGAGGGTGATGACGACGCCGGTGACGAGCGGCGGGAAGAAGCGCAGGAGCCGTCCGAAGAAGGGTCCGATGGCGAGGCAGAAGACGCCCGCGACCATCACCGCCCCGTAGATGGCGGGCAGTTGGTCGCCCTGGGCGTTGGTCTCGGCGATGGCGAGCATGGGTGCGATGCCCGCCGAGGACGCGGCGTTGACGAACGGCAGCCGGTTGCCGACGAAGCCCTTGACGCCGAGCGTCTGGAGCAGGGTGGCCACTCCGGCGATGAGCAGCGACGCGGCGATCAGCCGCGTCTGGCCGGCGGTGTCGAGGTGGACGGCCTGGCCGATGATGAGCGGAGGGGTGACGACGCCGGCGTACATGGCGGCGATGTGCTGGAGAGCGGCGGGGACGAGCCGCGAGGCGTGGAGCTTTTCGTCCACCGGGTGCACCTTGGTGACTTCGATGGTGCCGTCCGGCAGGGGGGTGGAACACGGGCCTTCAGCCGGCCCCTTTGCGGGCGTTGCCATGTTGTTCCCTCCGGGAGGGGGTGCCCCCGCCGACTGCGGGTGGGCGGGGGCACGCCTCACAAGGACTCACAAGGACATGACGATGACCTCAGAGGTTGGTCATGTCGGTCGGGATGCGCTGCTCGGCGCCGTCCCGCAGGATGGTGGCCTCGATCAGGCCGTAGGGACGGTCGGCGGCCCAGTAGACGGCCCCGTCCTTCGCGTCGTTCTCCAGGCCGAAGGCCGAGAGGTCCTGGCGGAAGTGGTGCTTGTTCGGCGCGGAGAAGCGGATCTCGTCGATCTCGCCGCGGTTGTTGATGACGCGCGAACCCATCTGGAAGAGGGTCTGCTGCAGCGACAGCGAGTACGTCTCGACGAAGGCCTGGAGGATGTGCTTCTTGGCCTGCTCGTAGGACTTGTTCCACTGAGGCGTGCGCTCACCCTCGGTGCCCGTCCAGTTGTGGCGCCACCAGGTCGACAGCGACGTGGCGAGGATGCGGTCGTAGTCCTCCTGGAGCGTCGTGTACTTGTCCTTGATGTAGCCCCAGAACTCGGAGTTCGTGGTGTTCATGACGGTCAGGTCCTTGAGACCGGACAGCACCTCGAACTTCTCGCCGTCATAGGTGACCTGGACCAGCCGCACTTCCTGGCCCTTGCGGACGAAGGAGTGCTGGACCTCGTCGGCACCGATGAAGTTGGAGCCCGCGTCGGAGCCGGCGATGCGCTCCCAGGAGTACTCCTCGATGCGGATGCGCGACCGGTGGATGGACGGCTGGCTGTCGACGAAGTGCCGGGCCAGCTCGATGCCGTACTGCTCGGCCGACTCGATGCCGTGTTCCTTGGCGAAGGCGAAGCAGGTGTTCTTGGTGGTGTCGGTCGGCAGGCAGTTGGCGTTCGACCCGGTGAGGTGGACGTCGGAGAGGTCACCGCTGAGGGCGACCGAGACGTTCAGGTCCTTGATGTGGTGAGTGTCGCCGTCCCGCGTGATCTTTACGACTCGGTTCTCGGCCTTGCCGTACTGGTTCTGTCCCAGGATCGTGGGCATGTCTGCTAGCTCCCTCGGTAAACGGAGTAGCCGAACGGGTTGAGCAGCAGCGGTACGTGGTAGTGCTCGCCCGGCACGACGGCGAACGTGATCGCCACCTCCGGGAAGAACGCTCCGGTCGCACCGCTGTCCCGATTCGCGGGGGCGTCCTGCTGCGCATCGGCTTGCTTCTTGTCGAAATACTCTTCCGTCTCGAAGTCGAGTCGGACGTGAGTGGTGCCCTCCGGCAGGGCCGGAAGGTCCTTGCAGCGCCCGTCCGCGTCGGTGGCCGAACCGCCGAGCGCCACCCAGGCGGCGCCCGAACCGGCGCGTGCCGCAAGGGAGATGGCGACGCCCTCGGCGGGGCGTCCGATGCTGGTGTCCAGGATGTGCGTGGACACCGACGCCGTGGTCTCGGTGCTCATCAGGTGTTGTCCCCTTCTTCTGCGAGGCGGGTGAGGCGGATGCGGTTGATCTTGCCCAGTTCGGTGCGGACGATCGCCCGCTCCTGGTCGGGCGTGTTCGCGATGCGCGCCTTGAGCGCCTCGAGCATCTGCTCGCCGGTGGCTCCGGTGGCGCAGATGAGGAAGACATGTCCGAACCGGTCCTGGTAGGCCAGGTTCAGTTCGAGCATCTCCGCCTTGAGCTCCTCGGAGGCCCCGGCCATGCCGCGCTGCTCGCGCGAGGAGGTCGGGTCGCCGGGCTTCGGGCGGCCGATCGGCGGGTGCCCCGCCATCGCCTCGGCGAGGTCGTCGGCGGTCAGCTCGGCCGTCGCGGCGTCGCTGGCCTCGAAGAGGGCCTCTACGGTGGCGAAGGGACGCTGGGCGAGCAGCTTGCTCCCCCACGCCGATGAAGCACACACCTCGTGGAGCTCGGCCTGGGCCGCGCTCTCGTCCGAGGCGTTGAACCGGGTCAGTCCCGGCGTGGTACCTGAAGTCACGGGATGCCTCCGTGGCCTTGTGCTGGACGGGCTGCGGATAGCTAACGCCCTCGGAAACACCGCGTCAACACTTTGTTGAAAACTTGGAGTTACAAAAACCGCCGTCCGATAGTCGGACGGCGGTTCGGGAAGCGGAGAATCCGTGCAGGTCAGGTGGCCTTCTCGCGATTGAGGTAGTTGTACACGGTGAAGCGCGAGACACCGAGGGCGCCGGCCACGGTCTCCACCCCGTGCCGCACGGAGAACGCGCCGCGCGCCTCGAGCACGCGCACGACCTCCTGCTTCTCCTTGCGGTCGAGGTCGGCCAGCGGCCTGCCCCGCTTGCGTTCCATGGCGGCCAGGATGTGATCGAGGGAGTCGGCCAGCTGGGGCAGCCGGACGGCCAGCACGTCCACGCCCTCCCAGCTCAGCACGACGTCGTCCTTGCCTGCCGCCTGCGGCGGCATCATCTCGCCCCCCATGGCGTCGACGAGCGGCTTGACCGCCCGGACGAAGGGGTCGGCGGCATCGTCAGCGGGACCGGTCACTTATCGCCCTCCCCGGGCTCGTCGCCGATCACATTCACCTGGAGCGAGACCCGGGTGGCCCCGGCGGCGAGCGCCTTGCGCAGCAGCGCGTCGACGGCGGTCAGCACGCCGTCGGACTCCCCCTCGGCGGTGTTGCCGAACGGGCCGACGTCCACCGCGTCCAGGTCGGCCCCCTCCAGGACGTCCCGGGCGACCACCGCGTGCGGCGGCGCCTCGTCGAGGTCGAAGGGCTCGGTCGTGAACTCCACTCTCAATCGCACGCGCTCAACCTAACGCCGTCGGCGGTTTTTCCGGCAGCCCCTCTTGACAGCCACCGCACCCCGCAGGCAGTCTTCCATCAAGCAGAAACGAACTTCCGCAATACGGAATAACTACGGAAGGGAGCGCCGACCCCCATGGGATTCGCAGACCAGCGCTTCAACGTCAACCTGTCGATCCTCTTCACGGAACTCCCGCTCCTGGAGCGTCCCGCGGCCGCCGCCGCGGCGGGCTTCACCGCGGTCGAGCTGTGGTGGCCCTGGGTCGACGCCCCCACTCCCGCGCAGTCGGAGCTCGACGCCCTGCGCACCGCGATCACGGAGGCCGGCGTCCAGCTGACCGGCCTGAACTTCTACGCGGGCCAGCTGCCGGGCCCCGACCGGGGCGCCCTGTCGATCCCCGGCGAGGAGAGCGACAAGTTCCGCGCGAACATCGACATCGCGGCCGACTTCGCGCAGTCCCTCGGCTGCAAGGCGCTCAACGCCCTCTACGGCAACCGCATGGACGGCGTGGACCCGGCGGCGCAGGACGCGCTCGCGCTGGAGAACCTGGTGCTCGCGGCCCGCGCGGCCGACCGCGTCGGCGCCGTGCTCCTCATCGAGGCGCTCAACGCGCCGGAGTCGCCGAAGTGCCCGATCGTGAGCGCCCCCAAGGCGATCGAGATCGTGGACGAGGTGAACGCGGCGACCGGCCTCGGCAACGCCAAGTTCCTGATGGACCTGTACCACCTGTCGATGAACGGCGAGGACCTGCCGCAGGTCATCGGCGCCTACGCCGACAAGACGGCCCACGTGCAGATCGCCGACAACCCGGGCCGCGGCGCGCCGGGCACCGGCTCGCTGCCCCTCGAGGAGCTGCTCGACCAGCTGAAGAAGGCCGGCTACGAGGGCTATGTCGGCCTGGAGTACAAGCCGGGCGACCGCCCGAGCGCCGAGGCCTTCGACTGGCTCCCGCGCGAGCACCGCGCGGCCTGAGCGCCCGCCGGCCGCGCCAACTCAGCCGACTCAGCCGACTCATCGGCGTATCACCGTTTTCAGAGCCTTTGGAGTGTCACCCTCATGAGCAACAACCTCCCCAAGGTCGCGTGGATCGGTCTCGGCATCATGGGTTCGCCCATGTCGGAGAACCTGATCAAGGCCGGTTACGACGTCACGGGCTTCACCCTGGAGCAGGACAAGCTGGACCGGCTCGCCGCGGCCGGCGGCACGGCCGTGAAGTCGATCGCCGAGGCCGTCAAGGACGCCGACGTCATCGTCACCATGGTCCCGGCCTCCCCGCAGGTCGAGGCGATCGCCTACGGTCCCGAGGGCATCCTGGAGAACGCGCGGTCGGGCGCGCTGATCGTCGACATGTCGTCGATCACCCCGCAGACCTCGGTCGACCTGGCGAAGAACGCCAAGGAGAAGGGCATCCGCGTCATCGACGCGCCCGTCTCCGGCGGCGAGGCCGGCGCCATCGAGGCCGTGCTGTCCATCATGGTCGGCGGCGAGCAGGCCGACTTCGACGAGGCGAAGCCGCTCCTGGACGCCCTCGGCAAGACCATCGTGCTGTGCGGTCCGCACGGCTCGGGCCAGACCGTGAAGGCCGCCAACCAGCTGATCGTCGCCGTGAACATCCAGGCGTGCGCCGAGGCCGTGGTCTTCCTGGAGAAGTCCGGCGTGGACCTGACGGCCGCGCTCGACGTCCTCAACGGCGGGCTCGCCGGCTCCACCGTGCTGACCCGCAAGAAGGACAACTTCCTCAACCGGGATTTCAAGCCGGGCTTCCGCATCGACCTGCACCACAAGGACATGGGCATCGTCACCGACGCCGCCCGCAATGTCGGCGCGGCCCTGCCGGTCGGCGCCGTGGTCGCCCAGCTGGTCGCCTCGCTGCGCGCCCAGGGTGACGGCGGCCTCGACCACTCCGCCCTGCTGCGCGCCGTCGAGCGCCTCTCCGGCAACCAGGTGGCCTGACCCCCAAGACTTCCGGGCCGTGGCGGCGCTGACACCTGTCCTGTCGCGCCCAGGCGTCGCCGCGGCCCGGAACCCTGCATGCTCAACTGTTCAACAAAATGTTGAACAAGCTCCGTCGATAACTTCAACAAACTGTTGACGTAGCAGTTCAGGGGTACCTACGCTCCCCCACATCGCAGCCATCGTCAGCAGCCATTGCACGGAAGGTCGCCTCGAAACAATGCCGAAGCGTGTGCTCACGACCGAGTCCGGCGCCCCAGTCGCCGACAACCAGAACTCCGCCACCGCAGGCGTCGGCGGCCCGATCCTGCTCCAGGACCAGCACCTCCTGGAGAAGCTCGCCCGCTTCAACCGCGAGCGCATCCCGGAGCGCGTGGTGCACGCCCGCGGCTCCGGCGCCTACGGCCACTTCGAGGTGACCGACGACGTCACCGGCTTCACCCACGCGGACTTCCTGAACACGATCGGCAAGCGCACCGAGGTCTTCCTGCGCTTCTCGACCGTCGCCGACAACCTCGGCGGCGCGGACGCCGTCCGCGACCCGCGCGGCTTCGCCCTGAAGTTCTACACCGAAGAGGGCAACTACGACCTCGTCGGCAACAACACCCCGGTGTTCTTCATCAAGGACCCGCTGAAGTTCCCCGACTTCATCCACTCCCAGAAGCGCGACCCGTTCACGGGCAAGCAGGAGCCGGAGAACGTCTGGGACTTCTGGGCGCACGCCCCCGAGGCCACGCACCAGGTGACCTGGCTGATGGGCGACCGCGGCATCCCGGCCTCGTACCGGCACATGAACGGCTACGGCTCGCACACCTACCAGTGGACGAACGAGCAGGGCGAAGCCTTCTTCGTGAAGTACCACTTCAAGACGAACCAGGGCATCCGCTCGCTCTCCGCCGAGCAGGCCCAGGAGATCGTCGGCAAGGACGCCAACTCGCACCAGACGGACCTGCTCCAGGCCATCGAGCGCGGTGTGCACCCGTCCTGGACGCTCTACGTGCAGATCATGCCCGCGGCCGAGGCGGCGGACTACCGCTTCAACCCCTTCGACCTCACCAAGGTGTGGCCGCACAAGGACTACCCGCTCCAGCGCGTGGGCCGCCTGGTCCTCGACCGCAACCCGGACAACGTCTTCGCCGAGGTCGAGCAGGCCGCGTTCTCCCCGAACAACTTCGTGCCCGGCATCGGTCCCTCCCCGGACAAGATGCTCCAGGGCCGGCTGTTCGCCTACGCGGACGCGCACCGCTACCGCCTGGGCGTCAACCACACCCAGCTGCCGGTCAACGCGCCGAAGGCGACCGAGGCGGACAACTACGGCCGCGACGGCCTGATGGCGACCAACGCCTACGGCCGCGCCCGCAAGAACTACGAGCCGAACTCCTTCGACGGCCCCGTCGAGACCGGCCGCCCGCTGGCCGCGCCGTACGCCGTCGCCGGGTACACGGGCACGCACGAGGCCCCGGCCCACACCAAGGACGACGACTTCTTCCAGGCGGGCGAGCTGTACCGCCTGATGTCGGAGGACGAGAAGGGACGCCTGGTGGCGAACATCGCCGGCGGGCTCTCCCAGGTCTCGAACGACGACATCGTGGAGAAGAACCTCGCCCACTTCCACGCCGCCGACGCCGACTACGGCAAGCGCGTGGAGGAGGCGGTCCGCGCCCTGCGCGAGGACTGAGCCGCACCCGCCTTTCGAGGCGACGCACAGACTGCGTACGGGGACTGATGGGAGGTCAGCTCCGTACGCGCAGACCCGAACCGCTTCGGGGCCCGGATGAGGGGTGGTCCCGGAGCGGTACGGGCGGACGAGGACCGCGGCGGCCGTGCGCGCCAGTGCGGTGGTGAAGGTTCCCGGCCCCCTGTCGACCTGAGGCAGGCGGCCCGGAGACCGTTCGTACCGCCGCCGCGGTCCCAGCCACCGAAGCTCCGTCCGGTGGCGCGCATGCATGTCTCGCCAGTCGCGCGCCGTCGGACGGCCACCACTTCCCACACCGGAGCCCCCGGGTACGACGGTCCGTACCCGGGGGCTCTTTCCTGCGTGGGCTCACATGCTGACGCGGCAGTACAGCCGGTGGCCGGACGCCCGCGCCTCGCGCGCCAGCTCGGCGAACGACTCGACCAGCGCCGCCAGTTCGTCCTCGGCCTCGTCCCCGTCGAACTCCTCGGTGCGGCCCCAGGCCACCGCGGCCGACCGCAGCTCCCGCGGCCCGGCGCCGGCCAGCGCGTCCCGCAGCGCGTCCGTCAGCGTGGTCACGACGACCGCGCAGTCGCCCTCCTGCGCGACGAGGGCGCACTGGCGGGGCTGGGCCCGCACCTCCTCGTAGCCGCGGCCGGTCAGCAGGGCCTCCAGATGGGCGATCATCACGGCCGGGTCGATGCCGTTGCCGCACACCGCGCCGGGCACCTCGCCGGCGTCCAGCTGCTCCGCCGCCGCCTCGTCGTCGACTGCGCTGAAGTAGTCCATCCATGCACCCATGCGACTCCCCGCGGATCTTGGGCCGATGTCATGAACGGTAGGCCACCGCACCGACAGCACAAGCGGGCGGGCCACCGGTGTGCACCGGTGGCCCGCCCGTGGCCCTGTGGACTTCCCTTACGGCATCAGACCTTCAGCGGCCGGATCGACGTGGGCGCGTGGCCCGGCTCCGTCGCGATCTCCTCGAACTCCTTGACCGCGCTGATGTCGGCCGTGGGGCTCATCGAGATGTTCGTGATGCGCTCCAGGATCGCCTCGACGACGACCGGCACCTGGTGGTCCTGGGCGAGCTTCTTGGCCCGCTCCAGCGCCTCGCCCAGCTCGTTCGGGTCGGTCACCCGGATCGCCTTGCAGCCCAGGCCCTCGGCGACCTTGACGTGGTCGACGCCGTAGACGCCCAGCTCCGGGCTGTTCTGGTTCTCGAACTCCAGGTTGACCTGGAAGTTGATGTCGAGGCCGATCTGCGCCTGGCGGATCAGGCCCAGGTAGGCGTTGTTCACCAGGACGTGGACGTACGGGATCCGGTGCTGCGCGCCGACCGCCAGCTCCTCGATCATGAACTGGAAGTCGTAGTCGCCGGAGAGGGCGACGACCTGGGTGTCCGGGTCGGCCTTGGCGACACCGAGCGCGGCCGGGATCGTCCAGCCGAGCGGGCCCGCCTGGCCGCAGTTGATCCAGTGGCGCGGCTTGTAGACGTGCAGCATCTGGGCGCCGGCGATCTGCGACAGACCGATCGTGGTGACGTACCGGGTGTCCTTGCCGAACGCCTTGTTCATCTCCTCGTAGACGCGCTGCGGCTTCATGGGGATGTCGTCGAAGTGCGTACGGCGCAGGAGGGTCTCCTTGCGCTCCAGGTGCGAGGCGACCCAGGCGGAGCGGTCGGGCAGCCTGCCCGCGGCCTTGAGCTCGCGCGCGACCTCGACGAAGAGTTCGAGGGCGGCCTTGGCGTCGGAGGTGATCCCGTAGTCCGGCGCGAAGATCTTGCCGATCTGGGTCGGCTCGATGTCGACGTGCACGAACTTCCGCTCGCCGCGGTAGACGTCGAGCTTGTAGCCGGTGTGGCGGTTGGCCCAGCGGTTGCCGATGCCGAGGACGAAGTCCGACTCCAGGAACGTGGCGTTGCCGTAGCGGTGGCCCGTCTGCTGGCCGACCATGCCCGCGTTCAGGTCGTGGTCGTCGGGGATCGTGCCCCAGCCCATGAGCGTCGGCACGACGGGCGTGTTCGTCAGCTCGGCGAACTCGACGAGCAGGTCACTCGCGTCGGCGTTGATGATGCCGCCGCCCGCGACGATCAGCGGCCGCTCGGACTCCAGGAGGAAGCCGATGGCCTTCTCGATCTGCGCGCGGGTCGCGGCCGGCTTGTAGACCGGCAGCGGCTCGTACGTGTCCGGGTCGAAGTCGATCTCGGTCTGCTGGACGTCGATCGGCAGGTCGATGAGGACCGGACCGGGACGGCCGGAGCGCATCAGGTGGAACGCCTGCTGGAAGACGCCGGGGACCTGCGCGGCCTCCAGGACCGTGACGGCCATCTTCGCGACCGGCTTGGCGATCGAGGAGATGTCGACGGCCTGGAAGTCCTCCTTGTGGATCAGGTGCGTGGGCGCCTGGCCCGTGATGCACAGGATCGGGATCGAGTCGCCGATGGCCGAGTACAGACCGGTGATCATGTCGGTGCCGGCCGGGCCGGACGTGCCGATGCAGACACCGATGTTGCCGGGGTTGGCCCGGGTGTAGCCCTCGGCCATGTGCGAGGCGCCCTCGACGTGGCGGGCGAGCGTGTGGTCGATGCCACCGCTCGCCTTGAGCTCCTTGTAGAAGGGGTTGATGGCGGCACCGGGCACGCCGAACGCGTTGCTGACGCCTTCGCGCTTGAGGATCTCAACGGCCGCGCGGGCGGCGGTCATTCGAGCCATGAGTGCTCCCGACTCCTGCGGTGACTGGCGGTCACTGTCTTGTCTGCTGGTTCTTCGGATGTCGGATTCGCGCTCCCGTCGCGCCCCGCGGCGAGCTCTGAATTCCGTCGTGCATTTCCGTATTGTGGAAACTAGCTTCTGCTATATGGAAGCAATGTAGAGGGGGGCCAGGAAGGCCGTCAAGGTGGATGATGAGACGCGAACGATCCGGAATCCTTCGGCCCACTAGGGGGTGTGATGGCCGAGCCCGTGCGCGTGCGCTGCCCGGCCTGCCCGCGCGAACACACGTACGTGCCCGCGGCACTGCCGTGCGCGTGCGGTGCGCCGGTGGCCCCGCCGCTGGTGCGCGGCGCCGCCGCCGAGGAGGTCAGCGACCACACCTGGGACGACGACTGGGTCACCCTGCGGTGCCCGGTCTGCGGCCGCCGCGACCGCTGGCCGCGGCCGGAACTGGGCTGCGACTGCGGCGCCCTGCTGCGCCTGCCGGTCCAGGACGACCAGGCGCCGCCGCCCCAGCACATACCGCTGCCGCGGACCGTGACCCCGCCCCGGCCCGCGTTCCGGCCCGTCGCCATCCGTACCGCGCGCGACGCGGTGACCGCCGTCGCGCTGTACCTGCGCTGGCTGGGCTATCCGGACGTGCGCCGCGCCGACCAGCGCCCGCCGTCCGGCATCGGACTCGCCGCGCGCGGACTCGTGGCCCAGCTGGAGCCCTCGGTGCGGCCCGCGACGGTGCGCGACGTGGAGTGCCTGTGGCTCCAGTCGATGACCGAGTCGGCGGCCTGCGTCTACTTCTCCCTCGCGGGCTACGCGGACGAGGCCCGCACCCGCGCGGACGAACTGTTGGTGCCCCTGTTCGTGCTCGACCTGACCGGGGAGCCGCAGCCGGTGAACAGCCCGGCGGACGAGATGATCGCCGGGAGCGCCTAGGGCGTGCCCGGCCGCATACTGACTCCATGATCATTCGTATCGCCGAGCCGGCCGAACTGCCCCGCCTGCGAGAGCTGGAGAGGGCCGCGGGCGAGCTGTTCCGCCCGCTCGGCATGGACGCCGTCGCCGACGACGAGCCGCCCGCGCTCGCCGACCTGGAGCGCTACCGCGCCGCCGGGCACGCCTGGGTGGCCGTCGACGACTCCGGGAGCGTGCTCGCGTACCTGATCGGCGAGACGGTGGACGGCGCCTTCCACATCGAGCAGGTCACCGTCCACCCGGACACCGCCCGGCGCGGGGTCGGCCGGGCCCTCATCGCGCATGCCGCCGAGCACTCCCACCGCAAGGGCCTGGCGGGGCTGACCCTGACGACCTTCACCGAGGTGCCGTGGAACGCCCCGTACTACGAGCGGCTCGGCTTCCGCCGTCTGACCGGGGCCGCGCTCACCCCGGGCCTGCGCCGGATCCGCGCGGCGGAGGCGGAGCTCGGCCTGGACCGGTGGCCCCGGGTGTGCATGCGGCGGGACGGCTGAACCGCGCGGCTCACCGCGGCCGGTACTCCTCGCGCAGCTCGATCTTGCGGACCTTGCCGCTGACCGTCATCGGGAACGCGTCGAGCAGCCGCAGCCGGGTCGGCACCTTGTAGTGCGCGAGCCGGTCGCGGCAGTACGCGCGCAGCTCGTCCAGGGTGAGGGGGTCCGCGGGGTCCCGCAGGATCACGCAGGCCAGGACCTCTTCCCCGTACTTCTCGTGCGGCACCCCGACCACCTGGACATCGGCGATCCTCGGATGCCCGTACAGGAACTCCTCGATCTCGCGCGGGTAGATGTTCTCGCCGCCGCGGATGATCATGTCCTTGATGCGGCCGACGATCTGCGCGTACCCGTCCTCGCGCAGCACCGCCAGGTCGCCGGTGTGCATCCAGCGTCCGGCGTCGACGACCTCGGCGGTCTTCTCCGGCTCTCCCCAGTAGCCGAGCATGACGCTGTAGCCGCGGGTGCACAGCTCGCCGGGTTCGCCGCGCGGCAGGGTGACGCCGGTGACCGGGTCGATCACCTTGACCTCGATGTGCGGCAGGACGCGGCCGACGGTGCCGGTGCGGCGCTCCAGATCGTCGTCGCGGCGGGTCTGCAGCGAGACGGGCGAGGTCTCGGTCATGCCGTAGCAGATGGAGACCTCGGCCATGTGCATCTCGGCGACGACCCGCTTCATCACCTCCACGGGACACGGCGAGCCCGCCATGATCCCGGTGCGCAGGCTCGACAGGTCGTAGTCGGCGAAGTCCGGCAGGTTCAGCTCGGCGATGAACATGGTCGGCACGCCGTACAGCGAGGTGCACCGCTCCTCCTGCACGGCGCGCAGCGTGGCCGCCGGTTCGAACGACGGGGCGGGGATGACGATGCAGGCACCGTGCGAGGTGACGCCGAGGTTGCCCATCACCATCCCGAAGCAGTGGTAGAAGGGCACGGGCAGGCACACCCGGTCCTGCTCGCTGTACCCGACGGTCTCGCCCACCCAGAAGCCGTTGTTGAGGATGTTGTGGTGGGAGAGGGTGGCGCCCTTGGGGAAGCCGGTCGTGCCCGAGGTGTACTGGATGTTGACCGGGTCGTCGCAGGACAACTCGGCCTCGCGCTCGGCCAGTTGCCCGGCCGTCACCGTCTGCGCGGCCCCGACGAGCGCGTCCCAGCTGTCCTCGCCGATGAAGACGCGCTCGCGCAGCTCGGGGCAGTCGGGCGCCACCTGCCGCACGAGGTCGCGATAGTCGGTGCCCTTGTGCCCGGTCGACGCGATGAGCACGCCGACGCCCGACTGCCGCAGCACGTAGCCCAGTTCGTGCGCCCGGTAGGCCGGGTTGATGTTCACCATGATGGCGCCGATGCGCGCGGTCGCGTACTGGACGAGCACCCACTCGGGGCAGTTGACCGCCCAGATGCCGACCCGGTCCCCCTTCGCGACGCCCCGCGCGAGCAGTCCGCGCGCCAGCTCCTCGACGTCCGCGCCGAACCGGCGGTACGTCCAGCGGCGGCCGCTCGGCACGTCGACGAGCGCCTCGCGGTCGGGCCAGGCGTCGACGGCGCGCTGGAGATTGGCGCCGATGGTGTCGCCGAGCAGGGGCGTCGCACTGGTGCCGTGCGTGTACGAGAGTGCGGTCGAGGGGGCGGTCACCGGCGGTCCTCCTTGATTGCCCGGCGGGCGGGCCCCGCTCGGGCCCGCCCGGTGAGCAACCTAACCGCGCCCGCCACGAGTTCGTACCCCCTCGTCACCGGGCATTTCGCGAGTCGCGGCGGATGATCGTCTACGCTCGCGGACATGGACACCGCCGCGGACACCTTCGCCGTGACCCACCTCATCACCCGGTACGCGGAGCTGGTCGACACCGGGGACTTCGCCGGGGTCGGCGCGCTGCTGGCCGAGGCCGTGTTCATCGGCAGCGGCCCGCCGGTCGAGGGCGCCGAGGCCGTCGAGCGGATGCTCCGGGAGAGCGTGATCCTGTACGAGGACGGCACACCGCGCACCCACCACGTGACGACCAACATCGCGGTGGACGTCGACGACGCGGCCGGCACCGCCTCGGCCCGCTCCTACGTCACGGTCTTCCAGGAGCTGCCCGAGCTGCCGTTGCAGCCGGTGGCCGCGGGCCGTTACCGCGACCGCTTCGCCCGCCGCGACGGGGAGTGGCGGTTCGTCGAACGCCGGGTGCGCATCCACCTGGTGGGCGACGTGAGCCGCCACCTCCGCGGCTGACGGACGACCGTACCGACGCCGTACCTGATACGGTTTATGTGATCTGTTGTATGCGAACAGTCTGTGAGCGAGGAGTGGCAGTCGTGGCGGGTGACGACGACATCTCCGGGTGAGACCCGGATCCGGCAGGCCACCGGAGGGCGCTGAAAGAGCGCTGTGCCGGAGTGGCCGGTTCGTCGTACCCCTTTTTCCCACGTCACTCAGGGCAGAGCTCTGTCTGTCTGCCCGCTCTTCCGCGAGGTCACTTCCATGTCCGACGCCTCCATCGTCTGCTCGAACCTCTCCTTCGCCTGGCCCGACGACACCCCCGTCTTCCAGGACCTCTCCTTCACCGTCACCGCGGGCCGCACCGGTCTGGTGGCGCCCAACGGCTCCGGCAAGAGCACCCTGCTCAAGCTGATCGCGGGCGAGCTCAAGCCCACGGCCGGTTCCGTGTCGGTCGACGGCACGCTCGGCTATCTCCCGCAGAGCCTGCCGCTGACCAGCGGTCTCACGGTCTCGGAGGTGCTCGGGGTGGCCCCGGTCGTCCGGGCCATCGACGCCGTCGAGTCCGGCGACGTGAGCGAGGAGCACTTCACCACCATCGGCGACGACTGGGACATCGAGGAGCGCACCCGCGCCCAGCTCGACCGGCTCGGTCTGGCCGGGCTCGCCCTGGACCGGAGCCTGAGCACGCTCAGCGGCGGCCAGGTCGTCTCGCTGGGCCTCGCCGCCCAGCTGCTCAAGCGGCCCGACGTGCTGCTGCTCGACGAGCCGACCAACAACCTCGACCTCGCGGCCCGGCACAAGCTCTACGACGTGCTGTCCGACTTCACCGGATGTCTGCTGCTGGTCAGTCACGACCGGGCGCTGCTCGACCGCATGGAGCGCATCGCGGAACTCGGCGGCGGTGAACTGCGCCTGTACGGCGGCAACTTCACCGAGTACGAGGAGGCCGTGCGCGCCGAGCAGGAGGTGGCCGAGAAGAACGTCCGCAATGCCGCGCAGGAACTCAAGCGCGAGAAGCGGGAGTTGCAGCAGGCCCGCGAGCGCGCCGAGCGGCGCGCGAGCAACGCTTCGAAGAACCTCAAGAACGCCGGGCTGCCCAAGATCTTCGCCGGGAACATGAAGCGCGGCGCGCAGGAGGCCGCCGGCAAGTCCGGCACGATGCACGCCTCCCGGGTCAGCGACGCCAAGGCCCGGCTCGACGAGGCCGGGCGGGCCGTGCGCGACGAGCAGCGCCTCACCCTGGAACTGCCGGACACCCAGGTGCCCGCCGGGCGGAACCTCTTCATCGGCGAGGGGCTCCAGGCCCGGCACGCCGGACGGCCGGTGTTCGTGGACGGCGGCGTCGACCTGACCGTGCGCGGCCCCGAGCGGATCGCGCTGACCGGGCCCAACGGCGCGGGCAAGACCACGCTGCTGCGCCTGATCACCGGCGACCTCGCGCCGGACAGCGGGGAGATCAAGCGGGGCGACGGCCGGATCGCGTACCTGTCGCAGCGCCTCGATCTGCTGGACCCGGAGCTGACGGTGGCGGAGAACTTCGCCGCGTTCGCGCCCGAGCGGCCCGAGGCGGAGCGGATGAACCTGCTGGCCCGCTTCCTCTTCCGGGGTGCCCGCGCGCATCTGCCGGTCCGGGTGCTGTCCGGCGGCGAGCGGCTGCGCGCCACGCTGGCCTGCGTGCTGTGCGCGGAGCCCGCCCCGCACCTGCTGCTCCTCGACGAGCCGACGAACAACCTCGACCTGGTCAGCGCGGGCCAGCTGGAGAGCGCGCTCAACTCGTACCAGGGCGCGTTCATGGTGGTCAGCCACGACGAGCGGTTCCTCACCGAGATCGGGGTGAACCGCTGGCTGCGCGTGGCCGACGGCACGCTCCAGGAGAGCGGCGGCCCCGAGGTGTGACCCGCCGGTGTGCTCGATGGCCCGCGCCCGAGGCTGCCGCCCGGCGGGCCGCCCCTCGATCGCATCGGACGGTTCCCCGTGCCAAAGACCGCTCTGCTCGCCCATGACCTCGTCCGTGTCCTCGGGGACCGGCGCGTCCTCGACGGCGTCGGCCTCACCGCGTCGCCCGGCCACCGCATCGGCCTGATCGGTGAGAACGGCGTCGGCAAGTCCACCCTGCTGCGGGTGCTTGCCGGGGTGGACGCGCCCGACTCGGGAAGCGTCGAACGCCCCGACGACCTCGGCCTGCTGCACCAGGAGATGCCCTTCGACCCGGCGACCACCATCGCCGAAGTGCTGGACGAGGCCCTGCACGAGGCCCGCGAGGACCTCGCGGAGCTGGACCGGCTCGGCGCTGAGCTGGCCACTCTCCCCGAGGACTCCCCCGGCCATCAGGACCTCCTCGACGCCTACGGCCGACGGCTCGAACAGGCCCAGGACCGGGAGTCCTGGGACGCCGACCGGCGTGCGGCCCTGATGCTGGAAGGCCTCGGGCTCGGCGCGCTCGGCCACGACCGCACGCTGGGCGGACTGTCCGGCGGGCAGCGCGGCCGGCTCGCCCTGGCCGCGCTCCTCGTACGGCGGCCTTCGGCGCTGCTGCTCGACGAGCCGACGAACCACCTCGACGACGAGGCCGCCGCGTTCCTGGAGGAGCAGATCAGGGACCTGCCCGCGGCCGTGGTGATCGCCAGCCACGACCGGGCGTTCCTGGACGCCGTCTGCACCGATGTGATCGACCTCGATCCGGCGGTGGACGGCCCGGTCCGCTACGGCGGCAACTACAGCGCCTACCTGGGCGAGAAGCACGCCGAGCGGGAGCGCTGGGAGCGGCGGTGGGCCGAGGAGCAGGAGGAGCTGGTCCGGCTGCGCCACTCGGCGGGCGTGACCGCGCACCGGGTCGCGCCGGACCGGGGACCGCGCGACAACGAGAAGATGGGCTACGGCCACCGGGCGGGCCGGGTGCAGAGCCAGATCTCACGCCGGGTGCGCAACGCGACGCGGCGCCTCGACGAGCTGACCCGCACCGGGGTCGCCGAGCCGCCGAGCCCGCTGCGGTTCGCCGCCGGGGAGCTGGCCGCGGCTGCCGCGGACGATCCCCGGCCGCTGGTGGAGCTGCGGGACGTCCGGGTGCCGGGCCGGCTCGCGCCGACCGGCCTGGAGCTGGCGGCGGACGACCGGCTGCTGGTCACGGGCGGCAACGGCACGGGCAAGTCCACGCTGCTCGCCGTGGTCGCCGGGCGGCTCGCCGCCGAGGGCGAGCGGCGCGTACGGCCCGGCCTCACGGTGGGGCTGCTCGCCCAGGACACCGTGTTCGACCGCCCCGACCGGACGGTCGCGGCGGTCTACGAGTCCGGGGTGGGAGCGGCGCGGGCCGAGCGGGTGCCGCTGCTCTCGCTCGGCCTGATGCACGCGGCCGACCTGGACAAACCCGTCGGGCGGCTCTCCGTCGGGCAGCGCAGGCGGCTCGCGCTGGCGCTCCTGGTGGCCCGCCCGCCCCACCTGCTGCTGCTCGACGAGCCCACGAACCATCTCTCGCCGCGGCTGTGCGACGAGCTGGAGGAGGCCCTGGGCGGCGGCCCCGGCGCGATCGTCGTCGCGAGCCACGACCGGTGGCTGCGGCGCCGGTGGCAGGGGCGGGAGCTGCGGCTCGGGGCGTGATGCCGCCGGGCCCGGGCGGGACCGGCGGGGTCAGGTGACGTCCCGGTCGCCGGCGGGGTCAGTTGACGCCCCGGTCCCGCCCCTCCCAGTACGGCTCCCGCAGCTTGAACTTCTGGATCTTGCCCGTGGCCGTACGGGGGATGGCGTCCCGGAACTCCACGGTCGTCGGCGCCTTGTACCCGGCCACCCGCTTCTTGCAGTACGCGATGATCTCGGCCTCCGTCACCGTCGCGCCCTCCACGAGCACCACCAGGGCCTTGATCGTCTCGCCCCACTTGGCGTCCGGCACGCCGATCACCGCGACCTCGGCCACCGCCGGGTGGCTGAAGACGGTGTCCTCGACCTCGATCGACGACACGTTCTCCCCGCCCGTGATGATGACGTCCTTCTTGCGGTCGGAGATCGTGAGGTGGCCGTCCGCCGGGTCGATGGTGCCGCCGTCGCCGGTGTGGAACCAGTCGCCCTCCAGGGCCGCGGCGGTCTCCTCGGGCTTCTCCCAGTAGCCGTCGAGCACGACGTTCGACCGGGCGAGCACCTCGCCGGAGTCGGCGACGCGCAGCTTCACGCCCAGCGCGGGCACACCGGCCCGCGACTGGCGCCGGGCCCGGTCCTCCGCGGGCAGCAGGGACTCCTCCGGGCGCGCGCGGTTGAAGGTCAGCACCGGGGACGTCTCGGTGAGACCGTAGATCTGGGTGAACTCCCAGCCCAGCTCCTGCTCCACGCGCTGGATCATGCGGCTCGGCGGCGGGGCGCCCGCGCACACGATCCGCACCCGGTCGCGGCCCGGGATCGCGCCGTCCCAGCCGGCCGCCGCGTCGAGCACCGCGTTCCACACCGCGGGCGCGCCGCACATCAGCGTCACGCCGTGCTCGTCCACGCGGCGCAGGATCTCCGCGCCGTCGACCTTGCGGAGCACGACCTGCTTCATGCCGAGGCCGGCGGCGACGAACGGCATGCCCCAGCCGTTGCAGTGGAACATCGGCAGGGTGTGCATGTACACGTCCTGCTCCCAGGCGCGGGTGTGCAGGCCGAAGGTCAGCCCGTTCACCCAGATGTTGCGGTGGGTGAGCTGAACGCCCTTGGGGCGCGCGGTCGTTCCCGACGTGTAGTTGATGGTCGCGGTGGCGTCCTCGTCGGGGGCCGACCAGGGGCGCGGCTCCACCCCGAACCGCATCAGCTCGGTCTCGGTCTGCTCGCCGAGGACGAACCGGTGGGCCGTCTTGGCGTGCGCGCTGGTCTCCTGCACCTCGGGGTCGACGAGCAGCACCGACGCGCCGCTCTGCCGGACCACGTACTCGATCTCCTCGGCCTTCAGCCGGAAGTTGACCGGTACGGCGATCCGACCGCTCATCGGCACGGCGAACAGCAGTTCCAACATGCGGGCCGAGTTGTGGCTGAGCACCGCGACGCGCTCGCCCTCGCCGACCCCGAGCGCGTCGAGCCCGGCCTGCCAGGCCCGCACCCGCTCGCCCAGACGACCGTACGTGGACGTGGGCACGGGCGTGCCCGGCTGCTCGGGTTCGTCGATCACCCCGGGACTGTGGGCGAACCCCAGTTCGGCCCGGTCCAAGAAGTCGCTGATCGTCATCGGAACGCGCATCGTTCTCTCCTGCTCCCTGGGTACCCGCGGCGCCGCGGACCCGGCCCTTGCGGACCGTGTCTGACATCGTGTAGTCCGTGACGCGGATCTCACCACCCCCGAACGGGGGTGAACAGAGCACAGCAGGGAGATCGAGGGTGAGCGCGGACATCTCCGAGGCCGTGGAGCTGCGGACGGCACTGGTGCGGCTGCGCCGGAGCACCGAGCTGCCGGTCGCGTTCGGCGGGCTGACGGCGGGCCCGGGACAGGTGCGCATCGGCGAGCTGAGCGGCGCGGCGACCCATTCGCTGCGCGGTCTCGCGGTGGCCACGGGCAACGGCCTCGGCGGCAAGGCGCTCTCCCTGGCCCGGGCCTGCGCCGTCACGGACTACCACGACTCGCGGCACATCAGCCACGAGTACGACACCGCCGTCGCGGCCGAGGGCCTGCGCTCGGTCCTTGCGGTGCCCGTCGTCGTACGGCGCCGGGTACGGGGCGTGCTGTACGGGGCGCTGCGCACCGCCCAGCCGCTGGGCGACCGGGTGCTGACCGCGGCGCTCGCGGCGGCCCGTGACGTGGAACAGGCGCTGGTGGTACGCGACGAGGCGCACGAGCTGCTGTCCGCGGCGACCGCGCCGGCGGCCGAGGACAGCGGGGCGTGGGAGGAGGTGCGCGAGGCGCACGGGGCGCTGCGGGCTCTCGCCCCGAGGATCGTCGACCCGGCGCTGCGGGACGAACTCCTCGCGGTGTGCGGCCGGTTGGCGTCCGCCGGGGCGCCGCCGGAACGGGAGACGGCTCTCACGCTCGCGCCCCGCGAGGTCGATGTGCTGGCGTGCGTGGCGGCGGGCGCGACGAACGCGGTGGCGGCCGAGCGGCTCGGGCTGCGCCCGGAGACCGTCAAGGGCTATCTGCGCTCGGCGATGCGCAGGCTGGGGGCGCACACCCGGGGTGAGGCGGTGGCCCAGGCGCGGCGGGCGGGGCTGCTGCCGTAGGGCCTGGCAGGGCCGATTGTCAGTGCCGTGGTCTTCAATGGCGTACGAGCGGATGGTGGGATGGCGTCGACGGCGGCCCGGAGCCGTCGTGGCGGACGAGGGGGTGGGCGTGTGGTGTCGACGGACAGGTTTCTGGCCTTCGCGGCGATGTCGCTGCTGGTGATCGTGATCCCGGGACCGAGCGTGCTGTTCGTGATCGGACGGGCGCTCGCGCACGGCAGACGCACGGCGGTGGCGACGGCGCTGGGCAATCTCGTCGGGTCGTACCTGCTGGTGGTGGCGGTGGCTCTCGGCGTCGGTTCGCTGGTGGAGCGGTCGGCGGCGCTGTTCGTGGCCGTGAAGCTGGCGGGCGCGGCGTATCTGGTGTACCTGGGCGTCCAGGCGTTCCGGCACCGGCACGCCATGAAGGTGTCGGACCTGCGCGGCCCGACGGAGCCCGCGAAGGGCACCGGCCGCACGGTGGCCGACGGCATCCTGGTGGGCGTCACCAATCCGAAGGGGATCGTGTTCTTCGCGGCGGTGCTGCCGCAGTTCGTGAACCACGACGCGGGGCACGTCCCGCTCCAGATGCTGCTGCTCGGTCTGATACCGATCGGCATCGGCCTGGTCACGGACACGCTGTGGGGGCTGACGGCGTCGGCGGCGCGCGACTGGTTCGCGCGCTCGGACCGTCGGTTGTCGATGATCGGCGGGACGGGTGGCTTCGCGCTGATAGGTCTCGGGGTGACGGTGGCGGCGACGGGCCGCGCCGACTGAGGCCTCGGTGCCTCTGGTTCAGGTGCGGACGGTGCCGAAGTCGACGGTGACCGGGCCGGGCGCCTCCAGGACGGCGGCGGTGCGTTCGGCCTCGGCGACGAGTTCGTCGCGCTGGGCGCGGGTGAGGGGCCGGAAGGGTTCGAGGGTGAGCCGGCTGCCGGCGTCTTCGGTCCCGGCCCCCTTCGGCTCCTTCAAGGTCCACAGACCGGCGAGCATCCCGTCGACGAGGAAGGTCAAGTAGACGGTGTTGACCTGCCAGTTGCGGCCCCGGTCGGCCTCGGCGATCACGCGGGTGCGGTCGGCGTGGGACAGGAGGAGGTTGTCGAACTCGGCGAGCAGCCGCGGCGGTGCCGGGGTGTCCTCGTCGGGGCGCGGGGCATCGGGCAGGTCGAACAGCTCCACGCCGTGCTCGTCGCGGAAGGTGACGAGCCGGGGCCGCAGCTGCTCGAAGGCCTCCTTGGTGCGGGTGAGGCCGGCCCACTGCTGGAAGTCCTTCACCGAGGCGGGGCCGAAGGCGCCGAGGTAGCGCAGGATCGTGTCGTCGGGGGCGGGGGTGGGTGCGGTGGGCAGGTCGAGCCAGCGCTCGGCCGTGGTCAGGCGCACGCCGCCGCTGCGCCGCCACAGGCCGCGCGGGGTGACCTGGACGAGCGGAAGACCGGCGCGGGCCGCGATCATCAGGGCCTGCGGGTCGGCGTCCGGCCACTCGGCGAGGAGCAGGTGGCGGATCTCCTTCGGGGTGCGCGGCTCCTCCTCGACGTACGGACGGGTCAGGGCGGTGAGCCGGTCGAGGTCGACCCCGTCGAGGCCCTTGCGGAAGAGCCGCAGTTCGCGCTCGCGGGCGGGCTGCACCAGCGGGCGCAGCGTCATGGCGTCCTCGGCGGTGTGCAGGTGGATCGTGGAGCGCATGGTGACGATGCGGGCCACGCGCCGCGCGGCGAGGGCGTCGGAGAGGTCGGCGGGGGTGAAGCCGTCGAGGCGGGCGGCGAGCGCGAGGTAGGGCGGGCGGACCTCCTGCGCCTGGAGTCCGACGAGGTGGGCGACGGCCTCCTCGGCCTTCATCGGGCTGCGGCGGAGCAGGAGTTGCCGCTCCAGGGTGGCCCGGCCGAGGGCGCGGGTGGTGATCGGCTTCGTCGTCATGAGGGGACGGTAACGGCCGATGAGGTCATCTTCTGTCCGCGATGCCGCTGCCCGGGTGGGTGGGCTTCGCTGGTTAGGCTGCTCGGGACCCCTCGCAACAGCGGAAGGAGGCGGCGATGCCGCGACGGCAGGATGGACGCCGCTACACCTGGCGCCGGGGCCTGGACCCGCGCCCGCCGGCCGGATCGCCGGGCGCGGAGCCCGCCGGGCCGCAGGACCCGCAGCCCGACAGCGTGGTGCACGCGGCGCTGTACCGGGACGGGGTGCGGGTGGCGAGTCCCGCGTCGCTCACGGACACGTACCGGCAGTTGCGCGAGAAGCCGCGGACGACGGCGTGGATCGGCCTGGCCCGCCCCACGGAGGCGGAGCTCAAGTCCCTCGCGGCCGAGTTCGACCTGCACGAACTCGCCGTCGAGGACGCGCTGGAGGCGCATCAGCGGCCGAAGCTGGAGCGGTACGGCGAGACGCTCTTCGTCGTCCTGAGCGCGGCCCGTTATCTCGACGCGGCCGAGGAGGTCGACTTCGGCGAACTGCACGTGTTCGTCGGCGCGGACTTCGTGATCACCGTCCGGCACGGCGCGGCACCGGACCTGTCGGCGGTGCGCCGCCGCATGGAGGACTCCCCCGACCTCCTCAAACTCGGCCCCGAGGCGATCCTGTACGCGATCCTCGACGCGGTCGTCGACGGCTACGCCCCGGTCGTGGACGGCGTCCAGAACGACATCGACGAGATCGAGACCGAGGTCTTCTCCGGCGCCCCCGAGGTCTCCCGCCGCATCTACGAACTCTCCCGCGAAATGGTCGAGTTCCAGCGCGCCACCCGCCCCCTGGTCGGCATGCTGCACGGCCTGATGGCGGGCTTCGCCAAGTACGGCACGGACGAGGAACTCCAGAGCTACCTCCGCGACGTCGCGGACCACGTCACCCACACCAGCGAACGCGTCGACGGCTTCCGCGAGGCCCTCGCCGACATCCTGACGGTGAACGCGACCCTGGTGACCCAGCAGCAGAACGCGGAGATGCGGGCGCTGGCGGAGGCGGGCTTCGAACAGAACGAGGAGATCAAGAAAATCTCGTCCTGGGCAGCCATCCTCTTCGCCCCCACGCTGGTCGGCACGATCTACGGCATGAACTTCGAGAACATGCCGGAGCTGGGCTGGAGCTTCGGGTATCCGTTCGCGATCGGGCTGATGGGGGTCGTCTGCGTCAGCCTGTACTTGATCTTCAAGCGGCGGGACTGGCTGTAGCGGCGCCTCTGCGGAGCCCTCTGGGGAGAATCTGGGGAGAACGGGCGGCGCTGGGGAGCACGGCCCCGCACTCACCGCCAGCCCTTGCACGAGCATCGTGCAGCCGACTTCCGCCGACTTCCCTGCGCAGGCCATCACCCTGACTGGATGGCCACATGGAACCGCGCAGGCCGGGAAGATCAGTTGGAACCGAGAAGTGCCGCGAAGGCAGGGAAGGACTTCCCCTGCACCGCTCGTAAGACGTGCTACATCGAGATCCACGAGTCCGCCTGCTCGCGGTCTGGCCCGGCGAGTGGTCGAGTCACTTGTTCGTGATCGATGACCTGGACGAGTACGCGAAAGCCCACGGCATCAAGCACGACGTCGAGCGCACCGGCCTCAAGGAGCACGTACACGAAGTGCGATGGGAGCCGAACCCCTACGCGACGGACAGCCCTCGAAGCCCGTACATCGGCGTCAGCGTCACACTGGACTGCGGCTGCGAGATCAACGACCTGTGCGCCTTCGCCGCCCAGATGAAGGAACAGCGTGGGTGGAACGTGGCTTCGAGCGGCGGCTGGGGCAGCAGCGGCCGCCCCGAGGGAAAGCGGACGTACTCACTGCGTGTTCGCCGCAAGAGCCTTACGGACTGACCCCCATCGGGCCGCCAGGGTCCACCCATTTCTTACCCTCACGCCCGAGTTAGGTCGTCCGGAACGTACTCGGGAACCACACCGAGCAGTGCGTCGACCGCCGCGCGCCCCTTCCCGCCTGCCTCCGGCATGAAGTGCGCGTAGTGGTCGAGCGTGATGGTCGGACTGGAGTGGCCCAGCCATCGAGCCAACGTGACGACGGACTCGCCCGCTTCGAGAATGACCGAGGCGAAGGTGTGCCGGAGCACGTGGAACCCGTCCTTGCGTGACGCCTTCCACCGCTCCCCTTTCTCCCGCAGAGGGATGACCCCGGCCGCGGCGATGGCAGGCTTCCAGACCTCGACGTTGAAAATGTTCGCGCGGATCGCGTTGCCGTACGTCGTCGTCAGGACGAGCTAGAACCGCCGCTTCTCCCTCTCCGGTTCCGGCCCGCCCCACGGCAACTCGACCTCGACCGCCGTGTACTGAAGGAAGTACGCGGCCAGCTCGGCGGCGACCGACCCCGGCATGTCGACGATGCGCGTCTTCCCGCCCTTGGGCAGGGCGAAGTACAGCCGGCCGTTGAGCAGTTATACCTGTCGACGCACGCGAATGACTCCGCGCTGGAAGTCGATGTCCTCCGGAGAGAGGCCGAAGACCTCCCCTTGGCGCAGCCCGCAGCCGAGAGCGACCACGACCGCGATGCGGTAGCGCGCTTTGATCACGTCCCGCACGCGTTGCGCTGTCTCCAGCGGCCACGCTTCCCGCTGGTCCTCCGGCACCTTGGGCCAGCGCACCGACTTCGCGCGCATTGGGTTGCGTACGAGGCGCTTGTCGTCGATGGCCGTCTCGAAGATGTTCGAGAGGGTCGTGAGGATCTGCCGGGCATAGCGCGGCGCGCACTGGCTTTCGAGCGTGGCGATGTAGCTGCGCAGGACGGTCGCCGAGATGTCCCTCAGGCCCACCGTGCCGAGGTGCGGGAGGATGTGGAGGCGCACGCGCTCGTCGACACGTTTGACCGTGCCCGGAGCACCCCGCACGCCCTCCTTCCAGAAGCGGGTCACGTAGTCGGCCAGGGCGACGGAGCCGTCACGGGGGTCGACGAACTCGCCGCGCTCACTGTCGGTTCCGGCCCTGCGGAGCCACGCCTTGGCGTCCTCCAGCGTGTCGAACGACATGTTCCGGACGCCGGGGATTCCGGCCACGCGGTACCGCGAGCCCTTCCCGTAGCGGGTGGTGCGCTCCCGCTTGCCGCTGGTGGGGTCCTTCTTCTTGTTGATCCAGCGGTCTTCGATGTAGCCGGCCAAGTATTTCCTCAGGATCGGGAGTGGAGGTGCCGTCGGCTCTGGGACGTCAGGCTGTGGCCGAGAAGTCGACGCGGCTCTGCGGGACGGCGCTCACGGGGTCCAGGGCCAGGTTGGAGCGCGAGTCGGCCTGTTCCTGCTCGCGTATCCAGGCGTCGAGTGCGTCGAGCCGGTACGTCACCCGCCCACGGCACCCAGGCGGAAGCTCGGTGGCCCCTGCCGACGGTGCCGCCAGACGTAGAGCGTGCGGGGCGAGAGGCCGAGGTAGGCGGCAGCTTCCCGCACGCCAAGAAATGCGCGGTCGACGACGGGGGAATCCGGGAATGCGGACGCACGGCCAGCGGGAATCGAGGAGATTTCAGGCAAGAGAGGTCCTTCAATGGGAGACGGAATGAAGAGCGGCCCGATACGACGACTGAGACAGCGCGTCGCGAAAAATATCCCGGAGATCCCCGTTTTCCACTGGCCGGAGAACTTGCTGCGCAAGGAATCACGAAACCAACGGAGGCGGGGGCCTCGCTGGGTAAGTTCAATGATGCGGAGAATCACCGGTTTGAGTAACCGGCGATCGTCGGCTATTTTGCGCCCGCGCCGACCGTCTCCGAGGCTCGGGAGGGGCCGCCGAGGAGGGCGCATGGGGAGACGCCGAGGGCGGCGGCGATGGCAACGAGATCGTCGATGTCGCAGCGTCGGACCGTGCGTTCGATGCGGTGAAGGTCATGTGCCGGCCCTGCGCGGTGACGCGAGTGGCGAGCAGACGCTGGGAGTAGCCACATGCGGTGCGGGTGCGTTCGATGGCGCGGGCGGCGGCCTGTCCTGCGGGCTCTATTTCGAGAGAATGCGGGGGCATGGTTGTGTTGCAACTTCCGCCCAGCCCTTAACGGAAGCGCTATCTGTCTGCTGTGAGCGATGCACTGAGCGCTTTCCAACCTCATGCTGACGCATGGTGAAGGCCGTCCTCGCCCTTCACATGCGTCAGCATGAGGTTGGAAAGCGCTCAGCGTGTTAGCCGTTCTTAGGTGTACTTCTTACCCGTTGCCACCTGCGTGTAGAACCCCTTTCCGAAGGGGCGGCTATAATGACTGTAGTGGAATCCTAAGTAGGATTTCACCGACTGGATCGGAAAAGGTGCCGGCGTTGATTTTAGCGCATTGGCCTCTGAACATGGGGCGGCGTGCTGGCAGCGCAGGAGGGACGCCCTTCTACACAGCAAGTGAAGCGATGAACAGCGCAATCGAAAGGACGACGAGCCCTTCCACCAGAGAATCTCTGGGAATTCCTCGGAGTATGCGACCTTCCACACTTGAGGATGGCGAAGAATTCCTCTTGGCCGCCTTATTCAGGGACTTCCCGGCTGACTCTGCGGTCCGAAAGTACCTGTCCAGAAAGGATCCGGCATATCCCACTACGTAAATTTCGGATTCGTCGACAGGTACCCCTTTGAGGCGCAGCATCAGACCTCGACCACGCCCTGCTTCCGCTCGGTAGAGCTTCCCGTAGGGAACCTCGTACCAGGACGCAGGGTTGACCACGATGAGGGATTCTCCCTGCAAATGGATCCTGGACTGGGTGACGAATCGGCACGCGCAGGCAACCAGGCATATCAGAGCCCCGCCCCGCAAAGCATCCGGGTTCGACTCACGGAAACCACTCAGCGCGGCAAATAGCGCACCACCCACAAAGAGAGCGGGGAGGATCCAAGAAAATATCTTGAATGACTTCCTGTGCAGTACAGTTCCGCCGGTTATGCGCCGATATCTAGCCACGTCTCACAACTTTCAATAGATGCCGCCAAAGGCGGCAGGGGCTGACCTTGGCTCCCATGGCCAGCCCCCATTTCACGATGTCAAGATGTTGAGGCGGAGCGCGTTCCGCTCAACAGGATCCGACTTGGCTTCCGACACTGAACGCGCCGGCGCCACAGAACCCGAAGTTGAATCCGGCATTGACTCCGATGTTGCCCCGCGTCGCGGCCCAGTCAATCGGACCGTCCCGCCAGATCGCGCCGCTCGTGGTAGTCGCAGGTTTCACACGTACCGTCGTGCGTGCCACTGCGCCTCCCCACAGAGCTTCCTTCGCCGTAGCTCCTCCCCAGCGAGCATATTTGACGGCGGCGAACCCCCCAAGGGCGCCCCACGCCAAGCCCTTTGCGTAGGTCCCGGCGTCCCAGTTCCCGTTGATTGCACCTTCGCCTACGAATGTTGCCGTGGCCGCAACTGCTCCCACAACAACACAGGCACCAGCGGAGACCACGAGGCAAGCTCCGAAGCCGACGGCCGGCAGAACTCTGTTTTTCCAGCCGTCCCAGGTGCCGAATGTATTGTGAAGGCCGGACTTTAGCTTCCCCCAGAAGCCTTGCTCCTTTTGGTTCGCTTCCGAGCGTGCCTCGGCCTTCTTTCGCTCTGCCTTCACCCAGGCGATATATCTCTTGTACTCAGCCTCGCGCTGCTTCTGAAGCTTTTCGCCGGCGCTGAGCTGCGAGCTGGTGTATTTAGTGACGCCACGTCCCTTGACGTAGGTGTACTTCTTACCTGTGGTCACCTGTGTGTAGTAGTGCTTGGAGGGCGTGCCGCCCTGGGCTCGAGTGACCTGTTCGTAGTTCTTGCCGAATTCGACCTTGGTGACGTCGGCGGTGTTCTTTCCGTAAGAGCAGCTGTACTGGCCGGATCGGCATTCTACGAATGCTTCGCCGGTGGGATCGGAGTAGGTGGCGGGGTTGTTGTTTCCGTATTGGTAGGCGTTGTGCTGGGAGGGGTCGTCGGTGGTGAAGAGTGGGTCGACGGAGAGGAATCTGCCGGTTTCCGGGTTGTATTCGCGGGCTCCGAGGTGGGTGTAGCCGGTGGGGTCGCTGGTGCCACTGAGGAAGCCGCGGTCGCCGGGCCATGCGGTGGAGCCGGTGGTGGAGCGTTCGCCTCCGAAGGGGAGTTGCTTGCGGCGGGTGACGGCCTGGCCGGTGCCGAAGGCGACGGCGAGGAGCGCGGTGCCTTGCTGGTCGGCGAGGAGGAACTGGAATCCCGAGGCGTTGCGCATCGCGATGTTCTCGCCGTTGTGCGTGTAGTACCGGGTGGCCTGCTTTGTCCCGGCGCCGGTGACGGTCAGTTCGTTGCCGCCGGGCAGGTAGGCCGTGGTGGAGCCGTCGGCCTGTCTGGCCAGCATGCGGTTGCCGCCGGCGTCGTAGAGGTACTCGGTGCTCTTGCCGTTCTCGGTGACCTTCTGCAGATGTCCCTCCGGGTCCCAGGCAAGTTTCTGGTCCCGGTCGCCGCCGCTGCGGCCGGTGGTGTTGCCGGCTCCGTCGTCGTAGGCGAAGGTCTCGGTTCCGGCGTCTTTCCCGCCGGTGGTGGTGACGCTGCGCAGGGCGTGCGGGTTGGCCGCGGTGGGCTCTGCGGTGGCGTAGGTGCGGGTGACAGTGTCCACGCCGGTGGTGGTGGCGTGCTGGACGAGTTGGGTGCGGTTACCGGAGTCGTCGTACTTATAGCTGTGCCAGTACGAGTCCGGTCCGCCCACGGTGCTGCTGGTGGGTGCGCCGGCGCAGGTGTCGGCACGGTTCTTGGCGGTCCACGCCTCGGTCATGCGCTGCAGCGCGTCGGTGGCGAAGCACTGGGTGTCGTAGGTGGTGGCGGCGCCCTGGCCTGCGCTTTCGGTGATGCGGGTGACGTTGCCGGCGGGGTCGTAGCCATACTGGGTGTCATCGATGCGCAGGGCCACGTCGCCGTCGATGGTGTGCTGGGTGAGGCGGCCTGTGTGTTCGTCGAAGACGCGGGTGTCATAGACCTTGCGGCCCAGGACGCCGTACTCGGTGCGGCCGGCGCGGCCGAACACGTCGTAGTTGACGCTGTTGACCAGGGTGACCTGTCCGGCGGTGGTCTTGATGGGCAGGTTGCCCTCGCCGTAGACGGTGGTGACGCGTTCGGAAGGAAGGTTGCCGAGGGCGGGGTTGAGCGTCCATTCCTGGGCGCCGGTGTAGCTGTTGTATCCGAAGGTCCAGCTGTAGCTTCCGGCGAGGCCTCCCGCGTCGGCGGGCAGGGTGCTGGTGCTCTTGGTGACCTGGTAGCGGTCGTCGTAGGTGTCGATGCGGTTGGTGTAGGCCTGGCCGTCGATGTAGCGAGTGTCGGAGGCGAGTTGGCCCTTGGCGACCGTGTCGTAGGACCAGGCGGCGCGCACGGTGTCGCCCTGCTTGAGTTCGGTGGTGCGGCCGAGGTCGTCGTACTTGTTGGTCAGGGTGATGTTGCGGGCGTCGGTGCTGGTGAGGGGACGATCGTCGTCGTCGTAGGTGGTGGTGCTGGTGCCCTTGTCCGGGTCGACGGTCTTGGTCTGGCGGCCGCGGTGGTCGTAGGTCCAGTTCCAGACGGTGCCTTCGGGGCCGGTGATCTTGTCGAGGTTGCCGAGGGGGCTGTAGCTGTAGCTGGTGGTCAGGTACTTGGTGCGTGCGGCGTCGGTGTATTCGCGCTTTTCGCTGGTGCGGCCGAGGGCGTCGACGACGGTGGTGGTGGCGGTGCCACCCTGGGGCGGGATGACGGTGGTGCGGTCGCCTGAGTACTCGGTGGCGGTGCGGCGGGTCTCGTCGCCGAAGCGCAGGGCGAGTGAGGCGGTGGTGCGTCCGGCGCCGTCGAAGCGGTTCTCGGTCGCGGCCGGGACCTTGGTGTCGTCGCCGGTCACCAGAGTGGCCGAGGGGGCTCCGCCGGCGTAGTAGGAGCTGTAGCTCTTCCAGGTCAGGCCGCGGGTGTCGTAGAGGTTCTCTGTGACGAGCTTTCCGGTGCTGGCGCCGATGGCCGCGGACTGGGTCTCCCGCTCGCGCATCAGGCCGTCGTAGAAGGCGTACGCCGTGTCGTACGAGCCCTGGTAGTTGAGGGTCTTGACGGTGATGACGGTGGGCTTGGTGCGGGTGATGGCGTAGGTGTACTGGGCTGAGGGCTGGGTGGCGTGGTCGGCCTTGGGCCAGCCGGTGTCCCAGGCCTTGACGAGGTGGCCGAGTGCGTCGTACTCCAGGTCGGCGCGCTTGCCGTTGGCGTCGATGGTGGCCGTGGTCAGCCCGCGCAGCGGCTCGGTGATCTCCTTGCTGGTGTGCCCGAGGGCGTTGGTCGTCTGTGTCTCGGTCGGGGCGCGCCCGGTGGCCGGGGTGAAGGTGACGTCGGTGGTGGCGCCTTCGGCGTCGGTGGAGTGGGTCTGGCGGCCGTAGACGTCGTACTTGTTCGTGGCCGTGGTGAGGTAGCCGGTGCCCTTGCCGTCCTGCTCTTCTTCCTTGGTGACATCGCCCTTGGTCGGTGCGGTGGTCAGGGCGGTGGCGTTGTCGTAGTAGGTGCGGGAGGCCGAGATGAGGTCGTCCGGCAGGGACGGCGTGGCGCCGCAGGGCTTGGCGACGGTCTTGGTCTCGGCGATCAGGTTGAGCAGATTGGTGGTGGTGTTGCGGGTGTAGCTGGTGATCGTGCACTGTTCGTCACCGGACTTGGCGGTGTCTCCGGTCTCGGAGACGGAGTCGACCATGCCGTAGGAGTCGAACGTGCGCGTCGTCTTCGTCAGTCGCGGGGCGCTGACGCCGGAGACGGTGGTGCGAGTCTGGTCCTCCTTCACGCCCGTCTGCCAGGCGTTCACCTCGGGCAGCTTGTCGGCCGTGCGAGAGTGGATCGCCACTGCGGCGGAGTGCCAGGGGGTGTAGCTGGTGGCCTCTACGAGAGCGCCGCCGTCGCCGTTGTAGGTGGCTTCTTCCCGGCTCTGGCCGGCGAACGATTCGTGGTCGCTGACTTCGGTGCCGGTGGAGTCGGCGACCTTGGCTCCGTCGATGCCGCGGAAGTAGCGGGTTTCGCTGAGGGTCTGCTTGCCCTCGGCCGGGTCGCCGGTGAGGGTCTGGACCCGGCCGTAGCCGAGGCGGTTGCCCCAGGTGCGCTCGTCGGCCTTGGTGAACTCGTCGTCGTCCTTGCCCCAGGCCATGCCGCCGAGGTAGCGGTAGTCGGTGCGCTTGACCGGGGCTCCCGCGACGTCGTCGGACTCCAGCATCTTGGTCACCACGTAGGTGTGGAACCAGTCCTGGTAGGGCTTGTAGTCGGCGGCCGGTGCGTCCGGCGGTGACCAGATCACGGGGTAACAGCGCTTGGTGTTCGACGAGGGGGTCGGCAGTGACGTGGCGGTGCAGTCGCCGGAGGAGTAGGTCACGCCGAGCGTGGAGCCGGTCTCGTTCTTGATCGCGCTGATCCGGTAGCGGACGTACGGCGGGATCTCGTCGACGGCACCCTCGACGCGGTTGGGCAGTTGGACGCCGTAGGTGAGGACCTCGGGCAGGCTGGTGTCGGTGCCCCCCGCGTGCCCGGTGCGGGTGATGCCGGCCAGCCACAGAGAGGGATCGGTGCCGTCGCCGGTGGCGGGGTACTGGTGCCGCAGCGCCCAGGTGTCGACCTTCTGCAGTCCGCTGTCGTTGCGCCCGTAGGTGGACACGCTGGTCAGCATCTTGCGGGTGAAGTAGGACGGGGAGGAGTTTCCTTCGCAGGCGGAGGAGGATGTGCAGTACTTGTCGAAGGGGACGTCCGGCCAGTACTTGGCGTTTGTCTTGGTGAACTTGTCCGTCGCGCAGTCGAAGGAACTGGTGGGCAGACACCGCTCGGCCACGGTGAACTCGGCCTTCGCGGCCGGGTCGGCGTAGTAGTCGCTGCTGCGCAGGCCGTACTCGATGCGCTTGAGGTAGCCGCCGCGTGTGTAGGGCGTCATGGTGCCCTTGTAGCTGCTGTCGATGTTGCGCTGGTAGTAGTTGGACTCCTTGCCCCAGTAATAGACCATCGCATTGCCGTGCGGGTCGACGACCGCGTCGAGGTTCCAGCGCCAGGCCTGCTGACACCAGGAGTCGGCGAACGCCGACGCGTGGCAGGGCTCGCCGGACTGGTTTCCGTACACCGGGACCGTCCAGGCGGAGTTGGTCACGTCCTTCCCGGTGGCCCAGCCGGCCATCTTGTTGCGGCCGAAGTAGTACTGGGTGCCGTCGGACGTGGCGACGCGCCAGTACTCGCCATCGTTGTCACCGTTGGTGAGAGTGCTGTTGGTGAAGCGCTCGACGCGGGTGCCGTCGTCCTGCTTCTTCTTCCACACGCCGGTCTTGTCGTCCTTGACCAGCTCGCTGGACTCGCCGCCCAGGCTGAGGGTGGCGTTGTCGTTCTTCCAGCACAGGTCGCCGACCTTGGTCGAGGGGTTGTTGCCGCCGTCCTTGTCGTCCTCGCAGGAGACGTAGCGGCGCTCGATCGAACCGGGCGACAGGGACCAGCCGTCGGCAACCCAGTTGGCCTGGTTGTTGGTCGCGGCGGTGCGGCCGTCGATCGACTGCGAGGAGTAGGACAGGCCCAGGTCGGGGGCAAGGTCGCCCGGCACACTGGGAGTGGGCATGTCGTAGCTCCAGGCGAAACCGCCTGAGGAGCCGCCTGCCGACCAGTTGCCCGACGGGGAAACCGGTGTGGCGCCATAGTTGCCCGTGGGGCCTGATGCTGCGGCGGCCAGGGCCACCAGCCGCACGCCGCTGCCGGCGGCCAGTCCGGTGGCGGATGTCTTGCTTGGAGAAGGTGTGACCAGCGCCGCGGCGCCCTGATCGTCGGTCGCGTCTGACGAGGTGTCCGCGACCACGCTCACCGGCACGTCGGCGGTGAGCGTCTGCGCCTTGGGGTCGTTGTCGGTCTTCAGCGGTGTGCCCGGCTTGCACGAGCGGGCCGTGGGGGCGGTCAGTACACAGTCGTCCAGCACGGTGGCGGTCAGGCGCAAGGCCCAGTCACCGCCGTACATTCCGGCGAACGACGAGTAGTCGACCTTCAGTTGCACGGAGTCGTCGGCCTTCTTCGCCGCTGCTCCGCGCACAGCCAGCAGGACTCCGTTGACGCCGGCGTCGCGGGCGTCGTCATGGCTGAGGACCTGCACGTCCAGGTCCGTGGTCTGGCCGCGGTCGCGCCCGGCCGATGCGGTCGCTGCCACGGGCAGGTCGCCCGCCTGAGCGCGTGCCGTGGTGCGGCCCGGACCGGGAACCTTCAGCCTGGCCGCACCGGCCTTGGGCCACCGGGCCTTGCTGTCGGGCCGGAACTCCTTGCCGCGCGTCTGGTCGACCGGCTTGAGCTCCTTGGCCTTGACCGCACGCGTCGGGACCGGCTCCGTTTCCGTCAGCTTGCGCAGTTCCAGCTCCGCGGCCGCGGCGACGGGTCCGGCCAGTGCTCCGGTCAGCAGGAACCCGGCAAGCGAGACCGCCGTCCAGCGAAGCCGGGCGCGCCCTCGTGGCAGGCCGGGTCTTCTTCGGCTCGTTTCTCTCACGTGAAGTCCCCCCTCACTGTCTAGAAATCAAAAACAACAAATCAAATGTAGAGAGAATCTAGTTGAGTCAAGAGAGATTCAAGGAAACTTAATGATCTCGTTATGTCGATTTCCAACATTTCAATTATGTCCGACATTGCACCATTCGTACGCAAAATTATCGCGGCGCGTTGAATTACAGATCGGGGGCGTACTCCACGGCACAGCAGAAGACCACCCGTGGCCTGTACAACCATTGACCCGGCTCATGCGTCAGGCCGCCGCCAGGACGCCCTGAGGTGCAGGTATGACCAACCAGGAGGTCACCCTCACCGACTGAAGCAACGTCGGGACCGACCCCCTCCCCCACCCTCTTGGATGCCCGATCTCCCCAGAAGGAAAGGTGCCGACTGGTTGTAGGGTGCCGCTGCACCATGTTTAGATATGGAAAAGGAAGAGTAATGAGACATCGCCAGAGATGGCCTCGTAAAAAAGCGAGATTCCGCGTTGCTGTCGTGGCAGCGATATCCGTCGGGCTTGTCGCCCCGTTGGCCACCGCTGGGCCTAGTGCCGCAGCCGACCCCGGCGCGGCAACGAAAATCGACTCGGACCTCACGCCGGAAGAGACGAAGGCTCTGGCCAAGGCGGAGGAGACCGGGGACCCGGCGGAGGTGCTGTCCCGGCGCACGGAGGCCTCCCAGGTGTTCGCCAACCCCTCCGGCACGTTCACCGAGGACCGGTACGCGATCGCGCAGTGGGTTCGTAAGGGCAACCGGCTCGTCGACATCGACACCAGCCTGTCCGAGAACTCCGACGGCACCATCAGCCCGGAGGCCACCGGGGTGGGTCTCGAGTTCTCCGGCGGAGGCAAAGGGCCGCTGGCCACGATCACTCGGGACGGCCGCAGCGTTTCACTGACCTGGCCCACTGCGCTGCCGGCCCCCACGATCGAGGACGACACCGTCACCTACGCGGACGTGCTTCCCGACGTCGATCTCAAACTGCGGGCCGGTGCCTCCGGCTTCGGCCAGCTCCTCGTGGTCAAGACGGCCCAGGCCGCGGCCAGCCCGGAGCTGGAGGACATCACCTACAAGCTGTCCAGCAACGGCGTGGACGTCACTGCGGACGAGGCAGGCAACCTCAGCGCCACGAACCCTGCCGGGCAGCAGGTGTTCACGGCTCCGACCCCGCGGATGTGGGACAGCACCTCCCACGACGTCGCCCGCCGGCCGGCCAAGGCCGACACCTCGCAAGGCCCCGCATCACCCGGCGAGTTCGAGCCGGCTCCGGGCGCTCAGGAAGCCTCCATGCCCGTCGCGGTCACCGACGACACACTGAGACTCACCCCGGACCCGGACCTGATGACGGGGAAGGACACCACATATCCGGTGTACATCGACCCCTACGTCGAAGGCTCGCGCTACTCCTGGACGATCGCCTACAAGAAGTACCCCACGACCTCGTACTTCAACGGCGCGGGCTGGGACGGCAAGACCACGACCACGGCCCGGGCCGGCTATGAGAACGTGACCAATGGCCTGGCCCGCTCCTACTTCCGCATGAACACCAAGAACCTGTGGAGCACCGACAAGCAGGTCATCAAGTCCACGTTCCGGATCAAGAACACGTGGTCATGGTCGTGCACCGCCAAACCCGTGCAGTTGTGGCGCACGGCGACAATCGGCTCGTCGACGACCTGGAACAACCGTCCCGACCGCCGTGAACAGATGGACAGCGTCACCGACGCCAAGGGCTGGAGCGGTGACTGCCCCGCAGGCAACCTCGCCTTCGACGTCAGCAAGGGTGCCAAGGACGCCGCGTCCGGCAAGTGGAACACCATCAGCCTGGAACTCGCCGCGTCCAGCGAGTCGGACGTGTACGGGTGGAAGAAGTTCGACGCCAAGTCCGCGGTGATGTCCACCGAGTACAACACCGTCCCCAGCGCGCCCAGCGGCCTGGACACGGTGCCCTCCACCAAGAACAGCAAGGGCTGCGGTGACGTGGCCCCCTACGGCCTCATCGGCAACACGGACGTCTACCTCACCGCGAAGATCAGCGACAAGGACGGCGGGACCCTCACCGCCCGCTTCCACCTGTGGGCCACCGGCCACCACGACGACGGCCCCGGCGTGTTCTTCAACAAGACCGTCTCCGTCACCTCCGGCACCGTCGCCAAGATCAAAATTCCCAAGGCCACCCTCAGCCAGTACCTGACCACGGCGAACGGCAACTTCTCCTGGAAGGCACAGGCCGACGACGGCAAAGCCACATCGGACTGGACTCCCACCCTCGGCGCCGCCGGCTGCCGGTTCGTCTTCGACCCCAACCGCCCCAGCACCCCGCCCGCCATCAAGTCCAGTCAGTTCCCCGACGGCAGCGAAGGCTGGCCCGCCGGCACCAACTCCGTGCGCACCGAAGGCACCTTCACCCTCTCCAGCGGTGGCGTCAGCGACGTCACCAAGTACGAGTACTGGACCGACACCGAGCCCACCGTCCGCACCGCCTCCCCCGCCTCGGCCGGCGGCAGCGTCACCGTGAAATTCACCCCGACCGCCTCGGGCGCCAACCACCTCTACGCCCGCAGCCTGGACAAGGCCGGCAACCGCTCCGACACCGCCGACTACCTCTTCTACGCCAACGGCCTCAAGCAGAAGGACAAGCCAGGAGACATCAACGGCGACGGCAACGCCGACCTCTGGGCCGTCGACGCCGAGGGCGTCCTGCACCGTGCCTACGGAGCCGGCGACGGCACCGTCAAGGACGCCGCGACCCCGGCCTCCAACTCGACCTGGAACGACGTACAGATCACCCACCGCGGCGACTGGACCGACGACGGCTACGAAGACCTCGTCGCCCTTCGCCACGACGCCGCCACCGACACCGACCGGCTGTGGCTCCACCCCAACAACGGGTTCGGCTTCGCCTGCACCGCCTGCGAGGGAACCGGAACCAGCAGCGAACGCCAGGAACTCACCGTCTACGCCGCCGCCAACAACCACTGGAAGAACGGCGCCAAGCAGATCCTGGCCGTAGGTGACGTCGATGGCCCCCTCGACCTCGACAACGACGGCATACCCGACACCGACAGCTACCCAGACCTCATCGTCAACGACGGCACATTCATCTGGCTCTACTACGGCAGCAACGACAACCGCCTCGACTCCGAACGCGACCCCGTCCTGCTGGCCGGACCCGACGATCCCATCTCCGACGGCGTCTCCACCGTCAACGACGTCACCCTGGCCGCCCCCGGCGACTGGAACGGGGACGGGCAGCCCGACCTCGTCGTGCGCTACGACCGCGCCGACACCGGCGGACTCTACGTCTTCCACGGCAAGGAAGGCGATGACGGCTACGACATCAGCGTCTCCGACCGCACCGCCATCGGCAGCAACTTCAGCACCACCACCGTGCCCCTGTTCACCGCGGCTCCGGACGCCGACAACAACGGCAAGCTCGACCTCTGGGCCACCACCCCCAACTCCGGCCGCCTCCGGCTCTTCCACGACCTGACCGCCACCGGCATGGGCCCCGTGATCGTGGCATCCGAAGAATTCACCGGCTACAAGGCCATCAGCTGACACCCCGCCTGTGCATCTGAGGACTGGGCGACGTGACAGACACCAAGTCACGCCGCCCAGTCCCAGCTTCCACGCCCAGCCGCACCCGCTCACATCGGTGTGCGCCCCCGGCTACGTCCTGCTGAGCATCAGGACCCCCAAGCCAAGGCAGCGGCAACCTCCCTTCGGAGGCGGCACCCCTCCCTAGTGCTGCGTCAAGTTCTGGGTCGGCTCGTTTTGCAGGGCACGCGAAGCTCCGATGCCGAAACTTCCGACCGGCCCACAGGGTTGTTCCAGTGCCATCAGACCGATGCCGGCAGCGCTACCCATCGACGCCACCGCATACCACCGGGGTCGACTACGTGTCGGCGGCCTTGCAGCGCAGCTTCTTTCCCCCGCGTACGGACCTCGCCCCGACCAGAGGTGGGATCTTCAGCTCGCCTTCCTGTTCGCGCGGAGCGTGTCCACGGCGATCCTCGCGGCTGTGCCGATCACGGCGTCGGCGGCGGGCAGGATCGCGGAGCTGCGTACGGAGCGGGTGAACACGGCGAGGGCGTAGCGGCCGCCGTCCGGGTACTCCACGGTGCCGACCTCGCCCCGCAGGGTCGGCAGCGACCCGGTCTTGCCCGCGACGTGCACGTCGTCGAAGGGAAAGCCGGACGCGAGCCGATGCGGCCACACCTGAAGGGCCATCAGGCGCCGCATGGCGGCGCAGTGTTCGGGTGTGCCGGCGGTATCGCGCCAGATGGCGGCGAGCAGCCGGGTCAGGTCGCGCGGGGTGCTGTGGTTGGCCCGCGCCGGGTCGAGCGCGCGCAGCCGGGCGATGACGTGCGGGTCGGCCAGGGCGCGGACGCCGTCGGGTCCCGCGTCCTCCTTGATCATGGCCATGGCCGCCCCGAAGGAGTGCACGGCCTGGGTGCGGGTGAGGCCGATGCGGAGCGTCGTACGGTTGACGGCGTCCAGGCCGACGCGCGTCAGGAGCAGATCGGCGGCGGCGTTGTCGCTGACGGCCATCATCAGGTAGGCCAGGTCGCGCAGGGAGAGCCGGGCCCCGTCCAGCATGGCCGCGAGACCGGTCGGCCCCGCGGTGCGCCCGGTGGGCGGGCACTCGACCTGCTCGGTGAGGTCCAGGTCGCCGGCCGCCGCCCGCTCGTGCAGGGCGACCAGCAGGGGCAGCTTGTGAACGCTGGCGGTGCACACCGACTGGTTTCCCTGCCAGTCGAGTTCGGCGCCGGTGTCGATGTCGAGGGCGTGCAGCCACCCGGTGACTCCGGCGTCGGCGAACGCCGTACCGATGGCGGTGGACGTGTCGGTCATAGCCAGTACTCCGCTGCGGGGCGCAGATGCATGGGACGTGCGGGGGTGTCGGGGCGGGCGTCGGCCGTGGTGCGCAGTGCGTGCTCGGCGGCGTCCGTGAAGGCGCGTACGGCGGCGTCGCCGTGCAGTTGGGGCCAGGCGACGGAGTGCCGCCAGGCCAAGGGCGCGCCGGCGAGCGGGCGCCACACGAGATCGGGGTGCGCGGTGTCGTCCCGGGTGTCGCGCGGAGTGAAGGCGACAGCCCCGGCGGACATCACGAGGCCGCGGGTGAAGCTGGCTCCCCGGCCGTGCCGGACCGCGGGCGGCGTGTAGCCGCCGCGCGCACAGGTGGTCAGCAGATCGTCGTAGAGCGCGGGGGATCCGGCACGGGGGAAGAGGACCAGGTCGTGGCCGGTGAGCGCGGCGAGCGGTACCGCGGTGTGCTCGGCGGCGGGTGCGCCGGGCGGCAGCAGGACGCCCAGGTCACGGCGGAGCACCGGGCCGAGTTCCAGGCCGGTCACGTCGCAGGGATGGTGCACCAGCCCTACGTCGAGCTCGCGTGTCCCGAAGCGGTCGAGTTGCTCGGCGGTGGACAGCTCGTGCAGTTCCAGCTCCACCTCGGAGCACCGTTTCTGGAACTCCGTGAGCACGGCGGCGACCGTGACACCCGCGATGTCGGGCGGCAGCGCCGCGCGCAGCAAACCGCTCTCCCCGTCCCTGATGCGGCGGGCGGCGGCACGCAGTGTCCCGGCCCTCGCGAGCAGTTCCCGCGCCTCGGGCAGCAGCAGCGTCCCGGCCTTGGTGAGGGCGACCTGACGGCTCGTGCGGTCGAAAAGCCGCACCTCAAGCTCCCGCTCGAGGCGCTGGATGCGCTGCGACAAAGGAGGCTGCGCCATGCCGAGGCGGGTCGCGGCCCGGCCGAAGTGTGACTCTTCTGCAACAGCCACGAAGCACTCCAAGTGCCGGATCAGGTCCACGACCAGCAACCATATCCAGTTTTAATCAGTAGGCAACTCTTATCAGACTTGGACATGCAGTGGACTCGCTTGCTCTCCTCACGGCATGACACACCTTCCGACCAGGAGGAGAGCCCCGCGCTCTCCGCTCAGAACCGTCTGTGCTGTCGCCGTGGTCTGTGCCGTCGCGGCCGGCGGCGCCTACGCCGCGGAGCTCGGCCCCTTCGACCGCGGCTCGGACGCGCGCGACCCCGCCGCCGCCAAGCAGGCACGGGACTTCCTCGCCGACTGGTCCCACGGCCGCTACGGCGGGGCCGCCGCCCGCACCACCAACCCCGCGCGCGCCGAGGACGTGCTGCAGAGCTTCACCGCGGGCCTCGACATCACCGAGCCGCGGCTGACCGCGTCCGCGGCCGAGACCACGGACGACGGCACCGTACGGGTGCCCTTCACGGCGAAGATGCCGGTGAAGGGGCTCGGCACCTGGACGTACACCTCGCACGTGCCGCTGCGCGAGAGCGGCGACGGCGACTGGAAAGTCGACTGGTCCCTGGGAATCGTTCACCCACACCTCAGCGAGAAGGCCAAGTTCCGCCTCGAGCGCGAGGACACCAGCGCGCCCCAGGTCTCGGACCGTCACGGCAAGTCGCTGACCGGTGACGCATACCCTTCGTTGCAGCCTCTCCTCACCCAGTTCGCAGGCGACGGCAGTGGCGCGGCCCGCGGGGCGATCCGGCTCGTCGACAGGGTCACCGGAGAGACGACGGGGACGGAGACCACGTTCGGGAAGGGACCGAAGGGCGGCGGGGCCGAGGCCGGAGCAGCGGACGACGCACCGGTCAAGACCACTCTGGACGCCGCCTGGCAGTCCGCCGCCGACGCCGCGCTCGCCTCCGAAGCCGGGGGAAAGAACGCTTCACTGGTCGCGCTGCGCGTCGACAACGGTGAGGTGCTCGCGATGGCCAACTCCCCCGCCACCGGCTTCAACCGGGCCGTCTCGGGAACCTACGCCCCCGGCTCGACCTGGAAGATCGTCACCAGCAGCGCGCTTCTACTGAAGAACGCCGTGACGCCTGACACCGTCGTGGACTGTCCCAAGCACCTCATCGTGGGCAAGGAGTTCCACAACGTGGAGACGTCCGAGTTCCGCGGCGCCACCTTCCAGAAGGACTTCACGGAGTCCTGCAACACCGCGTTCATCAGCCTGCGCGGCAAACTCGGGGACGCGGAGAGCGGCGACGTGGCGCGCAAGTACTTCGGCGTCGGCCAGGAGTGGCACGTCGGCATCCCCTCGTACGACGGGGCGGTGCCGGTGCCGAAGGACGAGACCGAGAAGGCGGCGGCGATGATCGGCCAGGGCCGCGTGCAGGCGAACCCGCTGGTCATGGCGTCAGTCACCGCGACCGCGGCGTCCGGCCGCTTCCACCAGCCCACGATCGTGCCCGGCAAGAAGGACAACACCTCCACCACGCCCCTGCCGGCGTCCGTGGTCGGCCAGTTGCGCACGATGATGCGGGCGACCGTCACCGACGGGACGGCACACGTCCTGGCCGACCTGCCGGGCGGGATAGGCGCGAAGACGGGCACGGCCGAAGTCGCCGATGACGAGGAGAACAACGGCTGGCTCGTGGCCCGGCGCGGCAACGTCGCCGTGGCGTGCGTGGTCGAACAGGGAGTGACGGGCGGCGGCTCGGCCGGCCCGATCCTGCACCAACTGCTGTCCGCCGTCCCGGACGACCCCTCCTGAGTCGCTGACCACCATGGCTGCCGGGCCGTCCCTCCACCCGGCGTCAGCCCTACGTCCGGCCCTACGCCCTACGTCCTGCGCCCGAAGACGACGACGCGGTCGCCGAGGCGCAGTACGCCCCGGAGGTAGATCTTCTTCCACCGGTCCGGGTGGGTTGGGCCCGGCTTCCCGAGCGGATGTCCACGGATCCGCAGGCGCTCTCGCGCCCCTGACGCATCCACATCTTCTGCCGCGTCAGATCCACGCAGGCCGTGCGTCCGTGACTGACTTTCGGGCACGCGACCGCCGCCCGGTCCGTCGCCGCGACCCCGGGGGTCACACCGAGGACGGTCACGGCATGGGTTTTCCGTCCCGGGTCGTGACGTCGGACTCCCCGCCCCGGCCCCGCGGGCCGTCCGGCCGGGGCGACTCTATGGCCGCTCGCGACCGTGCGCACGCGCCCGGACCATTCCGGGTGATCATGGGTCGGCATTGGCGGTGCACGACGACGGCCGGTGCGGCGAAGGGGGCTGGCCGGGACATGCGCCGGTCAACAGGACGTTTGTGACCATGCTACATAAAGTACGCATATGACTACAGCGAGCGAGACGATCCCCCGGGAGGGCCGGATCCTCAAGAGCTTTCGCCACTTGGACGCGAGCGGCAACGGATTCGACGAGTACGACGACGACGTCGCTGACGAGACCGCGTCCGCGAACTGGCTCTGGGGCCCGGTCGCCGCTGAATGACGCCCGGGGAAAAGGTGATGCGGATGCCCGGAGTCGCTGATCCGCTGCGGCAACGCGCGGCCCTGCGGCTGCGGCGCGTTCGGGCCGCCCTGGTCCGAGGCGCGTGGGCGTGGGCCGAACAGCACGGGCGCATCACGTCCGAGGACCCGGGAGGCCGGCACTTCGGCCGCCTCGGCCGCGGGGTCTGCATCGGCTTCCCGGTGGCGTCGCTCTACGGAGAGCCGTGGATGGAGATCGGCGACGGCACCCTGGTCGGGAGCCACGTCACCCTCACGGCCGGTCTGCTGCCCGGCATGGACCTGGGCCCGTCGCCGGTGCTGCGGATCGGTGACGGCTGCCTGATCGGACGGGGCAGCCACATCGTGGCCCACGACTCCGTGACGATCGGAGACGACGTCTTCATCGCCCCGTACGCGTACATCACCGACCAGAATCACGGCTACACCGATCCCGGCCTGCCCATCGGCTGTCAGCCGCCGCGCAATCGGCCAGTGCTGATCGGCGACGGCTGCTGGATCGGCGCCGGCGCCCTGGTGCTGCCCGGCACCCGGCTGGGGCGGAACGTCGCGGTGGCCGGCGGTTCGGTCGTCCGCGGCGAGTTTCCCGACCACTGTCTCGTGGGCGGCGTGCCCGCCCGCATCCTGCGCAGTTACGACGCGGCGCACGGCTGGACGCCGCCGCCCGCGGCCTCGACGACACCGGAGGATCTCATGTCCCTGGCCCACCCGGAACGCACCCCCGACATGATCGACATCATGATCGTCGGCGACTCGATCAGCCACGGCAGCAGCGGTGACTGGACCTGGCGCTACCGCTTCTGGAAGCACCTGCGCGAGCACGGCGTCAGCCTCGATCTGGTCGGGCCGAAGGCCACCCTCGACAACATCCGCACCGCCGAGGTCGGTGACGACGACTCCACCTACGCCGACCCGGAGTTCGACCCCGACCACGACGCCCAGTGGGGCCGTCCGTACGTCACCGAGAAGGACGAGATCGAGGCCAAGGTGCGTGAGCACCGGCCGGGCTATCTGCTGGTGCTCCTCGGTATCAACGACCTGTTCTGGTACGGCGTCGAGCCGCCCCGGTTCGAGGAGAACCTGCGCGAGTTCATCGCCAACGCCCGGCGGGCCGAGCCGAACCTCCGCATCGTGGTCGGCACCGTTCTGGAGTGCCAGAAGGCCGTCGACGAGGCCGATTTCGGAGCGCGGGTCGGGGCCACCAACGACAGGATCCGGGCCGTCGCCGAGGATCTCGACAGCCCGTCCGCGCCCGTCGTGGTCGCCGAGACGGCGGCGGAGTTCGTCGCCGCCGACCACACCTGGGACGGCACCCATCCCAACCCGCACGGCGAACTCCGCATCGCCGCGGCCTTCGCCGACTCGCTCGCCTCCCGCTTCGGTATCGGTGCCCGCTACCCGCGGCCGTACCCGGACGTCCCGCCCGTCGCCCCGGAGGCCAAGGCGAGCATCGACTGACGCGGAGCCGCATCGGTTTCCGTCCGGAACGGGACTACGCGGCCCGCGCCACCCCGCGCCGCCTGCGCAAGCCCCGTACGCCGACCGCCCCCGCCACCAGGGCCGCCGCCGCGCCGCCGACAAGCGCCCACGCGCTCACGCCTTCAGGCTTCTCGGCGGCGTGGAAAGATGCCGCGCGAGTCGCGCAGCGGAGGATCCGGGAGGCCTGGATGCCGTCCCCCGACGCCTCCCGGCCCGCCGCCGAGCGCAGGAAGGCCACGCCGCCGCCGTGGGCGGGCGTGTGCCAGGAGTACTCGTGGGTGTCATGGAATTCGCTCAGCGCGCCGAAGAACGGCGGGAGGACGGCGCGCCGGTACTCGGCCACGGCGTTGGCGATGCGGCCCCCGACCGAGGCCGGGGTGTCCTCGTCCGGCCAGAGGTAGCCGGTCGCCACGTCCGACACCCACAAGGGCATCTCCTGAAGGGTGCCGCCCCGCTCCAGCAGGTACACGGGCAGACCGCGGAACGAGCGCGCCACGGCCCGCAGCAGTTCGGCGGAGCGGCTCTCCGAGCCGTTCTCACCGGGTGGCAGCCACTGCGTCACCAGCCCCACCGGCGAAGCGTCCGAGCGGACCACGGCGACCGCGTCGGCGATGTCCGTGAGCCACCGGACGCCCACTCCCTCCGCGCGGAGCACCTCGCGGATCCGACGCAGCGACTCCGCCACACGTCTCTTGCCGTCCGGGTCCTCCGTGACCGCGAACAACACGGTCGACTCCGTCCTGGCCACTCCGCCACCGCCTTCCACAGCAGACGCGCCGCGGCCACGGTCCGTACGCCGCGTTCGGCGCGCCGACCGGGTCGCGGATGCCGCGCTTCGCGCACCGCCCGGTGACGGCGCCGGCGGCCGGCGTCACCCGCCGCCGGGTCCGCCGCGACCTGGCGGAACCATCCGGAGAGCGCCCGCATCCGCGCTCCGCGACCGCTGACGGGCGCCTGTCGCGGGGCGGGAGCGCGCCGGGTTCCGGGCGGCTACCGCCTGCGGACGGCGTAGGTCACGTGCGTCGCCCTCGGGGAGGGCTCCGAGCGGATCTGCTCCAGGGCCACGCGGCCGGCGTCGACGCCCTCGAACAGGCGGATTCCGGAGCCGAACAGCACGGGCGAGAGCGCGATCGAGAACTCGTCGACCAGGCCGGCGTTCACGTACTCCAGGATCGTCGTGCCGCCGCCCGCGATGCGGACGTCGCGGTCGCCGGCGGCCTCGCGGGCCCGGTCGAGCGCGCTCTCGACGCCGTCGTTCACGAAGTGGAACGTGGTCCCGCCCAGCCGCTCCCAGGGGTCGCGCTTCTCGTGGGTCACGACGAAGACCGGCGTGTGGAACGGCGGGTCCTCCGGCCACATCCGCTCGCCGGCGTCGAACATGCGCTTGCCCATCACGCTCGCGCCGGTGCGCTCGAACGTCTCCCGCACGATGTCGTTGTCGCGCCCCTCCTCGCCGCCCGTGCCGAGGTTCAGGTTCTCCCGGAAGAACCGCTGCGGGAAGATCCACTGCTGGAGTTCCCGCCACAGCGGCCCCATCAGCTCCTCGGGGGACTCGGGTGCGACGAAGCCGTCCAGCGACATCGACACGCTGAAGAACACCTTTCGGGCCATCAGCCCTCCGCCCCCTCGTGGTCCGTCCCGGTGACGTAGGCCGCCAGGTTGTCCAGGGTCTGCCGGCCGGCCTCGATCGCGTGGTACTTCTCGGCCGCCTCGTCACGCAGCTCCTTGGTGGGGAACAGCGTGCGCATCTCGATCCGGGTCGCCGCGCCGTCGGGCTCGAAGGTGAGCACCGACTCGAAGGCGTTCGGGTCGTCACGTCGCTCGCCGTGGAGCATCGCGATCCGTTCCGGCGGGACGAGCGCGGTCCAGGTGATCCACTCCTGGTAGTCCGTCCCGTCCGGTCCGTGCATCACGAAGTCCCACTCGCCGCCGACGCGGAACTCGAACGCCCGCGTGGTGGTGGTGAATCCCTCCGGTCCCCACCAGCGCGACAGGTGCCGCACCTCGGTGAAGGCCTCGAACACCACCTCACGCGGGGCGCCGATGGCCCGGGAGATCACGATTTCCCGGTCGGTCGTCGCCGACCGCTCCGTCGCGTCCGGTTCTGTCGCTGACATCGGTCACTCCTCCTGTTGTGCCTGCCCCAGGTCCTGCACATACGCGTCCAGCCGGTCGAAGGCTCCGTTCCAGAACCGCTCGAAGCCGCCGGTCCACTCGTGGACCGGTCGCAGCCCGCGGGCGTCGAGGCCGTAGAGGCGCTGCTTGCCCGCCCTGCGGTCCCGCACCAGCCCGACCTCCCGGAGCACCCGCAGGTGCTTGGACGCCCCCGGCTGGCTCATCCCCAGCTCCTGGGCCAACTCGCTCACCGGCCGCTCCCCCGCCCGCAGCAGCATCAGGATGTCCCGGCGCTGCGGCTCGGCGATCGCGTTGAAGACGTCCGACGTCGTCGCTGCTCGTGCCATGGCAGTCATCATATTCCGATATGGGAATATGTCTAGTCGGCGCTGAGGCTCACCCCTCCCGTTCCACGTCGACCGTGGTCAGCGACGCGTACCGCTCGGGTTCGCGGCGCTTGATCCGCAGGGCCACCGCGAACCCGGCGATCAGCACCAGCGGCAGGGGCACCAGGAGTACGGCGTTCACGGCGCCGGTGCGGCCGGTCAGCAGGTCGAAGTGGACGACGGCGAGGACCGAGAGGACGACGAGCCCCGCGCACGCGAGCAGCGGCGACCAGACGACGCGGGCGGCGCTCATGCCGCGCCGGTCCCGCCGGAAGTACGCCCAGACGGCGAGCGCGGCGAGCGCCTGCATGGCCATGATGCCGAGGACGCCGATGCCGTTGGTCCACAGGAACACCTCGCCGTACGGATCGGCGGCGAGCAGCGCGCCGACGGCGATGAGCACCAGATTGAAGGCGCTCTGGGCGACGACCGCGCCGCCGGGCGAGCCGTGCCGCCCGCTGACGGTGCCGAGGCGGCGCGGCAGCAGGCCCTCGCGGCCGAGGGCGTAGAGGTAGCGGGCGGCGGCGTTGTGGAAGGCGAGGGTCGCGGCGAACGCGCTGACGATGATCAGGCCGTGCATGGCGTCGGCGAGCCAGGCTCCGACGTGGAGTTCGGCGGCGGTGAAGGTCAGATCGGGTCCGGCGGCGGCTCCGGCGAGGTCGACGGCGCGCTCGGTGCCGAAGGCGCCCATGATCAGCCAGCAGCCCACCGCGTAGAAGACGGCGAGGAATCCGATGGCGATGAAGGTGGCGCGGGGCACCGTGCGGCGCGGGTCGCGGGCCTCCTCCGCGTAGATCGCGGTCGCCTCGAAGCCGGTGAACGCGCCGATGATGAGGACGAACATGCCGGCGACGCCGCCGGTGGCGAGCGTGGACGGGTCGAAGGAGGCCGGGTCGAGGGCGGCGGTGCCGCGGTCGCCGAGGATGCCCCCGTCCATGACGACGAGCGAGAGCACTTCGAGGACGAGGGCGACGCCGAGCACCTTCGCGCTGAGCGTGACCTTCAGCCAGCCGAGGACTCCGACGGCGGCCACGCACACGCCGGACAGCACCCACCACGGTATGTCGGCGCCGGTGGCGTCGTGCACGGAGTCTGCCGCGAAGTAGCCGAAGGCGGCGGCGACTCCGGGGGTGATCAGGTTGTAGGAGACGACGGCGACATAGGCGGTACCGACGCCGAGGACCCGGCCGAGGCCGTGCGCCACGTACGCGTAGAAGGCGCCCGCGTTGCGCACGTAGAGGCTCATCGCGGTGAACCCGGCGGCGAACAGGACGAGCAGGACGCCGGAGACGAGGTAGGCGAGCGGGGCGCCCGCCCCGCCGATGCCGATCGCGAACGGGGCGACACCGGCAAGGACGGTCAGCGGCGCGGCGGCCGCGACGACGAAGAAGACCAGGTCGAACGTGCCGATGCGGCCCGAGGCGAGCCGCCCGCCGCCGGACTGCGGCTCGGCGGGCGCACCTCCCGCGCCTCTGCGGGGAGTTCTGGGGTCGGTGGTCGTCATGGGTGCACTCCGGTGGGCAGGTCTGACGGGGCGGGAACGGGACGGGGAAGGGGATTCGGGGACGGGCCTCAGCGGCGAGGGGCCGTCTCCACCTCGAAGGACGGGTAGGCCGCGTCCACGTCGGAGGGGCCGACGACCCGGCCCCCGTGCAGGACGAGTACGCGTCGGGGGTGGGCGGCCACGGCTTCGGGGACGCCGCCCGCGGCGACGGCGACGAGGTCCGCGCGGGCGCCTTCACGCAGCCCGTAGTCGGTCAGGCCGAGCGCGGCGGCGGCCTCGTCGGTGACGAGGGAGGCGGCGGCGTGCAGCTCTTCGTCGGTGGCGAACCCGCTCTGCAGGCCGATGATGGTGGCGCGCTCCAGCATGTCGGCGGTGCCGAACGGCCACCAGGTGTCACGGATGTTGTCCGAGCCCGCGAAGACCCGCACGCCGAGCTCGCGCAGCCGCAGCACGGGCGGGATCGAGTGGCGCGGCCCGTTCGTCATGATGGCGACGTCCGCGGCGCTCAACGCGGCGGCCGTGCGGTCGAGTTCGGCGTCGTCGACCTCGCCGAGGCAGTACGCGTGGCTGACGGCGACCTTGCCGGACAGGCCGAGCGCGGCGGTGCGGTCGGCGATCGCGCGCAGCTGCTCGGTGCCGACGGTGCCGCCGTCGTGGAGGTGGATGTCGATGCCGGCGCCGTGCCGTTCGGCGAGGCCGAAGACGACGTCGAGCTGGCCGTCGACATCGCCGTCGAAGCCCGCCGGGTCGAGGCCGCCGATCAGGTCGGCGCCCTCGGCGAGGGCCGCGTCCAGGAGGTCGGCGACGCCGGGCGCGGTGACCACGCCGCTCTGCGGGAAGGCCACCAGCTGGATGCCGAGCCGGTCCGCGAACTGCTCGCGCACCGCGAGCAGTTGGTGCAGTCCGTCGAGCTTGACGTCGGGGTCGACGTCGACGTGGGAGCGGACGTGTCCGGTGCCGAGCGCGACCATGCGGCGCGCGAGGGCGGCGGCCCGTTCGGCGACCGGGACGGCGGCCTCGCGGCGGGCGGCGCGCTCGCTCGCGATCTGCTCGCGCAGGTCGGCCGTGGCCCGGTGGGGCTGCCACGGGCCGCCCAGGAGGGTCTTGTCGAGGTGGGCGTGGCCGTCGACGAGGGCGGGCAGCAGCAGCGCCCCGCCCAGATCCACGGCACCGGGCGGGAGCCGAGAATCGGAGGCGTCGTCCCGGCGGTCACGGATCGCGTGCACGCGCCCGTCGCGCAGCTCGACATCGGCGCGCCGGCCGTCGGGCAGCACGGCATCGACGAGGACGGCCGGGGCCTGCGGTGCGGTGGGTGTGCGCATGGTGCTCCTTCGTGCGTGGGTTTCGCGCTCCCGGAATCGGACACTGCCGGTAAGTGCCCTGTTCAGCGGGGCGCCGCGTCAAGCTAACTGGTATACCAAATACCAGGCAACGGTCTCGGGGAAGATTTTTCGGCCGCGCCCGGAATCTGCGAGGATGCCCGGTGAGACGCCCCTCGCCGCCGCACCGCCCGCCCTTCGACCCCGACCGGAGCCCCCTGTGCCGACCGTGCCGACCTCGCGCCCCACCGGGCCCCGCACCTCCGCCATCGGAGACACGCACCTGTCCCTGCGCGACCGGGTCTACGTGGAGTTGCGCGAGCGGATCATCGAGGGCCGGTACCCGGCGGGACTGCGCCTGGTGGAACGCGAACTCGCGGAGGAGCTGGGGGTGTCGCGCGTCCCGGTGCGCGAGGCGATGCAGCGCCTGGAGGCGGAGCGGTTCCTCACGGTGCAGGCGCGGCGCGGCGCCATGGTCACCGACTTCGGCCCCGACGACGCCGAGCACCTCTTCGACGTACGGGAGAACCTGGAGGAACTGGCCGCGGGGCTGGCCGCGCGGCGCCGCGACCCGGCCGGGCTGCGCACCCTGGCACAGCTGCTCAAGCGCACCCGCAGGGCCTCCGACGCGGGCCGGCTGCGCGATGTGGTGAACCTCAACGCGGACTTCCACCAGGCCGTCGCCGAGGCGTCGGGGAACCCGGTGCTCATCGATCTGATGGCGCCGCTGGACTCACGGCTCCGCCGCCTCTTCCACCTGACGTCGGCGCCGGACGACGCCGGACCCATGTGCGGCGAGCACGAGCGGCTCTACGAGGCGATCGGCGCGGGGGACGAGGAGGCGGCCCGGGCCCTGGCGCGGACCCACGTGGCCGGTACGCGCGCGGCGGCGCTCGGGCTACTGGCCGCGCACGCACAGGCGGATCGGTGACGGAGCGTCACGGAATGAATGCGTAAAGATTTGTGCGCGTGGCGCGGCGGAACGAGAACAATTCCGCGTGTAGGGCCTCGTAGGATTTCGTCAACGCAAAAGGGAGTTCTTCCGGCATCAGGCCTGAGAACCCGCCGACGTGAACTCCCTGCGCGGCCTTCACCATCCGGAACTCGAACCCAACGGAGATGCCGTTTTGCAACAGCTTAGCAACACCCGCCCGTCCGGTCCGGGACGACTGGTCCGCGTAGCGCGCCATCTTCGCGAATGGCGGCTGAAGAACGGGCGGTCGCTCATCGACGAAATGGTGCGCGGTGCCGCCTACAGCGCCGGTTCCGGAGCGGTGGGTCTGCTGGTCGTCTGGCTCCAGCAGCACCTCTGAACGGGGGACGGGGCGCGCCGGACCTCTCGCCGGACCGGCGCGCCCCCACCGAGCTCAGTGCCGTCACCACGCTCCGGGAGCGGGCGGTGCGACGACGGGCGGACGGTCGTCGCAGGTGATGGTGTTGGGCAGTTCCCAGGGGGCGAGCCAGGGGCCCGTGGTGCCGCCCCCGTCGTTGCCTCCGAGGTCCCGGACGGAGAATTCCGATCCCGTCGAGGGGAAGTTGAAGGAACCGCAATTGTTGATTCCGACGGCACCGACATTGCGGGCGTCGACATTCTCGAAGGAGGCCGAACCGGCCGAGCGGGCGCTGAGGACCGAGGTGCCGGTGCCGTCCACGCGGATGTCCTTGAAATGGACGCCTTCGATCTTGTACTTGTCCTTCACCGGGAAGTCGGAGACGAACATGATCGCGTTGTAGGTGTTGTCCAGGAAATGGTCGCCGGTGACCTGGATGTCCGCGTCGATGTCCTTCTCCAGCGCGTAGAACCAGATGGCGCCGAGCCCGATCCGCCAGTTCAGCTCGAACGTGCCGGCGCGCACGGTGGTGTTGTCGGTGATGCCGAGCTTTCCGGTGAACGGCTCGGCGCCGAAGCGGGAGCCGACGTGGATGGCGCTGCCCTCCCTGATCGGGTCGGCGATCAGGTTGCCGGTGACGGTGTTGTCCGTGCCGCCGTAGAGGGCGATGCCGTTGGCGAGGACGGGGGTCTGGACGGTGTTGCGGGCGAAGGTGTCGCGCGCGTTGCCGGTCTTCTCGGACCACATGGCGAGCCCGTCGTCGCCCGTGTTGCGCACGAAGTTGCCGGAGACCGTCGAATCGGTCACGCCCGTGTGGAAGTTGAGGCCGTCGGCGATCTGGTCGGCGATGACGTTGCCGGTGACGCGCAGTCCGCGCATCGGGCCGTCGAACCACAGGCCGACCTTGGTGTGGTGCAGGTAGAGGCCGGAGACGGTGGAGTCGTTGAGCGCGCCGCCCACGGCGTTCACCTGGTCGGTGTCGATCCGCTCGCGGACGTCGCCCTCGACGGCGAAGCCCGACAGGTGGACGTCGCTGCTGCCGCCGTCCGCCGCGTCCTTGCCGTAGAAGCCGACCCCGGTGTGCACCGAGCCGTCCGGTGCCGGGGTGCTCAGGGCGACCTCGCGGCCCTTGAAGACCGTGTACCAGCTGCCCGCGCCGACGATCGTCACGTCGTCCACGACGATGTGCCGGTCGACCTTGTACGTGCCCGGCGGGACGTACACCTTCAGGTGCTTGCGCTGGGCGAAGGCGATGGCCTTGTCCAGGGCGCCGGCGGAGTCGCGGCGGCCCAGCGGGTCGGCGCCGAAGGCCAGTACGTTCGCGGCGCCCGGCACGACGCGCGGCGGGGCCACGAGTTCCGAGTCGAGCAGGTCGATCACGGTCCAGGCGGCCGGGGTGCGGGCGGGCACGCTGAGCCGCACCGTGTCACCCGCGTGGTAGGTCCGGCCCAGCTTCAGCCGCTGCTCGTCGTAGAAGTGGCTCGGCCGGAACGGCTTGTCGACGACCGGCGCGGGTGTCGTCGCGCTCGGCACGCACTGGCACTCGGTGATCCACCAGTCCGGGTGGAGCAGATCCGCCCGCGGGTCGTTGCTGAAGGGGTACTGGTTGTAGAGCCAGGAGTACTGCGAGGTGAGCGTCATCGAGGCGCGGCGGGAGCCGTTCACCGAGACGTCCAGCGGGGCGGTGATGCCGCCGCCGTTCGCGGAGTCCGGGATGCTGTAGCGGACGGTGACGGCGTTGGCGGTGCGCGGCAGGGTGAAGTCGACGTACTGGCCCGGCCGGAGCTTGACGGCGCTGCGGCCCGAGGCCTCGGACGGGAGGGTGTACGCGGTGCGGTCGGGGCCGATGACCGTGCCGTTCGTCGAGGCGTTCTCGGCCTCCTGTTCGGCGAAGGGCACCTCGGCGCCGCGGCCCGCGACGAGTGCGGGGTCGAGGCCCGCGCGCGTCACGACGGGCCGGGCGGCCGCGCCCGGTCCGGCCACGGCGTCGGTGCCGACCAGCGTGAGGCCGAGGGCGGCGGACGCCGCGACGAGCGCGGTGGCGATCCTGACGGGTCTTCGCGGCGGGACGTCGAGCCGTCCCGCGGCCGCGCGGGTGCTGTACCACGACATCAGTTCCTCGTTTCTCTCACGGGTGCGGTGACAGTAGGGCGGCCGTGGCCGCTCCCACAAGAGAAGAGCGAGGAGTTTTCGTCGCCGAATCAGCAATCTACGTACTTCTGTTGAGATTTTGCGTCGATGCGGGGTGTGCGGGCGGCAGCTCCACAGTGGAGACGACACGGGTGAGCGACGGCCCGCGGGGCACGGACCCGAACCCGAAACGGACGGGAGGATCGACGGCGCGCAGCGCTCCGAGGTCCGTACCGTCCCAGGTCGCGTCGACGGCGGTGATCAGGTGGTGGTCGAGCGCCGCGTACCACTCGCGCCGGCCGCCCCCGGCGCTGCCGCGCGTGCGAACGCCCGGCATCAGCAAGCGGGCGGGCAGGTCGCAGACGGCCGCCCAGGCCGGTTCGACCGCCACCCGGCGCGGGACGGCACGCAGCACCCGGCCGAGCGCGTCCCGGCGCCCCGGCGTGATCGTCAGCCGCAGGGGTCCGGCGGTCACCCGCCACGCGGCAACCGACGGTACGACCGTCACGGGGCAGTGCGTGACGGCGTCGAAGGTGTACGTCGCCGCGACGAAGTCGGCGACCCGGGGCGTGGGGGCGAGCAACTCCCGGTGTCCGTCCGGGTGTTCCACCATCACGTCGGCGAACGCCCCCCAGGGCGACCCGGGCCAGTGGCCGACGACCAGGCGCGTCCCGGAGGCCGTGCCGACGCCCGCGATCCAGCCGTCGAAGCGCAGCCGGCGGCTCCGCGGGGCCGCCCCTCTCACAGGCGGGGGCGCTTCACGGCGACGGCGAGCTCCACGGCCTGGCCCGTGCCGTAGCTGGGAGCGATCGTGCTGAACGCCTCCCAGCCCTCCGCGCCGAGCTCATTGAGGTCCTTCTCGATCTGCTCGTAGTCGAAGCCCTTCATCCGCAGCTTGTACTTCAGCACCTTGTACTCCCAGGCGGCCATGTGTCCCTGCTCCTCTCACGGCGTGGTCCCTCTCCCCTACCCGGCAATACCCCTGTGGCGGCACGGGGACCGTCCCGTTCACCCGGACACCTCCGGTTCACAGCGCCCGCGCGGTGAAGGGTCCGACGGTGAAGGTGTTCCCGCACACCTCGAGCGTGGCGGGGGCGGCCGTGGTCAGCGACGCGGTGTTGTCGGGCGGGTAGACCTTGACGCGGGAGGGCTTGCCCCAGCACTTGCCGTCCGTCACTCCCCGGTCGGGGGTCTGCACCACCGCGTGGGCGGCCCGCCCCGGCTTGAGCACGACGTCCTGGACGCTGCCGTTGTTCGACCGCGTGGCGGGTTCGCCGATGCGCTTGCCCGCGCCGTCGGTCAGCGAGAGACCGGGGTAGCCCCTGAGCGCGCAGGTCCTGTCCGTGGTGTTGGTCAGGGTCAGGTCGAAGTACTTGCTGTTCATCTCCTGCCCTGTCGCCTTCATCGCGGCCTTCAGGTCGGCGGTGGTGCAGCCGCTGCCCCTCGCGGGCTGCGCGTCGGTCCTGGTCGTGGCGGTCGCGGAGGTGGGCGGGGCGGCCGACGGCGTGGGGGGCCGCGAGGTCCCGGCCGACTCCTGACTCCGCCCGGTCGCGTGTGCCTGGTTCCCGCTGCCGCCGTCGGCGCCGCACGCGGTCACGGCGACGACGCCGACGGTCACCAGCGCCGCCGCGCACAGGCTCGTACTCCTGCTCTTCCTGATGGTTTTCGTCCTTGTCGCGTCCATATGAACCGCATGTCCGCAGCGTCCGCGGACATGCGCCCGACGCACCCGTCCGTCCGCATGCGCGTCAGCGCGCCGAACAGCACGAGGTGCGGGACGTCCGGTGCGCTCATTGCGGCGTCCGCCGCTCACGGCGTGCGGAGCGCTTCTTGAGGTAGAGCGGAAGGCCGTACCAGCACAGGGCGAACCAGACGAGGATCGCTCCCGCGAAGATCTCGGCGAGCAGGTCCGGCAGCACCACGTGGAGGATCAGGAGCACCGTGCCGCTGATGGTGAGCGACAGGAGCACCAGGCCGGTCACCATCAGCCGTCCGGCGACCGTCACCAGGTCGTCCTTCATCCGCTCGCCGGTCAGGAGCCGGTGCAGCGCGACGGGTGCTATCAGGGCGCCGGTGGCGGCCGCTCCGAGAATCACGGTGGCCACGTAGACGTTGGTGTCGAAGGCGCCGAGGCCGTCGAAGCGTGAGGTGAACGCCACACTCAGCAGGAAGCCGAAGAGGATCTGGACCCCGGTCTGCGCGACCCGGGTCTCCTGGAGCACCTCGGCCCACCGCCGGTTGGCCCTCTCGTGGGCCTCCTCCCGGGCGCTGTGCCGGGTCGTCTCCGGTCTCGCGATCTCGTCCGTGCTCATCGGTGCCTCCTCCGTAGACACGTCGGATGCCCGCAGCGCAGCCGGTTACGTATGCCCACGTACGGAGTCGTCCGGAAGGATTCGCGAGGTGACCGGCAGAAAGCGAGTACTGTTCCGGGTGTCGGTGCGTGGCGCCGCCCCGCTCCCGACGGCTCGCCCACAGCACCACCTCCTCTGCAGACAGGCTTTTCCCCGTTGGTTGACGTCGACGTCCCGTCCGAGGAGGACCCGTTCAGGCCCGTGTCCGTCGTGGCACGCGGCGAGAACCGGGTTCTGACGGCCCTGCACGATCTGTACGGCATGGGCGTCGGGCTGCAGGACCTGCACAGCGGCTCACAGCTGATGATCCAGCGTCACGAACGCGGTGCCGTCGCCGTGGACCGCGTCGTGTCCAACAGCAGGTTCTCCTTCGACGCCGGGCCCATCGACAGTCTCATGGTGCTCCACCTGCGCGACGGTACGTACGAGACCACGACGGGCGGTGTCTCCGCGCGGGTACGTGGCTGGGAGCCGCTGATCGCCTTCCAGCCGGGCAGCAACGCCATCGGCACGGTGGATCACATGGACACCCGTACCGTCACCATCGACATGGCCCTCGTGCGTTCCGTGAGCGACACGGCGGACGACGACCGGCGGCGGCTCCGCTTCACCAGTCTCACCGCACCCACCCATGGACTGCGCCAGGCGTGGCTGACCACGGCCGACTACGCGGCTCGCGCGCTCGCGACGGAGAGCGCCGCGAACCCGCTGTTCCACGACACCGTGGCCCGCGCCCTCGCGGGCACCGCGCTCGCCGTGTTCCCCAACACCTTCGAGCTGGACGACCTGCACTACACGCGGGCGCGGTTCGCCGGCGCGGCGACCGTGCGGCGGGCCCAGGCGTTCGTCGAGGCCTGTGCCGCGGAACCGCTGACGCCCGCCGTCGTCGCCGCACATGTCCAGCTGTCCGCGGCGGCGCTCGAGGACGGGTTCCGTCGGCATCTCTCCTGCTCGGTCACGGACTTCGTCGGGCGGACCCGACTGCGCAGGGCCCATGACGAGCTGTCCGCCCTGCCCGCCGGTGCCTCGGTCGCCCAGGTGTCGGCCCGGTGGGGCTGGACCAGTCGGCGCCGGTTCCTGGACGACTACCGCAAGGTGTACGGCGAGGTTCCCCGGCAGCGCACCGGGGCCTGACCCGGGTCGGCCTACTCCCGGGGTGCCGTCGGGCCCACGGAGACGACCATGAGGGCGATGTCGTCACGGCCGTCCGGAGGCAGGTTCCTGAGGAGATGCTCACACATGTTCTCGGGGGCGCGGGGGCCCTTCACCGCGATGGCCGACAGGCGGGACAGCGAGGTGTCGATGTCCTCGTCGCGCCGTTCGACGAGACCGTCCGTGATCATCATCAGGACGTCTCCCTCGGTGACGGTGACGCGCGTGGCGGGGGGCTGCGGCAGGCCGAGCCCCAGCAGCGGGCCGTGGTCACGGAGGTAGGTCTCGTCGGCGTCCCCGCGCAGCAGCAGCGGCGGCAGGTGCCCGGCGTTGGCGATGTGGAGAACGGGGGCCGCCTCCTCCAGGAGCATGATGCACAGGGTGAGGGTCGCGCCGCGGGCCACGGTGCGCAGCAGCATGTCCAGGCGCTCCAGGACCACGTGCGGAGGGTGCCCCTCCAGGGCGTACGCGCGCAGGCCGTGCCGGATCTGGCCCATGACCATCGCCGCTTCCAGCGAGTGCCCCGCGACGTCACCCACGGCGACCATGAGGCCGGACGGTGTCGTCAGGGCCTCGTAGAAGTCCCCGCCGATCTCGGCGTGCTCGCTCGCGGGCAGATAGCGGACCGCGAGCCGGGCGCGCGGCGTGGCGGGCAGCTTCTCGGGGAGGAAGGAGCGCTGGAGGGTCAGCGCGAGGGTGTGCTCCTCGCTGTAGGTGCGCAGGGTCTCCAGTGCGAGCGCGGTGGTATGGGTCACCTGGGCGAGGAGTTCCGCGTCCTGCTCCTCGCCGTCCGTCGCCGCGTGCCGCTCCGCGACGGGCACGGCGATGCAGGTCGGGGGACGTCCGCTCTTGGTGCGGGCGGCCGCCAGGAGGTGGCGGCGTCCGTCACCGGGCGACTCGTACGGCATCACGTGGACACCGCTGCCCTGCAGCGCGGCCGCCACGGTGTCGAGGGCCTGCGGTTCGAGGGCCGCGGCGTCCGGGGCGCGACGGGTGTACACGGTGCCGTCGGAGGCGGTGAGCCGGACGACGGCCGGGCGGTCGAGCACCGCGGCCGCGCCGAAGGCCGCCGCGTCGGCGAGCTGCTGGGCGTCGGGCGCGCTGTACAGGGCGAGCGTGGTCCGGTGCAGCTGGTGCAGGCGCTCGGCGAGCGTCTCGGCGCGGCGGCGGGCCCGGGTGTAGCGCAGGGTCGCCGCGAGTGTGGCGATCAGCTCGTCGGGGGCGACGGGTTCGGTGAGGTAGGCGTCGGCGCCCCGGTTCAGGCCCTGGGTGCGGTCGTCGACGGAGACGGCGGTCGCGGAGATGTGCAGGACCGGGACCCCGGCCGTGCGCGGTGACGCCTTGACGCGCTCGCACACCTCGAAGCCCGTCATGTCCGGCAGCTGTACGTCGATGATGGCGGCGTCCGGGACCCGGGGCGTGTGCTGGAGCACCTCCAGGGCCTGCGTGCCGTCCTCCGCCTCCAGGATCTCGTGGCCGGCCCGCCGCAGGGTGGTGCCCAGGACGTAGCGGTTGATGGGGTTGTCGTCGACGATCAGGACGAGGGCGGGGCCCCCGTCGGACACGGAGTGCGTCATGGCCGGCCGACGCCCTTCCCGGGTTCGGGACCCGGGTCCGGGCCGGAGTCGGATCCGCCGTCGCCGAGGGCGCTCCCGGGGAACAGCGCGGCGGCCAGATCGGCGGCGCCGACCCCCGACTTGGGCAGTACCGTCCGGCCTCTCAACCGTGCCCGGTCCACCTCGGCGAGGTCGGCGGAGGTGAGCACGGCCACCGGCAGCCCCCGGGTGTCGGGGTCCGCGTCCAGTGCCGACAGCAGCGCGTACCCGTCCGGGGACGGCATCATCAGGTCCAGGAGCACGGCATCGGGACGCACCCGCCGGATCGTCTCCAGGGCCTGCCCGCTGTCGGTCACCTCCGTGTGGTGACGGGCGAGTTCGTGCAGCGCGGAGCGGAGGGCGGCCAGGGACGCCGGGTCGTCGTCCACGATCACCAGCGAGGCGATCGGGAGCGCGGGTGGCGGGGAGGCGGCGGGCTGCGCGGGTGGTACGGCGGGCAGTTCCACCGTCGCCCGGGTGCCGTGGCCGGGCCTGCTCGTCAGCGCGAGGCGGCCGCCGAGGAGGGCGGTGAGCCGGCGGGCGTAGGGCAGGCCGAGACCGGTGCCCGCTCTGCCGCGCTGGTGCACGCCCCGTACCTGGTAGAACTCCTCGAAAACCTTGTCGAGTTGGTCCTCGGGGATGCCCACGCCGGTGTCCTGGACGGTCCAGACGTACCAGTCCTCGTCCGCGCGCCGTTCCCTGGTGAGCGTGAGGCTCACCTCGCCGTGCTCGGTGAACTTCAGCGCGTTGGACAGGACGTTGCGCAGGACGCGGGTGAGGATGACCTCGTCGGTGACCAGGGCCGACTCCCCCTGAGGGTCCTCGACGCGCAGCCGCACGCCCTCGCGGGTCATGCCCTGCATCGTGCCCCTGAGCAGGTGATGGAGTGTGCGCAGGTCGACCGGCGCGTGATGCGGATCGAGCCGGCCCGACTCCGCCTTGGCCACGTCCAGCAGCTCTTCCACGAGGGCGAGCACGGTGGTGCCCGACGCCGAGATCATCGTGACCTGCTGACGCTGTTCTGCTGTCAGTTCCTGCGAGTCCGGGGCGAGCAGCAGCCGGGCCAGGGCGATCACCGAGTTGATGGGAGAGCGCAGCTCGTGGCTGACGTTGGCCCAGAAGCGGGTCTTGCTCTCCGACGCGAGCCGCAGCTGCCGGGACTTGTCCTCGAGCTCCGCGTAGAGCGCGACGACACCGCTGTTGGTCTCCTCCAGTTCGCGCGCCAGCTCGGAGTACATGGCCACGACGCCGCTGTTGGTCTCCTCCAGCTCGGCGTTGAGCCGCGTCAGCTCCTCCTGCTGGCCGCGCGATTCGTCCAGGGCCGCCAGCAGGTTCCGGTTCTGCAGCCGCAGCACCTCCTCCAGGTCGACGCCGTCGACCGTGTGCAGGGCCGCACGGCAGGCCACCGCCGCGTCGTCCGGGCGGTCGGCCGCGAGGGACGTCCGCTGGGCGAAGAGCACGCCGCGGCCGTCCGGGGCGAGCGTCACCGCGTCCAGCAGCCGCTCGGCGGCCGCCGCGATCCGCGGGGAGAGCGACCGTGGCTCCGCCCAGTCCAGCCGCGCCTCGACCCGTATCCCGTGCGCCGCGACCGCCAGGCTCAGGTGTCCGCTCAGTCCGGGCGTCCGCAGCAGGTCCTGGCCGGCCTCGCTGAGCACGGTGACCATACGCACCAGCGCCTGCCCGCGGACGCCGGCGGCCCGGCACACGGCCTGGAGGCACCGGCGCAGCATCAGTACGGACTTCTGGTCGTCCAGGGCGGTGGCGTACAGCTCGTACCTCACCGGCGCCTCGTTCATCGGTTCGCCGCGGGAACCACGACGATTCCCGCGTCGTCGCGGCGCAGGCCCGCCTGGTTGAGGATCTGCCCGGCGATCACCGACGGGTGGCGGGTGAGCAGCCCCGGCAGGTCGGTCGGCGACCAGCGCTGGTGCAGACCGTCGGAGTGCATGACCAGTGCGGACCCCGGCGGCAGGTCGACGGTGTAGGTGCGCGCCGTGGGCATCTGCATCCCCACGATGCCGGGATGGGACAGCAGGGCCGAGCGCCGGGAGTGCTCCACGACGAAGGCGCTGATGTTGCCGATCCCGCACAGGGTCACCTGTCCGAGGCGCAGGTCGACCTGGGCCACGGCCAGGGCGGCGCCCCGGGTGCCGCGCAGTCCCTCGTGCAGCAGGGCGACCACGTCGCGGGGGTGTTCGGCGGTCGTCTCCCGGAAGATCTGGCGTGCGCGGTCGCTGACGCGGGCGGCCAGCGGGCCGTGGCCGAGTCCGTCGCACATGAGGACCGTGAGCGAGCCGGGCCCGTCGTCCCCGGCCGGAGCGGCGGTCCGCACCGCCCAGGTGTCGCCGCAGACGGTCTCGCCGCTGATCGGCCGGGTCAGGCCGGCGGCCGCGGGGCGCGGGCCGTGGAACTCCCCGGTGCTCACGGGCCGTTCGGCACGGAACCGGGCGAGCAGTACCGTCCCGCGCCCCGGCAGGGAGTGCACGTCGAAGGTGTCGGCGAGCCGGTCGATCGCCCCGAGGCCGATCCCGAGGGTTCCGGTGCTGGAGTGTCCGTCGCGGACCGCTCCGGCCACGTCGGCCATGCCGGGCCCCGTGTCGAGGCACAGGCACTCGACCTCGACGCGGCCGCCGGTCCGGCTGGGCCGCAGGGCGATCGCGCCGTCCTCGGCGTGCCGTACGAGGTTCGTGGCGATCTCGGTCACGGCCAGCGACACGTCGGCGACGCGGCGGTCGGTGAACCCGATGCGGCGGGCCAGTGCCGCCGCCTCGCGGCGCGCCGAAGCGGCCAGGGCGTCCCCGGCGCGCAGCCACACCACGTCCTCGGGTTCGGTCACCGAGGCGCTGTTCACCGGTTCCACTTGATCACGCTCACGGTGGTGCCCTGCGGCCCCGTCTGCAGGTCGAACTCGTCGACGAGGCGCCGGGCGCCGCTGAGCCCGAGGCCCATGCCGCCTCCGGAGGTCCAGCCGTCGGTCAGGGCCAGCTCCACGTTCTCGATACCGGGACCCTCGTCGCGGAACTCCACCCACACACCGGTACGGCTGTCCTTCGCGGTGACGCGGACGCGGATGACGCCGCCGTGCCCGTAGAGCAGCATGTTGCGCCCGAGCTCGCTCGCGGCGGTGACCAGCTTCGTCTGGTGCACCAGGGACAGTCCCGCCTGCTGTGCCAGGGTGCGCACCAGCTGGCGGGCGGCGACCACGTCGGCGTTGCGGACGACGGTGACCGTCTCGGTCGGGGCGGAGTCGGCCCCGTGGTCGTTCACGGCCGCACGCCGGGCTCGGGTCGCGAGGCGCGCAGCAGCGCGAGACCCTGTTCGAGGTTGAGGGCCGTGCGGACGCCGTTCAGCGACAGACCCAGCTCCACCAGGGTGATGGCGACGGCCGGCCGCATGCCGCAGACGATCGTCGTGGCGCCCAGGATCCGGGAGATCGAGGCGATGGTGGCCAGCATGCGGCCGACGAACGAGTCGACGATCTCCACGGCGGAGATGTCGATGATCACACCACGGGCGCCGGCGGCGACGATCCGCTCGGAGAGGTCCTCCTGAAGATCGAGCACCGTCTGGTCCTCCAGATCCGTCTGGATCGAGACCAGCAGGACATCGCCGATCTTCATGACCGGAACGCGGTCACTCACAGCGTGCCCTCCGCCAGCAGACGGCGCTGACGGTCGGCGTCGGCCAGCGCGAGCCGCAGTGCGTCGGCCAGTGTCGCCTTGGTCGGAATGTCGCCGAACTCCACGCCGAGCGCCACCAGGGTCTGCGCGATCTGGGGGCGGACTCCGGAGATGGTGCAGGTGGCGCCCATCATGCGGGCGGCGACCACCGTCTTCAGCAGGTGCTGTGCCACCTGGGTGTCCACCGTGGGGACGCCGGTGATGTCGATGATGGCCTGGGTGGAGTTCGAGTCCACGAGCGCCTGGAGCAGCTTCTCCATGACGACCTGGGTCCGCGCGGAGTCGAGTGTGCCCACCAGCGGCACGCCGACGACGCCCTCCCACAGCTTCACCACGGGGGTCGACAGCTCCAGCAGCTGCTCGGCCTGCGAGGAGATGATCTCCTCGCGCGTGCGGGCGTGCTCCTCCACCGTGAAGAGACCGAGGTCGTCGAGGAGTCGTGCCAGTGCCAGATAGGACCCGACGGCCGCGTCGTCACCGACCAGGCTGGGCTCGAGGACGGCCTTGAGCGCGAACACGCTGACAGCGGTCTCCGTCGGCGTGAATCCCTGGCGCGCGCGGTTGCGCGACAGTTCCACGAGGAGGCTGCGCACCTCCCCGAAGTCGCTCCCCCGACCGGCCAGACCGCCCGCCTCGATCGCGCCGGTGAGGGCGTCGTAGAGGTCTCCGAGCTCCCGGTGGAGCTCCGCCTCGCTCAGTCGTCCGCGCAGCGTCGTGGCCACCGAGCGGATCCACTTCGCCTGGAACTCGTCACGCTGCCCCGTCAGGAGCTCGTGGAGACGCTGCGCGCCTGTCTCACTGGTCACGTCGGCCCTTCAGACTGGACGATCAAATGGTCGATGCCGGGTGAGGATACGCCATACGAACAGACGTCCACCCAGCGCTCTTGATAACGGGACATCTCCGAACCGCGGCCGACGGCAAGGGCCTGTTCGCGGGCCGCGTGAAGGCGTGCGTCGGCGCGCCGGAAACGGCTCAGCCGGACTGCCGTTCCCGTGCGGCCGTCTCGGCCAGCTTCTGGAACTCGCCGAGGTCGTAGTTGGCCAGGGTGGAATCGAGGTTGGTCAGCGCGCCGAGACGTTCCAGGAACCCCTTGGGGTCGTACTCGATCTGCAGCGTGACCCGGCTCGTGGTCGCGCTGAGCCGGTGGAAGGTGACGACTCCCGCGTGCTCCACGCCCTCGACGGTGCGCCACGCGATCCGGTCCTCGGGAATCGTCTCGGTCAGTTCGGCGACGAAGTTCTTGTCGGCGCCCGGCAGTTCGAGCTGCCAGGCGAACCGGCGCTCGTCCAGGCGTTCCACCAGCCGGACATGGCTCAGGAAGGCCGGCCACCGCGACACATCGCTCCACAGCTCCCAGGCGACGGCGACGGGTGCGTCCAGATCGACGGTCTCCAGCAGCGACGCGGACATGCGAACCTCTCTTTCCGGTCCCGCGGGTGGGCCACGGTCTTTCCGGGCTGCGGCACGATGCTTCGGTACCCCCTCGGGACGAGGCCACGCATGGCGGATTCTCCTGCCGCACGCACCGCGGAACGCGGGGCCGGCGGGTCTCGGCCGGTCACCTGTCTCAGCGGGTCACGTGTCTCGGCCGGTCACGTGTCTCAGCCGGTCATGCGGGAGGCGTCGAGAGTGACGCGGATGGTCTTGCCGTGTGCGTCGGGTTCGACCGAGACGTCGGTGCTGAGCCGCTGGACGACGAGCCAGCCGTGGCCGCCGGGCACCGCGGGGGCGTGGGGTCGCGGCGTCGGCGGGGTGGTGGAGTGGTCGCTGACACGGATGGTCAGTACCTGGCCCTGGAGGCCGGCGTCGAACTCCCTGACGCCACCCGCGTGCAGCATCGCGTTGGTGACCAGTTCGCTGGTGATCAGGCAGGCGTCCTGTTGCAGCAGGGCGGCCTGCTGTTCGGGGAGCGTGTCGCACAGTGGCTGGAGCACCGATCTGACGTGGCTGCGTGCTTCGGGGCAGGTCAGGCTCGTGGTCCCGTGTCCGGGCGGGGTCGCCATCCCGGCCCCTTTCTGCCTTGTGGGTCGCGTTCGGTCTGTTGTGCGGGTGTGTGTCCGTCCCGACTGCCCGCCTTGAGCCGCGGCACACGGGCGGAGCCCGGTGTGCCGGACGGCCGGGCCGTCAGCCGCGCCTCACGTCGAATTCGCGCAGGGCGGTCTCCAGGTCCGCCGCGACGTCGAGGATCTCGTCGGCGCCCGTGATCTGCAGCAGTCGCTCGACGCCAGGGTGCAGAGGACCTGCGATGCGCAGCGACCGCCCCTCGGCGCGGTGATCGGTCTGTGCTCTGAGGAGCTGGTTGAGGAGCACGCTGTCGGCGAAGGTGAGGGCCGACAGATCTATCACGGTGCCCTTGGTGTGCGGGTCACTCAGCGCCTGGGCGAACGCCTCGACGACCTCTGCGAGGTTGTGCAGGTCCGCCTCGCCGGACAGCGTCACCGCGGTGACGCTTCCGTGCTGCTCAATGCGGGTGTCGCTTCTGCCTGATGTCATGGCCCGTACCTTCGCACACCCGCGTGCGGGCGCGCACCGGAGGACCCCGTACGTCCGCTCGGGAGACCTCGCGCCGCCGTGATGTCGTGGTGCTTCACGCGGCGGTGTCCTTCAGCACGTCGCAGGTGTTCTGGAACTCCTCCATCAGCCGGGTCGCCTCCACGATGAGGGCGCCGTAGGGCCGCGACGCGTCGGCCAGGGGCAGTCCGTTCCGGTCGGCCGCGTCCAGGACCTTTCGCAGGGCTTCCTGGGCCGTGGTGGCGAGTTCGCACATCGTGGCGGTCTGGTCGGCGAGCGAATCGGCGTCGAGTTCCGTGATGACGTGTGCGATGTCACGCAGGCACGCGGCGAAGTCGGAGTAGGCCGCGAGGGCGGGTCCGTAGGTGTAGGTGTTCTCGGTGTCCCGCCAGCGGCCCAGCGCGCGGGTCAGCGAGGCCAGCTGGTAGACCGCGCGCTCCATGGCGCTCAGGCTCTGTCGGTACCGGGTGAAGGTGAGATGGCTGCGATGGGCCGGCAGGAACCGGCGCGGATTGAGCCTCACGCTGCTCTCCGCCATGTCGAGCCCCGCCCGGGCCTGGCCGACCGCTGCCTGGACCCGCTCACCGGCCGTCACCCAGCGATCGGCGCGGTCGGCGTCCACGTCCCCGCTGCACAGGCCGTCCGCCATGTCGTCCAGCAGCGACTCCATCTCCCGGGCGAGCACGTGCAGCCCCTGCTCGGCGCTGCGGTACCGCAAGGGCGGGACGATGCAGAGGTTCACGACCAGACCGATGCCGCAGCCGATGAGCACGAGAAGAATGATCTGCCCCAGCTGCGCGACCCGGTCGCCGTTGGTGGCGGCCGCGGTGTAGGTGGAGAACGCGAAGAACGCGGCGGTGGCGACCTGTGGGCCCTGCTCGCCCAGCCGGTGCCACTGGCCCAGGCTCAGCGCGATGGCACCGACCAGCGCGAACGCGAACAGGTCGGGCCCGGCCGTGAACCCGATCACCGCCTGGACACCGACCCCGACGACGACCGCCGCGACGTAGCGCAGCGTCTGCCGCAGGGACTGGGAGACGGTCACGTTCATCGTGAGGACCGCCGAGAACGGCGCGAACGCCGGTGACGTCGCGTCCAGTACGGCGTGCGCGATCCACCAGCTCAGGGTGGATGCCAGCACGCACTTGCCGATCAGCAGAACCGTGTCGCGTTCGTGGCCGGACGAGCCGGCCGCTCGCCGCAGCCACGTCCATCCGCCGCGCATCTTCCTCACGTGCTCCGTCTGCTCCTCGTTCCTGGCCCCCTGTGGCCGACGGAGGGCTACGGCGCTCCGTGCGGGCCCGGCGCGGCGCCGGTCTCCGGTTCCTGCGGGGACCCGGCCGCCGCCTGCCCGCTCTCGCGTGTGAGGCCGCACCACATGCAGTCACTGCCGTGCAGAGGCGACGGAAGTGAGAAGGCGTCCAGGAGCATGAAGCGCTCGTCACGCGCGGCCGAGGGTGTGTCCATGCCCCTGCCAGTGCCCGCGCATTCGCCCGTGACACGGGCGCGCGCGAGCGAATCGGTGTGCACGCGCGCTCAGGCCGCCGGCGTGGTCTCCGGCCGGGTCAGCGCGTCCGGTTCCGCGGAGGTCGCGACGACGGCTGGGACGATGTCGGCCTCGGCTGCCTCGCCGGGAACCCGCTGGGCGGTGTCGCCCAGGACGGAGTCGTCCCCCGGACGGGCCCCGGGCAGCTGATGCCGCGCGGCGACGAGGGCGCTGTCGATGTCCCGGGTGCCGGTGGTCACGCACAGCGTGTAGGCGATGTCCTCCATCCGGCGTTGCGCTTCGGGAGAGCCTTCCTGGGCGTTCAGCGCGAGGAGGGCCGCGTACTGCTCCAGGAGCCGGCTCAGGACCGCGGGATGCGCGAGAAGCATGCGCGTCTGCCAATCTGATCGTGGGCTGGGCGCCCGACACGATGGTTCGCGACCCCAGTGCCCGGCCGGAGCGCATGCATGCGTGCTCCGGCGGCGCGGGCATTCCTGGCGCGTCCTCGGAGCCGTACCCCCGAGGGGCGGGGGCGTGTGGGGCCGGTGATGCGGGGCAACCGAGGGGAAGCACACGACCTCCGGTCGCCACCGAGCCCGTACGAGGATGAGAGCGAGGCCGCCATGAGCGTTGCGGACGCAACGGAGGAGCCCGGCATCAGCAGCGCCGACGCCAGATCCCAGGTCCGGTCGGTGCTGGCGGAGGTCTGCTGCGGCCTTCCGCTGCCCGCGGCGCGGCAGCTGCGCGACGACACCCTGCTCGTGGTCAGCGAGCTGATAGCGAACGCGCTCCGGCACGCGGGCGGCGTGACCCGCTTCAGCATCCGTCTGAACAGCGACGAACTCCAGCTCCGGGTCAGCGACAGCAGTGTGGTGCGTCCGCGCGCGCTGGACGTCGAGGCGGGCCAGCCGGGGTGTTACGGCTGGGCGATGGTGCGCAGCCTGTGCTCGCGCCTCCAGGTCACCACGGACGCGTGGGGCAAGACGGTCACGGCCGCGCTGGCGCTCCCGCTCGCGCCGCAGCTCTGAGGCGCGGTCAGCTCGCGGCCCGGTACTCGCCGCGCCGGTGTCTTCCGCGGGCTTCCTCCGGATCGAAGGAACGGCCCGCGCCCAGTCTGTCCTCCTGAATGGCGCGGGCGGCCGCGGAGTCGCCGGCGACGAGGTCGACCATGACGGACCCAGGCGGGGCCTGCGCGGACAGCTCGGTCATCTGCGCCACCAGACGGCGGGCCTCGTCGATCGTCCGCGCGGCCGTCCGGTCGAGCCCCGCGGGCGCACCGTGGATCAGCACATCGAAGGGCACGCCGTGCCCCTTGCCGGTGGTGACTTGGGCCTCGACCCGCATACCGTCTCCCTGACTGACACGTCGTCCTCTTCGCTGCATGACCGGACCCCCGTACCCCGATAACGACCGTGTACCGCACCGGCGCCGGTAAAGATCCGGCGGTCGGCGGCCGGTGCGGCGTGCACGTATAGGTGTCCGGGTCAGGGGTATCCGGCCCCGCACGGGGAGATCATGTGTCTGTTCAGTAAAGGAATTGAGGCCACACTTATGTCCGGCACGGCAGTGCAGCAAGCGGAGCGGCGAGCGGTCGACGCGGGGCTGGTGGAGCGGGCCTACGCGGACCCGTTGTCCATAGCACCCCGTGACGCCCGGGAGCTGGGTGCCCACTTCTTCGAGCGTCTCTCCGTGCTCGAAGAGGGCACCCGCGAGTATCAGTACGCCCGGAACACGCTGATCGAGATGAACCTGTCCCTGGTGCAGTACGCGGCCTCGCGGTTCAAGTACCGCGGTGACGAGCAGCGCGAGGACATCGTCCAGGTCGGAACCATCGGGCTGATCAAGGCGATCGACCGCTTCGACCTGTCCCGCGAGGTCGAGTTCACCTCGTTCGCCGTCCCCTACATCGTCGGCGAGATCAAGCGCTTCTTCCGTGACACCTCCTGGGCCGTGCACGTTCCGCGCCGGCTCCAGGAGGCCCGTGTCGAGCTGGCCCGGGCCACCGAGGAGCTGCAGACCCGGCTGGGACGCCTGCCGAGCACCCGGGAACTGGCCGAGCTGATGCAGCTCGACCCGGCCGAGGTCGCCGAGGTGCAGCAGGCTGCCAACGGCTACAACTCCGTCTCCCTGGACGCGACCGTCAGCGCGGGGGCGGACGAGTCGGACACTCTTCTGGCGGCCTTCGTCGGGCGGGAGGACGAGCGCTTCGAGCTCGTCGAGAACTTCCATGCCCTGGCCCCGCTCATCTCCCGGCTCGACGACCGGGAGAGGCTTCTGGTGCATCTGCGGTTCGTGGAAGAGCGCACGCAGCAGCAGATCGCGGAAGAGATCGGCTGTTCGCAGATGCATGTCTCCCGCCTGCTCAGCCGGCTCGTGGCCAAGCTGCGGAGCGGTCTGCTGGCGGAGAACGACACCAGGATCTGACTCAGACGGTTCCGGCGCTCCGCAGCCATTCGATCGCCTCGCGCCGGTCGACTGCGAGCGGCAGGATCATGTCCGTCCCGGTGATCTCCAGTACGCGCCGCACCACGGGCATCAGCGGACCGCACATCATCAGCGGACGCCGTTTCACCTCGTGGCCCGAGCAGGTCGCGAGGAGCTGGTTGACCAGCGCGCTGTCGGCGAAGTCCAGTGCCGAGAGGTCGATCAGCGTTCCGACGGTCGAGGTGTCGTGGAGCGCCGTCGTGAAGGCGTCCACCGTGTCGGGTACGTCCTCCATGTCCACATCGCCGCCCAGGTGGACAACGGCTATGCGTTCTTGCAGGTCAAGCACCACTTCAACGTGCGCGGACTTCATGGTCAGCACCTTCGCACACCGGAGGCGCCCGGCGCATCCCGCCTCCGGTGGGATGGGCTGGGGCTGCTGAGGTTCCTGCCACAGAACGTCAATTACTGAGGTTTACAACGGAATGCGACGGTCAGACGGACTGTGCACACAGAACGCTGAAATTCAGGGAGCGTGAGCAGATATGACCGCCAGTGAGAAGGCCAAGGCGAAGACCGAGCAGGCCACTGGCTCCGCCAAGGAGGCTGTCGGCCGCGCGGTGGGCAACGAGCGGCTCACCGCCGAGGGCCGTGCGGAGCAGATGAAGGGCGATGCCCGCCAGGCCAAGGAAAAGACGAAGGACGTCGGCAAGCACTAGCACCGGCGCACCCATGCGCGAGGGGCGGCTCCCGGATCTCCGGGAGCCGCCCCTCGCGCGTGCGCGCCCCCGCCGTCCACGCCGTCCACGCATCTGCGCCATGTTCCTTTCACGAATCTGTTTGAGCGGAGCGGTCTCGGCCAGACGGAGTGCATGGCTGAAACCACGAAGACCAACCAGACCGCACAGAGCACGAAGGCCGGCACGGCGGCCCGATCGGCCGGCAGGTCCGCCGCCTCCAAGGCGTCGTCGGCGGCCGAGAAGTCCTCGTCGACAGCCGCGGACCTTCGCGAGAAGGGCGCCGTTCAGGTGGGCGCGCTCGCTTCCAAGGCGAAGGCGGGCGGCGCGTTCCTGTCCACCGTTCCGGCCAAGTCCGTGCAGGCCGCGACGACGGCCTGGAGCGTCATCAAGCACCGCAAGGCGATCGCGGCGAGCGCCGGCGGCGGTGTCCTCGCCGGGCTGGCGGGCGCCTACGCGCTGGGCCGGGCGAGCGCTCGGCGCGGCCACGGCCCGATCACCCGGTGGACCGGCGGACGGTTCTGATCGCACGTGCGAGCGCTCGACGCCCACAGGCGAGGAGCCGGCCACCATCGTGTGGCCGGCTCCTCGCCTGTGGGCTGAGGCCTTCGGGCGTGCGCCACGTCCGGCGCACCGGACGGCTCAGCTCGCGCGCTCCTCGTCCCGCTCGTCCCAGGCCCGGGTGTCCCGGGGCTCGACGAAGGGCTCGGCGTCCTCCGGATGTCCGGCGGTCAAGGCGCGCTGCCGGGTGATCTCGGCATCGAATTCCAGCCCGAGGAGCAGGGCGAGGTTCGTGAGCCACAGCCAGACGAGGAAGACGATGACGCCCGCCATCGTCCCGTAGGTCTTGTTGTACGAGGAGAAGCCGGACACGTAGACGGAGAAACCGGCGGATGCCACCAGCCAGATGAGCAGGGCGACACCTCCGCCCGGGGTGACCCAGCGCCATCCCCGGCCCTTCACATTGGGGGTCGCCCAGAAAAGGAGGGCCATCATCAGCACCAGGAGCACCGCCAGTACCGGCCACTTCGCCACGGACCAGATCGCGAGCACCGTGTCTCCGATGCCGAACGCGCCGCCCGCGCTCTTGGCGATGCCTCCGGTGAAGACGACGATCACCGCACTCGCCATGGCGAGAGCCATCAGAGCGACGGTGAGTCCGAGCCGGAGCGGAAGAATCTTCCACAAGGGCCGGCCTTCCGGTACGTCGTAGACCTGATTCGCCGTCCTGATGAACGCCCCCACATATCCCGAAGCCGACCAGACGGCGAGGACGAGTCCGACAATGGCCATCACCGAACCGGTTCCGGCATTGCCCTGCAGCTGGGAGACGGACTTGGTGAGGATGTCCCGAACGGGGCCCGGTGCCAGTGTCTCCAGTCCCTTCAGCACCTTCTGAGTGGCGTTCTCCCCCACCACGCCCAGAACCGCCACCAGGACCAAAAGTGCGGGAAAGATCGACAGCACGCCGTAGTAGGTCAGACTTGCCGCGCGGTCGACGAGTTCGTCCTCCTGGAACTCCCGGATACTCCTCCTGAGCACCGCCCTCCAGGCATGTTCGGACAGCTCGGTGGGCGAGTCGGGAGCGCGCCGCTCGACGGCTTCGGACGGGCCGTACTCATCTGTGGTGTCTGTCATTCATCCCGCATGTCCCACGGGCGGGACCCGCACGCACCCCGACGGGCGGAAACCTTTCCGGGCCTTCACACCGTCGGCAGAAACATTCCCGTCCGGTGCCGTAACCCGATAGCGACGGGGCAGCCGGTATCTGAGATTCCCGGCGCCGCCCGGTCCACCGCGCACCATCAAATGATCTTTCAAGCAGGCCCTGGGCCAGGGGTGTCACATCGGTCCACGGGATTTCAGGTTTAGCCAGTAATTCACGGGCACAGGGGGCGGGAGGCCCATATGACGAACTCTTCACAATCGGCGGATGCCGAGTCCGGCACGCGCAAGAAGACAACCGGCAGCGGGACACGTAGTTCCGGTTCCCGAAAGGACACCGAGTCGCCGGCACCGCGTCGGCGCAGGAGGCTTCGGCCCGCGGAGGCCATTCGCGAAGCACGGGACCAACTGCACGAACTCACCGGCAAGCCGGTCGACGCGGTATCGACGTTCGCCGCTGTCGACGACGGCTGGCGACTGGAGGTCGAGGTCCTGGAACTCGAACGCGTCCCCGACACGATGAGTCTGCTCGCGAGCTACGAGGTCACCCTCGATCACGAGGGAATGCTCACCGGCTATCAGCGGGTCAGGCGCTACGAACGCGGCCGGTCCGACGACCGTCGCTCCTGATGCCGGGCCCCGGCCGGGGCCCGGACAAGTACGCGACCACCGACAGAAATCGGAGGAACCACCCATGACAGTCGCCACGACACAGAACGCCGGAGGCGGAGGCGGAGGCACCAGCGGCCTCTACGACGTTCTCGAACTGGTCCTCGACCGAGGGCTCGTGATCGACGCGTTCGTCCGTGTCTCGCTGGTCGGCATCGAGATCCTCAAGATCGACGTACGCGTCGTCGTCGCCAGCGTCGACACCTACCTGCGGTTCGCCGAGGCCTGCAACCGGCTCGACCTGGAGACCGGCAGCAAGAAGCCCTCCGGCCTGACGGACATCATCGGCGACACGATGGAGTCCGGCGCCCACGGCAAGACCAAGGGCGCCCTGTCCGGGGCGGCGGAGACCATATCCGACGCGTTCAGCCAGGCCCGTGACGAGGGCAAGAGCCAGTCCCGGACGCGTCAGCGCCGCACGTCGAGCCGCAAGGAGGAGCAGGAATGAGCACCTACGTCTACGGCATCGCCGACGCCGGCCACCCGAGCCTGCCCGACGGCATGGAGGGCATCGGAAGCCCGGCGCGCACCGTCCGCACGGTCACCGGCGGCGGCCTCCTCGCGCTGGTCAGCGACGCGCCCGAGAGCCTGCGGCCCAAGCGCCGCGACCTGCTGGCGCACCAGAACGTGCTGTCCGAGGCCGGGGGCGGCGGGACGGTGCTGCCCATGCGCTTCGGGAGTGTCGCCGACGACGACGCGGCGGTGGCCGCCGCCCTCGAAGAGCGCACGGAGCACTACAAGGAGCGGCTGACGGCGCTGCGCGACCGGGTCGAGTACAACGTCAAGGCCCAGCACGACGAGGAGGCCGTGCTGCACGCGGTCATGGCGGAGAACGCCGACCTGCGCGCCCTGCTGACCCGCAACCGCGAGGCCGGCGGCGGCAGCCACGAGGACAAGCTGCGGCTCGGCGAAGCGGTCGCCGGTGCGGTCCAGCAGCGCGAGGCCCGGGACTCCGCGGCGGTGCGAGCGGCGCTGGAGCCGCACGCGGAGGCCGTCAGTGCCGCGCCCGACAGCACGGGCTGGATCACCAACCTCTCCTTCCTGGTCGACCGGTCCTCCTCCGAGCACCTGCTGGAGGCCGTGGAGGCGTTCCGGCAGGAGAACCCGCACGTCGTCTTCCGGGTGAACGGGCCGCTTCCGCCGTACAGCTTCGTGGAAGAGAAGCCGGCGACGGCCGGGGTGGGCTGAGCGCCCCATGGGACTGCTGAGCGAGGTGCTCCTGCTCCCGCTTGCTCCCGTGCGCGGCTCCATGTGGGTCCTGGACCAGGTGGTCGCCGACGCCGAGCGTCAGTACTACGACCCCTCGGCGATCCAGGAGCAACTGGCCGCGCTGGAGAAGCAGTTGGAGGCGGGCGAGATCGACGAGGAGACATTCGACCGACAGGAGGACGCGCTCCTCGACCGACTGGAAGCCAGCCGCACGAGACAAACAGGCGCGTGACGTGACACGGCGCGCGGAAACGGATCACACATCATGAACAACCGAGCCACTCTCGGCCTCGCCGTAGGCGCCGGGTACCTCCTCGGCCGCACCAAGAAGCTGAAGCTGGCCTTCGCGGTCGGCACCATGGTCGCGGGCAAGAAGATGCAGCTGAGCCCCAAGATGGTGATGGACCTGGTGCGCACCCAGCTGGACAAGAACCCGCAGTTCAAGGAGATAGGCGGCCAGCTCCGCCAGGACTTCCGCGGCGTCGGCAAGGCGGCCACGGGAGCCATCCTCGAACGGCAGATGGAAGGTCTGGCCACCAAGCTGCACAGCAGCACCGAAGGTGTCCGCGACCGTATCGCGGGGGTGGCGCCCGACACGGACGACGTCGAGCAGGCCGCGGACAAGGCCACCGGCGGGCTGAGCGGCAAGGCCACCAAGGCCGCCTCGAAGAAGCGGGACACGGCCGGGAGCCAGGAGGACGACAGCGCGCAGGACTCCGGCGACGACGGTGCCGACGACGCCGAGGCGAAGGACTCCGGCCGGCAGGCTCCCCGCAAGCGGACCCCGGCCAAGAAGTCCGCACCGTCCGGTGAGCGCAAGGCCGCGCCGCGCAAGCGCACCCAGAGCGGTCAGGCCGCCAAGAAGACGGCGTCGACGGCGCGCAAGTCCACCGGAGCCGCGCGGCGTGCCCCGCGCGGCGGCGCGAAGGGAGAGCGCGGCAATGGCTGAGCTGCCCGCCACCAACCCGCTGAAGGACCTGGCCAAGAGTCAGGCCGCGGACCGGCTCAAGGCCGAGGCCCAGGACTATCTCGCCGCGCAGGCGACCCGCCTGCTCACCGGCGCCGGACGCAAGCTGGGCCAGACGACGACCAAGCTGAACGACATCGCCGAGGGCAACAGCCCCGGATTCGCCAAGCTGGCCCTGGACGGCGGCCGGAAGCTGGCCGAGGGCAAGGGCCCCCTGCGCAGCGCCGTCGAGGTCGGCGCGGGACATCTCAAGGACAACCTGGTCAGCGGGGTCAAGGGGATGTTCGGCAAGGGCGGCAAGGGCAAGTCCAAGGCCGGCGGGGGCAAGAAGCCGACGGTCATCCTCGAGAGCATCGACGTCGGCGTGAACGTCCGCACCGCGTACGACCAGTGGACCCAGTACCAGGAGTTCTCCACGTTCGCCCGCGGTGTGAAGAACGCCAACCGCGCGGACGACGTCACCTCCGACTGGCAGATGAAGATCTTCTGGTCGAGCCGGAGCTGGAAGGCGCACACCACGGAGCAGGTCCCCGACCAGCGCATCTGCTGGACCTCGGAGGGCGCCAAGGGCACCACCAAGGGTGTCGTCACCTTCCACGAGCTGGGCGAGAACCTCACCCGCGTCCTGCTGATCATCGAGTACTACCCCAAGGGCCTGTTCGAGAAGACGGGCAACATCTGGCGCGCCCAGGGCCGGCGTGCCCGCCTCGACCTCAAGCACTTCGCCCGCTTCATCTCCATCAAGGGAGAGGCGAGCGACGGATGGCGCGGCGAGATCCAGGACGGCGAGGTCGTGCGGACCCACGAGGACGCCGTGGCCGAGGAGGAAGAGGAGAACGCCCGGAACGCGTCCGAGGAGTCGGAGGCCGAGGAGCAGCCCGCCGAGGACGACGCCGAGGAGTACGACGACTACGAGGACGGGGAGGACCCCGAGGAGTACGTCGACGAGGACGAGCCGGCCTACGAGGACGACGAGGACGACGCCGAGTACGAGGACGAGGCCGAGTACGACGACGCCGAGTACGAGGACGAGGGCGCGTACGAGGACGCCGAGGACGAGGACGACTACGACGCGGACGCCGAGGACGCGCCCGAGCGTCACGAGCCGGCCGGGGCGCGAGGCCGCTGATGGGACCCGCGAACAGCTTCCCCGACTCCCCTCTCGGCGGCGGGAGTTCGGGGGCCAACCTCGCCGACATCCTCGAGCGCGTTCTCGACAAGGGCATCGTGATCGCCGGTGACATCAAGATCAATCTGCTCGACATCGAGCTGCTCACCATCAAGCTGCGTCTGATCGTCGCCTCCATCGACAAGGCCAAGGAGATGGGCATCGACTGGTGGGAGCACGATCCGGCACTGTCCTCGGGCGCCCGGCACCAGGAACTCGCCCGCGAGAACGCCGAGTTGAGACAGCGACTGGCGGCTCTGGAGGACTCCCGGGCGCAGGACTCGCTCGACCCGGCCCACGAAACGGAGACGTCACGTGACTGAGTTGCGCTATGTCTACGCGGTCTGCGACTCCCTCGACGCCCCGCTCGCCTCGGATGTGACCGGCGTCGCGGGGGCTCCCCCGCACCTGATCGCCCATGCCGGTCTGACCGCCGTGGTCGGTCATGTGCCCGCCGAGCAGTTCGCCGAGACGGCACTGCGCCGGAACCTGGAGAATCTCGACTGGCTGTCCGAGACGGCCAGGGCGCACCAGTCCGTGATCGCGGCGCTGGCCTCGGTCGCCAGCCCGCTCCCCCTGCGTCTGGCGACGGTGTTCCACGACGACAGCGGCGTACGGGCCATGCTCGAGGGAGAGGCGGAGCGCTTCCGTGCCTCTCTCGACCGCCTGCGGGACCGGGTGGAATGGGGTGTCAAGGTGCATGTGGAGACGGCCTCGCAGACCGGGCAGGACGGCACGCCCACCCCCACCGGTGCCTCCGCCGCGCCGAACGGCGGCCGGCGGGAGCGCCTCTCCTCGGCGGCGCTCGCCTCGGGCTCGGGCCGCGACTTCCTCCGCCGCCGCCGCGCCGAGCGGACGGAACGGGACGACGCGTGGCGGCTGGCGGAGACCTTCGCGCAGGAACTGCACGACGCGCTGGCCGGGCGCGCCGACGACGCCCGGATCCACCCCCCGCAGAACTCGGAGCTGAGCGGTTCGTCCGGCCGCAATGTCCTCAACGCGGCCTACCTGGTGCACCGTTCGGAGGCGGAGTCCTTCGTGGAGTACGTGAACCGGGACGCGGAACGGGCCCCCGGCCTGCGCGTGGAGCTGACCGGCCCGTGGGCCGCCTACTCCTTCTCCACTCCTCCCGAGGAGCGGTCCGAGGCCCGGCCTGCGGCAGGGGGGACGCGATGACCGTGATCGAACGGCGGGAGATCGCCCTGGTCGACCTCCTCGACCGGCTGCTCGCGGGCGGAGTGGTCCTCGCGGGAGACGTCACCCTGCGCATCGCCGACGTGGATCTCGTGCGGATCAATCTCAACGCCCTGATCAGTTCGGTGAACGAGAATGTCCCCTCGCCCTGGGAAGACCTGCTGTGAGTACACACGACGAGCCCGCTCCGCGCGGAAGGGTCCAGATCGACCACGACACGGTGGAGCGCGATCTGATGAAGCTCGTACTGACCATCGTGGAGCTGCTGCGGCAGCTGATGGAACGTCAGGCGTTGCGCCGTTTCGACACGGGCGATCTGACGGAGGATCAGGAGGAGCGTGTCGGCCTGACCTTGATGCTGCTGGAGGACCGGATGGCCGAGCTGCGCGACCGCTACGACCTCGCTCCCGAGGATCTGAACATCGACCTGGGTCCGCTGGGTCCGCTGCTGCCGCGCTGACCGGTCCCGGGGGCGCGCCGCACGGTCGGCGGGGTCAGACGACGCGGATGACCGCCCTGATGATCTTCCCTGCTCCGTCGGGCCGGACCGTCACCTCGACCCGCTCGGACAGTCGCCGCACCAGCTCCCAGCCGAAGCCGCCCGGTTCCGTGGCGTCCCGCCGCGGCGACCGGGGCGTGCGGGTGCTGCGGTCGCCCACCTCGATCACGACGAGACCGTTGCGGGCGTGCGCCTCGAACCAGTAGAGCCCCCCACCGTGACGGCGGGCGTTCGACACCAGCTCGGAACAGACCAGCTGCGCCTCCGCCAGGAGGTTCCGCGTCGCGGGCGTCTCGGGGGCGTCGCCGTTCAGGCAGGCGAGGACGGCATGACGGACCACCTCACGCGTCTCCGCGCCGGACAGGGTGAGCGGTGCGGCGGCGAACGGTGTCGGTGGACAGGAGACCTCGCGGCCGTCCGAGTGCTCTGGCCTCATGTCGCTCTCCTGCCCTCGTCGGCCGCGAGCGCCACTGGCCTGCGCAAATCCCTCACTCTGCACGCTCGTGCCCTCCGAGAGTCGCCCCGGGCCCGCGCGGCGAACCGTCCTGCGGCGACGCCCCGTCCACCACGCAGCGCTCGAACACGTCCAGGGTTCCGGTGACGGTGAGCAACCGCTCGACCGCCTCACCGAGCGGGCTGCGCAGCGCGAGCCGCCGCTGACGGCTGGACTGGGTGTGCAGGGCCTGCAACAGAGCGTGCAGGAGGGTGGAGTCGCCAAATCCCACCCCGCTCACGTCGACTTCCAGGACGCGGGGCTCCACCGCGAAGACCTTCGCGAGAGCTTCTGTCAACAGGTACTCGGAGTCCTCGTCACAGTCCCCGGTGACGACGATGGTCGACAGCTCCGGGTCGCAGTCAACTGTGACCTGCAAAGACGCACGCATGAACGCATTATCCCACTCGTTCCGCACGGCGACTGCCGTCGGTCCGCCTGCGCACGGAATGCGCGTTTCGCCACCCTTCGGCGGCGGGCGGGAGCGGATGCATCGCACAGGCCGCCGGGGACGAGGCGGCGGCCGGTCGGTTCAGCGGGACTGCGGCGTGCGAGGGGGCTGCGCGGCAGCCCCCCCGTGGGTCAGTCGGCGGCGCGGCTCGCCACGTAGGCGCGGTACTCCGTCAGGCTGTCGCCGCTGAGCGGGTAGTAGTCGGAGAGCCGTGCGCCCTGGTCGAGGCGGAGGCGGGCGAACTCCTCCCGGTCCTGGTGCAGCAGGGAGTCCTCGGCGAGCGGCACCGCCTTGTCCTGCGGGACGACGACCGCGCCGTCCTCGTCGGCGACGATCAGGTCGCCGGGTGTGACGAGTGAACCGCCCACGCCCACCGCCACGTTGAACGCCGAGGGGAACAGCTCGGTCTGTGAGGCGTAGTGCGGGGTGACGCCGGTGCACCAGACGGGCACGCCGAGCTCCCGGATCCGGGCCGCGTCCCGCACCCGTCCGTCGACGACGATGCCGGCGCCGCCGCGCAGCTTGAAGTAGCGCACCAGCATGTCGCCGAGGCAGCCGGTGAAGTGGCTGCCGTGCGCGGAGACGACCAGCACGTCGCCGGGCCGCACCGACTCCAGGACGCCCCACAGCGGGGTCTTGCGCTCGATGTCCTCCTGCTCCGCGCCGTTGAAGACGTCCTCGCGCTGCGGCAGGAACTGCAGGGTCACGGCGCCGCCGGTGATCTTGACGTCCGGCTCGCGGTGCAGCGGTACGGGGCCGTCGATGAACGTCCGGGTGATGCCCATCTGGTGCAGTTTCGCGCAGGCGGTCGCCGCGCTCACGCCCCGCAGCGCCTCCACCATCCGTGCGGTGGGCCGGGTGTAGGACGCGGTGTGGACCGGCGCCCGCATCGACTCGTAGCCACCGTGGTTCTCCCCATTCGGGTGCATGCACGTGCCTCTCCGCGCGCTCGTCGCACGCAACGCCAGTGACATCATCGCCTATCGATGGTAGATAACAGCCAATCGATTAGTGCTGTCAATGCTGTTCACACCGCCCATGTGTCAGGAGCTCCCCGTGCCCGGTGCCCTTACCGACCCGCCTCAACTCCCCTCCCGCACCGCATGGTTCGAGGAGGCGCGGTTCGGTCTGTTCGTTCATTTCGGCCTGTACAGCATGGCGGCGCGGCACGAGTGGGTGCGCAGCCGGGAGGCCATGTCGCAGGAGGCGTACGACCGTTATCTGGACCGCTTCGACCCGGAACTCTTCGACGCCCGTGAACTGGCCCGGCAGGCGCGGGAGTCGGGCATGCGGTACGCGGTGCTGACCACCAAGCACCACGACGGCTTCTGCCTGTTCGACTCGGCGCTCACCGACTACACCTCGGTCCGGGCCACCGGCCGTGACCTAGTACGGGAGTTCGTGGACGCGATGCGCGCCGAGGGGCTGCGGGTGGGCCTGTACTACTCGCTGCTCGACTGGCACCACCCGGACTTCACGGTCGACGAGCACCACCCGCTGCGCGGGACGAACGCCGAGCGGGAGCCGCGCGACATGGCCCGCTACCGCGCGTACATGGAGGGCCAGATACGCGAACTGCTCACGGGCTACGGCGACATCGACCTGCTGTTCTTCGACTTCAGCTACCCGGAGAAGGGCCCGGAGGAATGGGGCGCGGAGCAACTGATGGCGCTCGTCCGTGAGTTGCAGCCGGACATCCTCGTCAACGACCGGCTCGGCGTTCCGGGCGACTATGTGACACCCGAGCAGTACCAGCCCGACCGCCCCCTGGAGCGGGACGGCGAGCGGGTGCTGTGGGAGGCCTGCCACACGCTGAACGGTTCGTGGGGGTACGACCGCGACAACCACGACTACAAGGACCCGGCGCTGCTGGTACGGATGCTGGTGGAGTCCGTGGCATGCGGCGGCAATCTGCTGCTGAACGTCGGCCCGACCGGCCGGGGCGCCCTCGACCCGCGCGCCCGCGACACCCTGCGGGCCGTCGCGGAGTGGAGCACGCTGAACATCCGGTCGGTGCGGGGCGCCGGGCCGAGCGCGTATCCGCCGCCGCCGGGCGCCCTGTACACCCGGCGCGGCCGGTACCTGTATCTGCATCTGCTCGCCTGGCCCCTCAAGCACCTCCATCTGCCGGGCCTCGCCGGGCGGGTGCGGTACGCCCAGTTCCTGCACGACGGCTCGGAGATCCGCTTCCAGGAGATCGACCAGGCGCCGCCCGAGCACAACAACCTGGCGCCGCACAACCAGCCGCCGGGCACGCTGACGCTGACGCTGCCGATCGCGCGGCCGGACGTGCCGCTGCCGGTGATCGAGCTGGAGCTCACCCCTGACGACACCGACGACACCGACGCGGATGCGTGAGTCCGTGCCCGGCGCGCCGGGTCCGCTGAGCGCGCGCCTGCTGCCCCTTCCGGAGGGGGCGCTCGCCGCGCCGACCGCCCGGCTCGTGGTGCCCGACGTCACCCGCCGCGAGGTGTGGGACGCCGTGCCGGGGCCGCTGCGCGAGCGCGTACTGGACGACGCGGCCGCGGAGTTGGGGCGTGCGGCGCCCCGGCTGACGGCCGGTGCCTGGGCCCGCGCGCTGCGCGACGGGAACCGGAGCGCGTACGAGGACGCGGCCTGGCGGTTGCAGGAGCGGATCTCCCTGCTGTGCCTGGCCGCCGTCCTGACCGGCGAGTCGGCGGACGCGGCCGACCCGGCGCCCGGCGCCTGCCCGCACCTGGACGCGGCGGTCGACGGGCTCGTGGCGTTCGCCGAGGCGAGCACCTGGTGCTGGGCGCCGCACGAGCGGTTCGCGGCGGCGCGCGGCGAGGTCGTGCCGGACCCCGACGATCCGTACCCGGACCTGGGCGCCGCCGAGGTCGCCGCGCTGTTCGCCTGGGCGGACCACGCGCTCGGCCCGCACCTCGACCGGCGCGCGCCGGGCCTGCGGCGGCGGCTGCGGCGGGAGGTGGACCGGCGGCTGCTCGGGCCCTTCGAGCGGCGCGGGGACTGGCCGTGGCTCGGCGCGGACGGCGGGGCCAACAACTGGAATCCGTGGATCCTCGGCGCGGTCCTGGCCGCCGCGCTGCTGTTGTGCGACAACCCCGACAACCCCGACAACCCCGACAACAGGGCGCGCCGCACCCGGCTCGTCTCGCGGGTCGTCGAGGGCCTGGACCACTATGTCCGCGTGCTGCCCGACGACGGCGGCATCGACGAGGGCATCTCCTACTGGTGGGCGGGCGCCTGCCGCCTCCTGGAGATCCTCGACCTGCTCGCCGACGCCGGCGGACCGGCGCTCGACGCCCGTGAACTCCCGCTGCTGGCAGAGCTGTTGAAGTATCCGCGGCGGATGCACTTCGGCGCCGACTGGTACGTGAACGTCGGGGACGCGCCCGCCCGCCTGGACACCCGCCAGCCCTGGCAGGTGGCGTTCCGCTGGGGCGGGCGGCTCGGGCAGCCGGACACGGTGGCGCACGCGCTGGCCGGGGCGCGGCGGCAGGGCTGTGCCGCTCCCCCGCGGGCGGGTCTGGGCAGGGCACTGGCCGCACTGGCCGACCCGGACTGGTGCCGGGCCGTGACCGGGCCCGCGCCGGAGCCGTCCTGGCCGGCCCGGGAGACCTGGCTGCCGCGGTTGCAGGTCCTGGTGGCCCGCGAGGCGGCCGGGAGCACCGACGGGCTCACGCTCGCCGTGAAGGGCGGCCACAACGGCGAGCACCACAACCACCTGGACGTCGGCTCGTACTGGGTGGCCGTGGACGGCCGGCCGCTGGTGGTGGACGTCGGCCGGCCCACGTACACGGCGCGGACCTTCGGCCCGGACCGCTACGCGGCCTGGCCGTTCACCAGCGGCTGGCACAACGTGCCGGAACCGGGCACCGGGCAGTGTCCCGGCGCCGCGTACCGGGCCCGCGAGGTGGGCGTCGAACTCCACGCTCTCGCGGCGGAGTTCAGCGCCGAGCTGAGCGGCGTCCATCCTCCCGGCACGGTCGGCCGCTGGGACCGCACGGTGCGCCTCACCCGGGCGTCCCCGGAGACCCCGGCCGCGTACGTGAGCGTCGAGGACCGCTGGCGGGACGGGCCGCCCGAGGTCGCGCTGCGGCACGTCCTGGCCGGGCACGTCGAGCACGGCGACGGCTGGGCCACGGTCGCCTCCCCGGACGGCGGCCGCGGTCTGGAGATGCGCTGGGACCCCGGGGCGGCCACCGCCGTCGTCGAGCCCAGAAAGCTCGACGATCCGCTGCTGACCAGGAGTTGGGGAGAGGTTCTGACCCGGCTCACGCTCACCGTGCGCACCCCGGGGACCCAAGGCGCGCTCCGCGTCCGGTGGTTGGTTGGTGCAGCACCCTTGAACTACCGAAGTGCCAGCCATAGCATCAGCAATCGATAGACGATAGTCGCTGAGACGCGGGCACCGTCCCCCGTCTCCCCCCCACCCTCGGGCCACCTCCCACTCGCTGCTCCACCGGGAAGCCTGCGACTGAACACCAGCTATCGATTATTCACGACTACGCAACGGAGCGTGTCCCGATGAGAACAATGTGGCGCCGTGCCTGCGGACTCGCCGTGGCTCCCCTGGTGATGGCGTCGGCCGTCGCCTGCGGCGGCGGATCCGACCAGGCCGCGGGGGGCACGACCCTCCGCGTCATCGTGAACATCACGCCGAACCTGACGGAGAAGTACTGGAACGACCTCTTCGCCCGGTACGAGAAGGCGCATCCCGGAGTGACGGTCAAGCTCGAACTGACCGGCACCATCTCGGCCGACGCGAAGCTGCGGCAGGACCTCGCGGCGGGCGACCCGCCGGACGTCGCCCAGCAGATCGTGCCGACCGCCGAGACCGCCTCGCTCTTCGCCGACCTGAGCGACGAGTCCTGGACCGCCAAGACGCCGCTGGCCGGCCAGTACGCCGTGGGCGGCAAGCGCTATGTGGTCGGCGTGGGCGAGCAGATACAGTCGCTCGTCTTCTACGACAAGGCCGCCTTCGAGAAGGCCGGACTCGACGCCTCGACGATCCGCACCATGGACGACTTCACGGCGGCCATGGGCAAGCTGAAGGGCGCGGGCTACAAGCCGCTCCAGACGGCCGGCCAGTGGGTGACCGGCTCGCAGTTCTCGATGATGGCCGACGCGGGCGTCCTCACCGACAACCCCAAGTGGACGGCCCAGCGCACCGCGGGCAAGGTCTCCTTCGCCGACAGCGGCTACGTCGACTACCTGAAGCAGTACAAGGGCTGGATCGACAAGGGCTACCTGGAGAAGAGCGCGCTCGGCGTCACCTACGCGGACGGCCAGACGGCGTTCCTGAACGGCAAGTCGGCGATGTACATCATGGGTTCGTACTTCGTGCCCGCCGCCGACGCCGCGAAGAAGAGCGACAACATCGGGGTGTTCTCCATGCCGACCGACGGGGCCTACCCGTCCGGCCAGTTCGGCAACATCTCCAACCCGTACGTCGTGGTGAACAAGTCGCCGCACAAGGCCGAGGCGATCGACTTCGTGAAGTGGGCGACCACCGACCCGAAGGCCATCAAGAGCCAGCTGGCCTCGGACGGCAATCTGCGCTCCGGCTTCTCGTACCCCATGTCGAGCCTCGGCACCTCCGTGCAGAAGATCCTCGACAAGACGCCGTCGGTGATCGTGAAGTCGGGGGCGAACACGCCGATCGCCGGGTACAGCGACGAGCTGAACAAGCAGATCCAGTCCCTGTACACGGGCGCGTCCCCCAAGGCCGTCGCCGACGGATTGGACAAGTGGTGGAACTCGCAGGGCTGACCGACACACAGCGGCGCGTCCGCCGCCGGGTCCGGCTGCGCGAGTCGGCGCTCTCCTTCGGGATGATGGGCCCGGCGGTCCTGCTCTACACGGTGATGACGGTCGTACCGGTCGGTGTGGCGGTGTATCTGAGCCTCACCGACTGGGACGGCTTCTCGACCGCCGCGTTCATCGGACTCGACAACTACAAGCACCTGTTCGACGACCCGAGTTCGTCCGACGCCTGGTACGTGACCGGCCTGATCTCCGTGGTCGGCACCGTGCTGATGGTGGGCCTGGGGCTGGTCTACGCGCTCGCGCTCAAGGGGCGTTCGCGCGCCAACTCCTTCTTCCGGGCCGTCGCCTACTTCCCGCACGTGATCAGCGCGCTGATCCTCGGCTATCTGTGGGCGGCGATCCTCGGGACGAACGGGGCCATCAACAACACCCTCGCCAAGTTCGGCATCGAGCCGGTCGGCTTCCTCTTCGACGAGAAGTTCGCGGTGATCTCCCTGATCGGGGTCATCGTGTGGGCGGGCTTCGGGTTCAACGTGGTGCTGTTCGTGGCGGCGCTCCAGACCGTCCCGGCCGAGTTGCTGGAGGCCGCCGCGATCGACGGCGCGAGCAAGCGGCAGATCAACACCCGGGTCGTGATCCCCATGATCGCGCCCGTGGTGACGGTGGCGACGGTGCTGAATCTGGTGGGGCTGATCCGGGCCTACGACATCGTCGTCAGCCTCACCGGCGGCGGTCCCGCGGGATCGACGCAGACGTTCACGTATCTCATTCTCGCCCGGTCCTTCGAGGGCACCAAGGTCGGCTACGCGACCGCTCAGGCCGTGTTCCTGATGGTGGTGTCCGCCGTGCTCGCCCTCTTCGTGACGGCGCTGCGCAACCGCCAGGACCAGGCAGCGACAGGTCGGTGAGGAGCCGGTGGTGGTGGTACTAGAGGCAGATCCCGAGGCGGCGGCCCGCAAGCGGCCGAAGGCCCGGCCCGCCGGCCGGGACGACGGCGGCGGGAGCGTCGAGCGCGAGGAGAGCCGGTCGCCGGTGCGCTGGGCGCTGCTCGGGGTGCTGTTCGTCGTGATGGTCGTGCCGATCTATCTGCTGATCGTCAACGCGTTCAAGTCGCAGCAGGAGATCCTCGACAACCCGTTCTCGATCCCGCTCGGCGGGCTCACCTTCGAGCACATGGGCGCGGCGATCAGCAGCCCGCAGTTCAACGTGATCGGCGGCTACGGCTTCACGCTGTTCCTGGTCGTGATGGTGGACGTGCTGTGCATCGTGCTGGCGGGACCGGCCGCGTACGCGATCGCCCGCAGCCTGAAGAAGCGCACGCAGCTGGTGCTGCTGTACTTCCTCGCGGGCACGTTCATCCCCGGCGCTGCCGTGATCATCCCGGTGATCTACGTGCTGCGGGAGATCGGTCTGGCGAACACGGTGACGGGTCTGGTGGCGCACGACGTGGCGTCCACGCTGCCGGTGAGCATCTTCCTGTTCGTCGGGTTCATCCGGACGATCCCGGTGGACATCGACCACGCGGCGACGATCGACGGCGCGGGCCGCTACCGCACCTTCTGGACCATCATCTTCCCGCTGATGCGTCCGGCGGTGGTCACCGTGCTGATCCTCAACTCCATAGGGATCTGGAACGACTTCATCTCCCCGCAGATCCTGCTCAGCCCGTCCTCCGGGCACTACACGGTGACGACGGCGATCTACGCCGGCATCAGCCAGTACTCGACGGACCTGACGAAGGTGTTCCCGAACCTGCTGCTCGCGGTCGCGCCCGTCGTCATCTTCTTCATCTACATGCAGCGCCACATCATCAGCGGTCTCACGGTCGGTGCCGTGAAGGGCTGACCGTCTCTTGTCGTCCCCAGAGGAAAGGATCACGCAGTGCCCAGGAGATGGAGACATCTGTCCGCAGCCGCCCTGTTCACCGCGCTGACCGTGGTCGCGGCCGGGCATCCGGCCGCGGCCCGTCCGGCCGGCGCCCAGGCGGCCACGACCTACTACGTCGGCCCCTACGGCGACGACGCCAACCCGGGGACGAACGCCACGAACCCCTTCCGGCACATCCAGAAGTGCGCGGACGTGATGGTGCCGGGTGACACCTGCGAGATCGTGTCGGGCAACTACGAGGAGACGGTGGTCCCGGCCCGCTCCGGCACCGCCGCGCAGCCGATCACCTACCGGGCCGCGGTGGGCGCGGACGTGACGGTGAACGGCGCCTCCAAGGTCACCGGCTTCGACCCGGTCACCGCCGCCGACGTCACCGCGATCGCCCAGAAGGACCCGTACGCGGCCGACTCGCAGTTCAGCGACGCGGTGGCGGCCGGACACATCTACAGCACCGATGTCGACCTGGGCTCCGACGTGTCCACGGTGCAGGTGTTCACCGACAAGAAGATGGACATCGAGGCCCAATGGCCTTATCCGGGCACGGACCTGCTCAACCCCACGCTCCAGTACGCCGGTGCGGGCAGCGCGGACGCCACGATCGCCGACGCGGACCTGACCCGCCCGGCGGGATACTGGAACGGCGCGCGTGCCCTCACCGGCTACTGGTACATCTCCGCCACCGGCACGGTGCAGAGCTCGGCGGTCGGCTCGGTGACCCTCGACGTGGCGCCGCCGTGCGTCCACAAGGTCGTACCCAAGGAGACGCGGTACGCCCTGTCCGGGAAGATCGGTGAACTCGCGCACCCCGGCGAGTGGTTCTACGACCCGACGGCCAAGCGGCTCTACGTGTACGGGGACGACGACCCGGACAACCACACGGTGCAGGTCAAGCGGCGCACCCTGGGCTTCGACCTGACGGGCGCGAGCCACACCACGGTCAAGGGCGTCAAGCTGTTCGCCACGACGATCAGGACCGGCGCCGGCAGCACGGGCGTGACCCTCGACGGCATCACCGGTACGTACCTGTCGCACTACACGAACATCACGCAGGGCGCGACGGACTGCGGGTCGACGGTGACGCGCGGCGTCGGTGACACCGGCATCGTCCTCGACGGCACGTACAACAAGATCGTGAACAGCGATCTGTCGCTGAGCGCCGGGAACGGGGTCGCGCTGCGCGGCCAGAACAACACGGCCACCGACAACGTGATCCACGACGTGGACTACATGGGCACCTACGCGGCCGGCATCGCCGTGCAGGGCAACAGCCAGACGGTCACCCACAACACCATCTCGCGGGTCGGCCGCAGCGGCATCAACCTGCAGTGGAACACCGTGGACGGCCTCACCCCGGGCAAGGACACGATCGCGTACAACGACATCTCCGGGTACGCCCGGCTGAGCCTGGACGTGGCCGCGATCTACACCTGTTGCAGCGCGTACATGATGGGCACGTCCATCGACCACAACGTGCTGCACGACCCGTCGCCGACCACCACGTCCACGACGTTCGGCATCTCCGGGGTCTACGCCGACAACGGGCAGAGCGATCTCGTCATCGCCAACAACGTCGGCTGGGGCAACCGCGAGGGCACGGTGATGCTGAACGGTCTGGGCACCGGTTCGCACGACAACGGCGTGTACAACAACACCGGCGGGATGACGCTCTTCTACGTCAAGGAGGCCGGCCAGTCCACGGGCACGCACATCGCCAACAACATCGGCCCGATCAAGGGCCTGGACGGCGCCTCGGCCGGCGGGCTGGTGGCCGACCACAACATGCTGGAGACGGTCGACCCGCGCTTCGTGGACGCCGCCGGGCACGACTACCGGCTGGCGGCCGACTCGCCGGCCCGCAACGTGGGCCTCGCGGTGCCGGGCGTCAACGGCGGGTCCACGGATCCGGCGCCGAGCCTGGGCGCGTACCAGTACGGTGCGCCCAAGTGGACGGCGGGCGCCCGCCGTTGACCTGTGGGCGACGTGAAGAGGGCCCGAGCCGGAGATCCGGCTCGGGCCCTTCGCGTGGTCCGCTCACCTGCGCTTGGCGGCGGCCGCCTTCTTGCGGGGCCTCTTCGTCTCCCGAGCGTCCGGCACCGGTCCGCGGCCCGCGGCGTGGTCGGCGAACGCCGCGGCCGCCTTGTCGGCCTCCCCGTCGCGCAACAGGTCGACCAGGCGCCCGTGTTCATGGGCCATGGCCTGCCAGTCGCCGTCGAAGAGCGGGTCGGAGATGGCCCGCAGGGTGCGCAGGCTCGGCTCGATGACCTCCCACATGCGGATCAGGAACGGGTTGCCCGCGCACTGGCTGACCACGGTGTGGAACTCTATGTCGGCGGTGCGGAAGGCGCTGACGTCGCTCGCGGCGACCGCCTCGTGCATCCGCTCCACCAGCGCGTCCAGCTCGCCGAGCTGCTCGTCGGTGATGTGCTCGGCGGCGAGCTGCGCGGCCAGCCGCTCCAGCGGTTCGCGCACCTGGCGGGCGTACTCGGCGTCCTCGGAGGAGATCTCGACGACGAAGTGGCCGCGCCGCGGGACATGCATGAGCAGCCCCTCGCGGGCGAGCCGCTTGACCGCCTCGCGCACCGGGGCCTGGCTCACGCCGAGCCGGCGGGCGATCTCCGACTCCACGACCCGGTCGTTGGGTCCGAGGTCACCGTCCACGACCGCCTGGCGGAGCAGTTCGTACACCTGGTCGGAGATCAGGGTCTTGCGGAACCGGTCCTTGTTGGTGGCCAGCGTGGAGACGAAGCCACCCGACGCGTTAGATGCCATGAATTCCCAATCCTGCGCTGGGGCACGTCAGTTGGTCCAGATACGGGTATGCGGCCCATCGTACGCGCCCATCGTCTATCGATGGAGTCACATCGAGGTTTCCAACTGCTTGGCCAGCCAGGCCAGTTTGACGACCTCGTGGTCGGGGCCGCCGCCCTCGTGGTCGTTGAAGGGGTACACCTCGATCCGCTTGTCGGCCTGGTCCAGGCCCCGCTCGGCACCGTAGTGGTTGAACGCCGCGTACACGGTGGAGGGCGGGCATATGTGGTCCATCAGGCCGACCGAGAACAGCGTCGGCGCGTTCGCCCGGCGGGCCAGCGAGGCGCCGTCGAAGTAGGACAGGGTGCGGGCGACCGTGGCGGCGTGCTCGCGGTGCAGCTTCACGAACTTGGTGACCTCGACGTACGGGATCGCGTCGGTGATCGTGGTGGCCCGCGGGAAGTGGCACAGGAACGGCACGTCCGGCATCACGGCCACCAGGTCGGGGACGAGCCCCGCCGCGGCGAGCGCGATGCCGCCGCCCTGACTGGTGCCGGTGACCACGGTACGGGCCGGGTCGACGGCCGGGTGCGAGCGCGCGGCGGCGACGGCGCGCACGGCGTCCGTGTACAGCCGCCGGTAGAAGTAGCGCTCCGGGTCGAGGACGCCCCGGGTGAGGAAGCCGGCGGCGGCGATGTCGCCGGTGGCCGGGTCGGGGTCGGGCGTGTCGGCGCCCTGCCCGCGGGTGTCCATGACGAAGTGCGCGTACCCGGCGTCCGCCCACAGCCGCTTCTCGTGCGGGGCGCCGCGGCCGCTGCCGTAGCCCAGGTACTCGACGACAACCGGCAGCGGCCCGGTGCGGGTGACCGGCAGCTGCAACCAGCCGCGCACGGGGTGTCCGCCGTACCCGGCGAAGGTCACGTCGAAGGTGTCGATCGTCGCGAGCCCGTTGTGCACCGGCGTGAACGTCGCGTCGACGCCGAACGGCTCCTGCTCGGCGAGCGTCCGCCGCCAGAACGCGTCGAGGTCGGCCGGCTCGGGCAGCTCGGGTCGGTATCTCTCCAACTCGTCCAGGGGCAGGTCGAAATGGGCCATGGGGCATCTCCGCGGAGGTCGGGGCCGGATCGTGGGCCGGTCATCGCCTATCGATCATCGAGAGAATCGAATCAGGGGCGTTCGAACACTGTCAACAGCGCAGCCGGTACGCCCGGACGGCGTTGTCGCGCAGCACGCGCCCGCGTTCCTCGGGCGTCAGCCGGTCGAGTCCGGCGCGGGACAGGGCGAGCGAGTCGGCGCGGGTGCCACGCGGCAGACAGATCGGCCAGTCGGAGCCGACGAGGCAGCGGTCGGGGCCGAGCGCGTCGACCACGTGCCGCACCAGGCCGGCGACGCGCTCGGGGGGAACGCCGTGCTGCTGGGTCAGCAGGCCGGAGATCTTCACCAGCACGTTCGGTGCGGCCATCGCCGCTTCCAGGCCGCGGTACCACTCCCCCGGGTCGCCGGTGGCGAGGTTCGGCGGGTTGCCGAGGTGGTCGACGACGAGGGTGAGCCCGGGGTGCCGGTCCGCGAGGTCGGCGGCGGCCGCGAGTGCTCCGTGGTGCAGGTTCAGTTCGAGGACCAGGCCGGACGCGTCCAGGACCGGGAGCAGCGCGCGGGCGGACGCGGGGGTGTCCGGCAGTGAAGTGCCGCCCATGCGCATGCCGTTGGGGCCCGTGTCGCCCCACTCCCGCAGCAGCTCGCGGAACCGGCCGGGGCCCTCCTCGCCGTGCACGTGGAGATTGCCCACGTACCCGGCGACCAGGTCCGGGCGGCGCAGCCGCAGCGCGCGCAGGGCGCCGGTCTCGCCCGTGTCGCCGCGCGCGGCCTCGACGAGGACCGCGCCGGTCAGCTCGTCGACGTCGGCGCCGGAGCGGGCCAGGTCGGTCTCGTCGTAGGCGCGGTGGTGCGGGCTGTCGGGCCGGATCCAGCCGAACCCCCGCTCCGGGTCCCAGAGATGGGCATGGCAGTCGATCACGGTCCGCTCCCGAGTATTGACACGTCGGCTCCCCGCCGGTGACTCTAACCATCGGCTATCGATGGGCGATTGTTCAATACGGCGGTCGACGGCGATCGTCCGTCGTCCGCATCCGCGATCCCCCATCCGCAATCCGCACGTGACGAAGGAGCGGTGTTCTCCATGCTCAGGTCTGAGCCGACCGGCGGCACACGGGCAGGCGACGAGGCGCACGGGCCTTTGCTGAACGCCCGCCTGGCCCTCACCGACACGCCTCGATGGGCCGTGCTGGAAAGGGAGTTGTTCGCGACACAGGAGAAGGCGTGGCGGCTGTTCGCCGACCGCTACACCGAGGGCGACGGACGGCTCGTCTTCCGCGGCCGGCTCGGCGAGGGCATGGACGGCCGGGACGGCGTGGACGACTTCTACGAGCCGTTCTTCAACTGGCCGACGCTGTACGTGCTGGGCGGCAGCGCCGAACTGCTGGCCGCGGCACGCCGGCACTGGCAGGGGGTGAGCGCGCAGCTCACCGGGATGGGCATGCTGGTCGACGGGCTGGAGCGCGGCTACGACTGGTTCCACCAGGGCGAGGGCCTGCTGCTCTTCTACGGCCTGTGCCTGGCGGACCCGGACGACCCCGAACTCCGGGAACTGGCACGCCGGTTCGCCGACTTCTATCTCCCGGGCGGCCCGAACTACGACCCCGAGCACCGGGTGCTGCGCGCCCCGCACAACGGCGCGGCGGGCCCCCGGTTCGGGTTCAGCGACGAGGAGCCGTACTTCCCGTGGAGCCTGGCGCTGCACCCGTACGGGCTGCCGCTGGACGGGTTCGACGGCGTCACGTCCTTCGAGCAGCTGGCCGCCTCGCCGGAGCTGGCCCGCGCCTACGGCCGGGCGATGTGGGACCGGATGGGCCGCGGCGACACCCTGGTGAACCTGGGCGCGACCGGCCTCGCCACGAACGCGTACCTGCTCAGCGGCGAGCAGGCCTACGCGGACTGGGTCGCCGAGTACGTCGGGGTGTGGCAGGAGCGGCTCGCGGGACGCGAGGTCGTCCCCGACAACGCGGGGCTGGACGGCGAGGTGGGCGCCTACCTGGACGGCCGCTGGTACGGCGGCCACTACGGCTGGTCGTGGCCGCACGGCCTGTCCCCCGTCGGCAGCTCCGCCATCATCGGCGCCGCCAACGCCACGCTGCTGACCGGCGACCGCGGCTATCTGGACCTCGCCCGCAACCCGCTGGACGCGGTGCTGCGCCACGCCGAGCGGCGCGGCGCGGACGGGATGGGCACGCTCGGGGAGCGCTGGGAGCCGCATCTGCGGGCGATGGACGCCGAGCGGACGCTGATGGTGCCGCAGCGGCACAACGACGCGGGCTGGTTCGACTTCACCGTCATGCCGGGCCAACTCCCGCTCACTCTCTGGCACTTCAGCCGCGAGCAGGTCGACCAGGACCGGATCGAGGAGCTGCGCGCCGGGGCCGCGTGGGACTGGACGGCCGTGCACACCCAGCGGATCAAGGACGAGGCCGGGCACGAGGAGCCCTGGTACGAGTATCTGCAGGGGCGCAATCCGGACTTCCCCGAGCGGATGCTCACCAGCGCGCTCGCGAGCTGCGCGGAGCGGGTCGCCGCCATCGAGGGCGACACCACGGATCCGGCGGTCGGCCCGGACGTACTGGACATCCACCACTGGCAGCACCTCAACCCGGTCGTGACGGAAGCCCTGTTGCAGCTGACGACCGGCTCTCCGCAGGTCCTCTACAACGGCGGCCTCGCCCAGCTGCACGTCCGCTACCACGACGCCGAGGCGCGGCGCCCCGGGCTGCCCCGCGACGTGGCGGCCCTCGTGTCCGACATCCGTCCGGAGCACACGGTGTTGGAGCTGGTGAACCTCGGCGACGCGGCGCGCTCGCTCCTCGTGCAGGCGGGCTCGTTCGCCGAGCACCGGATCACCGCCGTCCGCGCCGACGACGGGCCCGAGCGGCCGGCCGACGGCCCGTACGTCCGTGTCGGCCTGCCCGGACGCACCCGGCTGCGGCTGACCCTGACCATGACGCTGCGCGCGCACCGCGCGGCGATCGCCTCCCCCTGGGGGACCGCATGACGCACCGACTGCCGTTCACGCTGCCGCGCCTCGGGATCGGCACCGCGCCGCTGGGCGGCCTCTTCGAGGAGGTCTCCGAGGAGGCCGCGGCGGCCACCGTCGAGGCGGCGGCCGAGGCCGGGATCAGGTACTTCGACACGGCGCCCCGCTACGGCCACGGCCAGGCCGAGCGGCGCCTCGGCCGGCTGCTCGGCCCGGCCGGGATCAGCGATCCGGTGATCTCCACGAAGACCGGCTGGCTGCTGCGGCCGAAGCCGGACGGCTCGCCGGGCGAGGTGGTCACCGACTGGACGGAGCGCGGCATCCGGGAGTCCCTGGAGTCGAGCCTGACCCGCCTGGGCCGGGACAGCGTCGACATCCTCTACCTCCACGACCCCGACGACTATCCGGAGGAGATCCGCCGCACCGCCTATCCCGCGGTGCGCAGGCTGCGGGACGAGGGGCTGATCCGGGCGATCGGCTTCGGTATGAACCACAGCAAGCAACTCGCCGCATACGTCGATGAGTTCGAGGTCGACGTCGTGCTGATCGCGGGCCGATTCTCGCTCCTCGACCACGAGGCGCTGGACACGCTGCTGCCGCTGTGCGCGAGGAGCGGTACGGCGGTGGTGGTCGGCGGCGTCTTCAACACCGGCCTGCTGGCCGACCCGTCGCCCGACGCCATGTTCAACTACCGGCCCGTGCCGGCCGAGGCGCTGGACAGGGCCCGGCGGTGCCGGGCCCTGTGCGCGGAGTTCGGCGTGCCGCTGCCCGCGGCCGCGATCCAGTTCCCGTACCTGCACCCGGCCGTCGGCTCCGTCGTCGTCGGCTGCCGTTCGGCGGCCGAGGTGACGGCGAACACGGAGGCGGCCCGCTTCCCGGTCCCCGACGCGCTGTGGCGGCGGCTCGCGGAGGAGGGCTTCGTACCGGAGGAGTTGCTCAGCCGGTGACGGTCTGCCGGGCGCGCTCGGGCAGGGCGCGGACCGCGTCGGCCGCGTCCCGCACGGTGTGCGTGGTCTCGCGCCGGGCCCGCGCCGCCTGCTTGCGGCCGGTGGTCGCGGCGCCGCGGGCGCGGTAGGCCAGTGACGGCTTGCCGTGGGTGTCGGCGGCCGTGATCAGCAGCCCGCCGATCAGGGACACGTTCTTCAGAAAGTGGGTGCGCTGCCGGCTCCGCCGCTCGGGGTCGTCCTCCTTCCACCAGGCGTGCCCGGCCAGGGTCGTCGGGACGAGCGAGCCGGCGAGGGCGAGCGCGGCGAAGCGTGGCGCGATGCCGGTGGCGAGCAGCAGTCCGGCGCCGATGTGCACCGCGCCGTTCAGCCGGACGAGCTGCTCGGGGTCGTCGGGCAGGCGCGGCACGCGGGAGGCCACGGGCCGGGCGACCGGTTCGGCGGCGGCGGCCACGCGCCCGGGGGCGCGGACGGTGGAGATCCCTCCGGCGACGAAGACGGAGGCGAGCATCGGACGTGCGAATTTCCTCAGTACAGCCATGGAGTCCGCGTTCCCGGGTGCGGGCCGGGCACGCATGACGATCTCCGCGCAGGGCACTCGGCGCCCATGAGAACCGTGACGGCAGTGGCGTCCTGCGCCGCAGGGCTCGCGCTGGCCTCCGTGCTCGTGGGGTGCGGCGACTCCCCCACGGCACCGGGGGACCTGCGGTCCGCGGCGTCGGGCACCCGGCTCGTCGTCACCACCGGCAACGGCCTGCGGCTGCGCCCCACCGACGGCGACCGGGTCACCGTCGACGACGGCGTCGGGCACCGCTGGTCCCACCGCGACCACACCTGGGTACTGGATCTGACCTGCGAGGGGCAGTGCCCCCGGATGCCCCGGGTCGGCGTACCGGACGACACGGCGGTCACCGTCGTCGCGCGCAACGCGGGGATCGACGCGGCGGGCATCCCCGGCGCCCTGGACCTGACGACCGTCAACGGCGATGTGACCGTGGCCGATTCCGGCGCCGACGGCGCCGCGGTACGCCTCACCACGCGCAACGGCTCCGTCCGCGCGACCGGAGTACGGGCCCGGTCCCTGGCCGCCGAGACCGAGAACGGCGACGTCGCCCTCGACTGCGCCGACGCGCCCCGGCGCCTGTCGGCCACCACGGTCAACGGCACCGCGTCCGCGGTCCTGCCGCACGACGCCCCCGCCTACCGGACCACCGCCGCGACGGACAACGGACACTCCTTCGTCTCCGTGCCCGCCGAAGGCGCCTCCGCCGGCCGCACGTTGACCCTGTCCACCGTGAACGGGGACGTGCGGGCCCGGCGCGACTGACCCGACGCGCGGCCCTGGTCCCGCTCAGGCCCGCGCCAGCACCACCACCGCGTTGTGCCCGCCGAACCCGAAGGACGTACTGACGGCCACGGTCGAGGAGAGCGGGCGGGAGCGGCCCCGCACGGTGTCGAGGTCGAAGGCCGGGTCGGGTTCGGTGAGTCCCGCGATCGGGGGGACGACGTCGTCGCGCAGGGCGAGCGTCGTCAGGGCCGCCTCGATGACGCCGGCCGCGCCGAGCGAGTGGCCGAGCGCGCCCTTGGCGGAGGTGACCGGCGGGCGGTGCGGGAGGACGCGGGCGAGCATCGCGGCCTCCATCGCGTCGCCGCGCGGCGTCGAGGTGCCGTGCGCGTTGACGTGGTCGACGTCGGCCGGGGTCAGGTGCGCGTCGTTGAGGGCCGCGCGCAGGGCCCGCTCGGCCTGGCGGCCCTGGGGATGCGGGGCGACCAGGTGGTGGGCGTCGTTGCTGGCGCCGTAGCCGGCGAGGTGCGCGAGCGGGGCCGCCGAGCGGGCGGCCGCGTGCTCGGCGCGCTCCAGGACGAGCGCGCCCGCGCCGTCGGCGATGACGAATCCGTCGCGCGTCCGGTCGAAGGGCCGGGACCCCGTGTCGGAGAGCGCGCCGAGCTGGGCGAAGCCGGTGACGACCAGCGGGGTCGCGGAGGCCTCGGCGGCGCAGACCACGGCGATGTCGCACTGCCCGGAGGCGAGCAGGTCGCGGGCGGCGCCGATCGCGGTGCCGCCGGACGCGCAGGCGGTGGCGACGGCGAGGACGGGCCCGGTGGCGCCCAGGTGCAGGGCGACGGTGGCCGGCACCATGTTGGGCAGATAGCCGGTGAGGAAGTACGGGGAGACGGAGCCCGGCCCGTCGGCGGCGAGCCGGGCCGCGGCGCTCTGCTGGGCGTGCATGCCGCCGGTGCCGACACCGGCGACGACGGCGACGCGGGTGCCGTCCCACTCCGCCGGGTCCAGCTTGGCCCGGTCGAGCGCCTCGGTGACGGCGGCGAGCCCCATCCGCACGCTCGGGTCGAGGTGCGCGACCCCGCGCTGCCGCAGGGGCAGTTCGGCGGCGCCCTCGACCCGGCAGCTCAGGGAGACGGGCAGGTCGCGCAGGGTCGGGTCGGGGGCGGCGCAGGCCCGGCCCGCGCGGACGGCGGCCCAGGTGGTGTCGGCGTCCCGGCCGGCCGGGGTGACCAGGCCGAGGCCGGTCACCACGACGCCGGTCAAAGGGTCCGCCGCGCGTCGACGCGGGCCGCGAACTCGGCGAACCCGAGCTCGCGCAGCTCGTCCTCGGTGACGGTGACGCCCAGGTCGTCCTTCAGGGAGATCGCCATCTCGACGACCATCAGCGAATCGACGAGCAGGTCGGTCATCCGGGTGTCGTCCCGGACGGCGGCCGGGTCGACCTCGAACTTGTCGGCGAGGAGGCCGGTGATCACATCGGCGGTGGGCGTCGGGGACGCGGCAGAGGAGATGGTCATACTGGAAGGAACCACCCCAACGGCATCTTTAGCCTTGCGCCCGCCCATTTTCAGCAGAAAGTGGGATTTCGTGACTCAACGGAACTCCGGACCGCACGGCCAGGACGGAACCGACCTGGCCGACTCCCTCCTCGGCTGGCTGGCCGACGACTACTTCCGGGTCGAGGTGACCGGCCTGGAGAACATCCCGGCGGCCGGCCCAGCCCTCCTCGCGGCCAACCACTCGGGCGCCTGGGGCCTCGACGGCTTCGTCCTGCACAAGGTGCTGGCCCGTCGGCTGCGGCGGCCGGTGCGGATCTACGCCTCCGAACTGATCCTGCGGCTCCCCCTGCTCGCCGCGTACGCCCGTCAGCACGGGATGCTCACCGACGATCCGACGCTGGGCAGCGACCAGCTGGCGGCGGGCGAGCTCGTCGCGCTGTTCCCGGAGGGGTTCGGCGGGGTCGGCAAGCGGTTCTCCCAGCGGTACCGGCTGCGGCCGTTCGGGCCCGGGTTCGCGAGCGCCGCCGTGCTGACGGGGACGCCGGTGGTGCCGGTGTCGATCGTGGGGGCCGAGGAGGCGTATCCGAAGCTGGGCGAGATCGGGTCGCTGGCCCGCCGGTTCGACCTGCCGTTCTTCCCGGTGACCACGCCGCTGCCGCTGCCGTCGAAGTGGCTCATCAGCGTCGGGGAGCCGATCCCGGCCCCGGCCCGCGCCGCGTCGTTCGCCGAGCGGTCGGCGGCGACGCGGCGGCTGTGCGACGAGGTCCGGTTCACCGTGCAGGGCATGGTCGACCGGGATCGCGGCCGCCGCGCGACCCCGTTCTGGTGAGCCAAGTACGCCCCCGCGAGCGTCAGTTGCTGAGCCAGTCGGCCGCCCGGCGGGTGTCGGCGGCCGCGCGGGCGCACCGTTCGGCGTGGCTGAGCAGCGTCATCCGGCAGCGCTCGCCGAAGGCGTCGTGGTTGAAGCCGGGCTGCCGGGCGAACTCGGCGAGCCTGCGGGCGTGGCCCTCCAGGCGGCGCGCGGAGGCGGCGGCGAGCGCGGCGTAGTGGGCGGGGCTCTGCCCGGCGGGCGGTGTCCGCATCAGGTTCGAGTCGTCCGGTACGTGGGTGTCGGCGCCGGTGTTGACGAGGGCGAGGCGGAGCGTGTCCGCGGGCAGTTCGGCGGGCGGCGCCCCGGGGTCGAGGCGCGGGGCGAGGACGGTGGGCACGGCGCTGCGGGTCAGGGCGCGGACGAGCGCGCCGGCGGCGAGGACGCCGAGGTCGGCGGCGGCGCAGGAGCCGGGCGCGGCGCACAGGGCTCCGCTGAGGGCCCCGAAGTCGTCGCGGTCCTCGTCGTCGACGAGGTCGTCGGAGTCCTCGGGGTCCTCGGCCTCGGCGGCGTCGTCCCCGAGGTCGTCGCCGAGGTCGTCGTCGCCGTAGGACTCGTCGGCGTCATCGGCGTCGTCGGCTTCTTCGAGGTCCCGCAGCCAGGAGGCGGCGCACAGGATCTCGGTCCCGGCGTCGACGGCCATGCCGTCCCACTCGAAGGGCGCGTCGACGCGGTGCACGGTGGCCGCCAGCGGCGGATAGCGCAGCAGCGCCTCGGCCACGGCGTCCTGCGGGTCCCGGCCGGAGGCGACGAGGGCCAGGGCCTGGGCCGCGGTGTCGTTGAGCGCGCGGGTGACGGTCTCCAGGGCGTGCACGACCTCGGTCTCGTCGGCCGGGACGTCCGCCAGGTACGGGACGAGCCGGCGGCTCAACGCGGCTCTGCGGTCGGTGAGTTCGGCGTCGTCGGCGGCGCGGGCGGTGGCGTCGAGGATGTCGCTGAGGAGGGTGTCGTCGGCGGCCGCGGCGCCGAGCACGGTCCGGCGGGCCAGGCGGCGCGCGGCGCCGTGCCAGGCGTCGCGGTCGAGGGTGGCGTCGCCCTGTCGCGCGGCGAGCAGCCGGTGTGCCTCGGCGTCGGCGGCCTTGCGCACCCTGCCGCGCAGCGACCCGACGGTGAAGGGCAGGGGGAGGTGCGGGGTCAGGTGGATGCGGCGGCCCCGGTCGGTGAACGCGGTGACGGCGCCGCGGGCCCCGGCCTCCTCGGCGGCGGCGACCAGCCCCGCCGCGTCGTCGCGGTTCAGCGGCATCAGGAAGGTGCCGAACGCGGTGCGCAGCCGGGTCGGCCGCCCGGACGCGGTGCGCCGCACCTGCCCGAGGATCTGCCGGGTCAGCTCCTGCCGGGTGAACGGCCGAAGGCCCAGGGCGCGTGCCGGTGCGTCGATCCAGTCCACGCGCCGGGCCGCGAGGGCGGCGCTGACGAGGGCGTTCTCCAGGGGCCAGGCCGTGGCGGGCCGGGTGGTGGTGGTCGTGCCGCTGGCAGTCATGGTCGTTCTCCGTACGGTCCGGTCGGCTGGCGCTCGGGCGGGGTCATTTGTCGCGCAGCAGATAGGGCTGGTTGGCGGCGATCTCGCCGTCGTAGGCCGTGATGAGTTCGTTGACCCGCGCGCGGAGGGCCTGCTGGGAGTCGCTGAGGGTGTCGGCGTAGGCCTGCGGGGCGTGCGAGAGCGGGTAGTCGTACGTCTCGTCGGTCCAGGCCAGCTCGATCCAGCTGTCGGGAACGTCGTTGGCGGAGGCGGGGCCGCGCCCGTCGAGGCCGGGGATGACGTCGTGCTCGTTGACGAGGCTGACGACGCGAGTGGTGGGGTCCGCGGGGCGTTTGTTGTCGATGGGCGAGCCGACGGTGACCACGTGCGTGAGCCGGTACCTCGACACGAAGTCCAGGTCGCAGGCGAGGTTGACGGCGGTGATGCCGCCGAGGCTGTGGCCGACGACCATCAGTTCGGCGCCGTCGGGGACGCCTGCGCGCAGCAGCATCTGCTTCACGGAGCGGGTGTAGGTGGTGTCGGTGCGCAGCATTCCGTCGAACGCGCCGACGAGGTCCTGCGGGGTGCTGTTGCGCACCCGGCCGAAGCTGGTGCCCGGCAGCAGCACCACGTGCCGTTCGGTGCCGTCCGCGCAGGCGACGCGGCGCAGCAGGGCGAGGCCGTGGTTGCCGAGGGCCGAGATGTCGTCGATGTAGCGGACGATGTCGTTGGCCGAGCGGGTGAGGACCTTGGTGAGCAGCGGGTCGGGGTCGACGCGTTCGGCGCGGCCGCGGCCGGGGTTGAGGTGCCGGACGAGTCCGGCGGGCAGCCCGAAGATCGGGTCGGTGGTGGGCACGCCGCCGGCCAGGGTGACCCAGGCGAAGCTGTCGTTGGTGGGGTTCTCGTCGAGGAGCCCGTTCAGCGCGAGCAGCTCCATGATCACGGGGCTGACGGTGGTGAGGGTGCGGGTGACGCCGTGCAGGTCGGTCAGTTCGCGGGCGGCGCGCACCGCTTCGATCCTGCGGCCCGCGACGACGGCGTCGGTGAGCCGGCGGGCGAGCGGCCCGGCCAGATTGGGGTGGGCGCGGGCGGCGGCCTCGATCCGCAGCGCGAACGCGTCGACCGCCATCGCGACGCAGGCCGGGCGGCGCCGCGCCATCGCGCCCATCGAGCGGACGGTCTCGCCGACCAGGCCGCCGTTGACGGCGATGCCGAGCCCGGCCGGGTTGGACAGCGCGCGGACCGCCGCGAGGGCGGTGCCCGCGGCCCAGCCGGGCCGCCGCAGCGCCTGGAGGCCGGTGCGCCAGCTGGCCCAGGCGGCGGTCAGTTCCGCGCCGGTCCTGCGGGTGGCGAGCGCCGCGTCGGCGAGCAGCACGGAGGCCGCGATGAGGAGTTCGGGATCGGTCTGCTCGGTCCGCGCTTGCGCCGGGGGCGCTGTCGGGGCTGCCATCACGGCCACCTCGTCCCTGTGCGTATCGGTATGGGCGTGCCTGTGTCCTGGGGCGCCCCGCCGCCTTCAGCAGTAGACCTGGGGCGGCGGCGTCCGGCAGGGCCACGGCGGCCGGTCGGGTGAATCGCGCTCCGTGTGCGCGTGCCAGGGCGGCGGGCGCGGCGGGCCGCGGCCAGCATCTCTGAAGTGATCATCGGACGAGCGGGCCGGGTCCGCGCCGCCGCGCCACGGGCCGGCCGGCGGGCGCGGGTGCGCGGCGCCGTGATCGCGCTGCTGCTCGGGCTGGTCTGCTGGCCCGCGCCGGTGCCGACCGCCGCCGACGGGACCGGCGCGCACGGGCTGGCGCTGGCCGTCAGCGTCAACACCCGGCCGGGGACCGGCGCGCTGCGCCCCGGGATCCGGACCGGCGGGCCGGTCGTGAAGACGTACCTGCTGACCAACCGGGGCGGCGCCGACCTCTCCACGATCCGGGTCCGGGACCCCGCGCTGCCGGGCGCCCGGATCCGCTGCCCGGGCGGCTCGGACCGGGTGCCGCGGCTGACCGGGCTGCGTTCGGTGCGCTGCACGGCGACGGGGCGGGCCCGCCCCGGCACCTGGGTCGGGGCGGCGGTGGCGGCGGGGCGGCTGCCGTACCTGCGGTCCACCGTGCGGGCGAGCGCCCGCTCCGGGTACGCGGGGGTGGGCGGCGCGCTGGTCCTCGTACAGAGCGCGCGGGTGACGGGTCCGGAGCGGGCCCGGGTCCGCTACGCCGTGACCAACACCGGCAACCGGCCGGTCCTCGGCGTCCGGATCACCGATCCGGGACTCGACCCGGCGCACCGGGAACCGCCCCCCTGCCCGGTCGTGGCCCGGATCGCGCCCGGGGCGACGGGCGTGTGCTCCACCGAGGTGCGGCGGGCGCCCGGCACGTACACGGGCCGGGGCCTGGCCCGGGGCACCGACGGGCTGGGCACGCTCGGTCCGCGCGGCGGGCGGGTGGCGCCCCCGCCGCTCACCGCCCGGGCCGCGGCGCGCTTCACGCTGCCCGGCGGACGCGGCCCGGACACTCCGCCACCGCCCCCGTCGTCCCCGGCGGCGGTGCCGCCGCCCGGCCGCGCCGACCAGGCGGCGCCGGAGCCGCCCGCCGCGTTCCCCCTGCCGCCCGGGGCGCCCGCGCTCCCGCCCGAGGCGCTGGATCTGCCGCCGGGTGCCGTCGGCGTACCGCCCGGAGCCGTCCCGGCGCCGGTACCGCCCGCCGCCCTGCTGGCCCGCGTCGTACCGCCACCGCCGGGCATCGCTCCGCCGGGCGTCGCCCAGCCGCCCCCGGTCCGCCCGCCCGGCCGGCCCGTGGCGAGGCCCCGTCAGCAGGCGTCGCCCCGGGTGCCGTTGCTGCGGCGCTTCGTCCGTGCCGACCACCGGCCGACCGGTCTGGGGCTGCTGACCGCGCTGTTCCTCGTGCTGCTGCCGGCCGCCCTCGCGGCGATCCTGCTCGGCTCCCGCAAACACTGACGACGCTGACAACGACGACGACACCGCCCGCCGCCCGCCCCCACCCGACCGGGATCCCTGATGACCGAAATCCTTGCCGTCGTCCTCGGTGTCGCGCTGCTCGCCGCCGCGGTCGTCCTGCTCAAGCACCGCTTCTGGCCGATGGGCCCGGACGACGAACCCCGCGAGGACGTCGCCGAGTACATCTCGATGATGGTCGGCGTGCTCTACGCGCTCGTGCTCGGCCTCGCCCTGGTCTCCGTGTGGGACACCCACTCCGGCGCCGAGGACCATGTCGCGGCCGAGGCGGGCGCCGCGCACCAGGTCCACCTGCTGGCCGCCGGGCTGCCCGCCGCGCAGGCCGACGGGATGCGGACCGGCATCGAGCGGTACGTCCGGCACGTCACCGCCACGGAGTGGACGGAGATGGCCGACGAGGCCGGGCCGGACCGGGCCGGCTGGCGGATGCTCGACGGGATCCGCGCCACGGCCCAGTCGCCGGCCGACGCCGACCCGGCCCAGCAGGCCACCGTGCAGGAGACGCTGGCGCAGCTGAGCGTTCTGGACGAGGCGCGCCGCGGGCGGGAGGCGGACGCCGGGGAACGGCTGTCACCCGTGATCTGGTTCGGCCTGATCGTGGGCGGCTTCCTCACGGTGGCCTTCATGTTCATGTTCGGGGTGACGCGCAGCTTCACGCACGTGGTGATGGTGATGGGCCTGTCGGCGCTCATCACCTTCACGGTGCTGCTGATCTACCAGCTGAACACGCCGTTCAGCGGCATGTTCGCCGTCGGCCCCGATCCGTTCACGCGGTACTTCTGACGCGCTCCCGGGTCGGTCCGCTCAGTTCCAGACCGCCTGGGCCAGGGCCGCCCCGACGAGCGCGGAGCCGAGACCGCCCAGCACGCTGCCGACCACGTTGACCAGCGCGTAGAAGCGGACGCCGGTCTCCGCGAGGCGCAGGGTCTCGTACGAGAACGTGGAGTACGTCGTCAGCGCGCCGCACAGGCCCGTGCCGATGAGGAGCTGGACGTGGGAGGAGGCCGCGCCGGCCATGACCGCGCCGGTGAGCAGGCCGAGGATGAGCGAGCCGATGACGTTCACGGCGAACGTGCCCCAGGGGAACACCGTGTCGTGCCGGGCCTGTGCCGTGCGGTCGATGAGATAGCGCAGGGGGGCGCCGACCATGGCGCCCACGATCACCAGGAGCCAGTTCACGCCGCTCCCCCGCTCCGCTGCCCGCGGGTCCGCCGGACGCGCGCGGCGACGCGGCGGGTCAGGTGCGTCGTCGTCCAGACGGCCGTGAGGGCGAGGCACACGGTCAGGGCCAGATAGCCGAGCGCGATGCGCGCCTCGTCGCCGTCGGTCAGGGTCCTGATGTCCACGGCGTACGTCGAGAAGGTGGTGAAGCCACCGAGGACGCCGGTGCCGAAGAACGGGCGGACCAGGCGGTGGACGTGCCACACGTCCGTGATGAGGACCATGAAGACACCCATCACGGCGCAGCCGACCACGTTCACCCACAGGGTCGTCCACGGGAACGCGCCGTTCGCCGTGGGCCACAGGAGCGCTGCGCCGTACCGGGCGCAGGCTCCGATGGCGCCGCCGAGCGCCACCACCCCGATCACCGGCGCTTGTTCCCGCCACGGGGCGGCGGGACGGGCCGGGGCGACCCGGGCCGTCTCTACGGACTCGTTCGGCATGGAAGTGCGGGCCTTCTTCGCGGGCTGGGGGGTGTCCGAGCCTATCCCGGCGGTCTCCCCCACGCTCGTGCGGCCCGGCGCACCCGGTCCGTCACAGGTTCTGTCCGAGCCCGCCGCCGCCCACCACGTAACTGCACTGTGTATAGGTGTATCCGGGCGCGATGGTGCCGCCCGCGGCGCGGCTGTTCGCCGTCGCGGGGCCGCCGCCGGGCTTGTGCAGGAAGTCGTACGAACCCGCGGGCAGCCGGAGCGTGGTGTGCGGGTAGGTCTTGCCGCTCGCCCGGCACGCCTTGCTGCGCCCGGCCGCTTCGGTGGCGTACGTCCGGCAGGAGCCGCATCCGGCGATGGTGACGCGCCCGGTGACCGGACCGGTGTAGAGGACCTCGACGGGATCCGGGCCGTCGTTGCTGATCACCAGCTCCATGCGGGTGCCGCCCGGGGCGTGCGCGGGCGGCAGGTGGAGGCCGGCCGCGGGCCGCTGCTCGGCGATCTCGGCGGCGATCGCGACCTGTTGGGCGCGGCCGCGCCGCTTGTCGCTCCTGTAGGTGCCCGCGAAGCCGGTCATTGTCGTGCGCGCGGCGCCGAACTCCTTGTCCGCGAACTGGTCGATGCCACAGGCGTACTCGCCGTCGCGCACGGCCCTGCCGACGTCGCCGCGCAGATGGGCGGGGGCGGGCGCGGGCAGTTCCCGGGCGGTGTCGCCGATCCTGCGCAGCGCGTCGGTGGCGCGGCAGGGTTCGGCGCCGTCGAGTTCCCCGGCGCGCCGTTCGACGGCGTCGTGCAGGGCGGGTTCGACCCCGGCGGCCTGTTTCGACCCGGGGAACGTGCGCAGGAGCTGGCCGAGTTCGCCGCCCTGTCCGTCGCTCTCGCCGGAGCCCAGCTTGCCGGTGCCGCAGGCGAGCAGCGAGGTGGCCAGCCGCGCGTCGGGCCAGCCGGCCAGGTCGCCGAGGACGGAGCGGTCGATGGACCGGGGCACGTCCCGCAGATAGGCGAGGGGTGCGACGGCCGCGCAGTGGTCGTGGTCGGCGTAGGGGGCGGCGACGGTCCGGTAGTAGGCGACGAGGCTGTCGTGCACCCGGTGCGCGGCCCGGGAGCCCGGGTGGTTCTCGGTGAGGTCGTGGTAGCGGCCGAGGGCCGTGCGGTAGTCGGGTCGGGCCTGTGCGAAGTCCTCGCCGGAGGCCCGCTCGACGAGGGCGTCGGTCCGCTCCAGCCGGTCGAGCAGCATCGCCTGCACGGCGTCGTCGCGCAGCGCCCCGTACCCGACCGCGCCGCCGGCGGGCACGGCGAGCAGCAGCACGCCGAGCACGAGGGCGGCGACGGGACGGACGCGTACGGCGGTCGACGGCGCGCGCAGGCCTCTTCGGGCGCCGTCCAGCGCCGCGATCAGCAGCAGGGCCAGGTATCCGGCGACCGCCCAGGCGGGCACGCCGCCGGCGTCGGCGGGCAGCGCGACGATGAGCAGTCCGGCGGTCGCGGCGAGACAGAGCGCGGTGAGCGCCCAGTGGCGCAGCAGGGCGTAACCGAGGCCGAGGCCCGAGAGGTTGAGCAGCCCGGCGGCGACGGCGCGGACGGGATCGGGCGGACCCGGCGGCGCCGCGGGCGGTTGCGGCGGCCCGAACCACAGCACCTCGGCAGGAGCGTGGTCCGGTGGCGTCGCCGGGGGCGGGCCCGGCGGCATGGGCGGCACCGGCGCGGGCGCCCGGGGCGGCATGTCGGAGGGCGACGGATCGGGAGGCGGCGTCTCGGGAGGCGGCATCTGCGGCGGTGGCCCGAACCGGCCGCCGCCCCCGCTCCCGCTCCCGCCGCCGTCCGTCCCGCTGTCCCGCCCCGAATTCCCGGACGCGTCCCCCGGCCACCCCATCGCGGTCCCCCAACCGTCAGGTGTCACATCCCCGCTGCCACCATCCGGGGCGATGCCGGGCCTGTCAATCGGGCACGAGCGGACGATCACCCCCCAACTCCCTTTACTTTCCGACGACTTGACGCCCTCACGTCGCCCCCATTAACTCAACTCTTGAATTAAGACGCTCGGGCACACAGCGACGCACCAGACGCACCACCAGCACCCGTATCGGGACCATCGGGAGGGAATCTTGCGTCACGTCACACCCCCGCACCGGAACAGCAGAAGAAGACGGGCGGCACTGCTGGCCGTCTCCGCGCTCGCCGCGGGGCTGCTGCCCCTGACCACCGCAGGACCGGCCGCGTCCGCGGACGATCCGGCCCCCGTGCCGGTCGACCGCTTCGAGGGCGAGGTGCCCTTCGCCAACCAGCCCGCCGAGGGCATCTTCACCTGGGGCGGCGACACGGACGATCCGCCGAAGCTGGAGCTGAAGGAGCGCACGGACGCACCCGAGGGCGCCAAGGTGCTCGAAGGGTCGTACGACATCAGCGGCTACGGCGGCTTCAGCCACGACTTCGCCGCCGACCGGCCCGCCCACGACTGGTCGGCACACCGCGGCATCCGCTTCTGGTGGTACGGGGACGGCTCCGGCCGCACGCTCACCTTCGAGATCAAGGACGGCGGCGCGCACGGCGAGGCGTCCGAGCTGTGGAACACGCGGTTCACCGACGACTTCTCCGGATGGAAGCAGATCGAGCTGCCGTTCACGCAGTTCGCGTACCGCACGGACTACCAGCCGGTCGGCGGCATCGACCAGGTCCTCGGCCTCGACAAGATGTGGGGCTACGCGGTCACGCTGCCCACCGGTTCGAAGTCGCAGTTCGCCATGGACGATGTGGAGTTGTACGGCAAGGCCGACCCGGCGCTGCGCGCGTCGGTGACGACGGACGCCGCCGTGTACCCGGTGAAGGAGGGCGGCTCGGCGAAGGTGCGGCTGTCCGTGACGACCACGGGCAATGTCCCGGTCGCGGACGACGTCACCGTCGCGTACGCCACCGGCGGCGGCACCGCGACGGCGGGCAAGGACTACACCCCGGTCAGCGGCAAGGTCACCTTCCCGGCGGGCATGGCGTCCGGCGCGACGAAGACGGTGACGGTCGCCACGACGAAGGACCGGGAGAAGGCGGAGAGCGCCGAGACGATCCCGCTGAAACTCACCGTGACCGGCGCCAAGGCGCCCGCCGAGACGCCTCAGGTGGTCGTCGACGCGCACGGCCTGCCGTACCTCGACGCCAGGCTTCCGGTGAAGAAGCGGGTCGCCGACCTCGTCTCCCGGATGTCCCTCGCGGAGAAGGCCGGTCAGATGACGCAGGCCGAGCGGGGCGGTGTCGGCACGGGCGGGGACGTGTCCTCGTACGACCTGGGCTCGCTGCTCTCCGGCGGCGGTTCGACGCCGACGCCGAACACGGCGGCGGCCTGGGCGAAGATGATCGACGGCTTCCAGCTGCGGACGCGGGCGACCCGGTTCCAGATCCCGCTGATCTACGGCGTGGACGCGGTGCACGGGCACAACAACCTGACCGGCGCGACGATCATGCCGCACAACATCGGCATCGGCGCGACGCGGGACGCCGCGCTCGCCGAGAGGGCCGGCGCGGTGACCGCCTCCGAGGTGCGCGCGACCGGTGTCCCGTGGGACTTCGCGCCCTGCCTGTGCGTCTCGCGCGACGAGCGGTGGGGCCGCTCCTACGAGTCGTTCGGCGAGGACCCGGCGCTCGTGAAGAAGATGGAGACGATGATCCAGGGCTTCCAGGGCCGCGCCGACGGCAGCGACCTGGACCGCGACGACAAGGTCTTGGCCACCGCCAAGCACTTCGTCGGCGACGGCGGCACCGCCTACGGCTCGTCGACCACGGGCACGTACACCGTCGACCAGGGCGTCACGACCGTGACGAAGCAGGAGCTGGAGGCGGTGCACCTCGCGCCGTTCGGCGACGCGGTGAAGCGCGGCGTCGGCACGGTGATGCCGTCGTACTCGTCGCTCGACGTCATCGGCGACGGCGAGGGCCCGGTCAAGATGCACGCCGACGCCAAGATGATCAACGGCGAGCTGAAGGACAGGCTGGGCTTCGAGGGCTTCGTCATCAGCGACTACAACGGCATCGACCAGATCCCGGGCGACTACAAGAGCGACGTCCGTACGTCGGTCAACGCGGGCGTCGACATGGTGATGGCGCCGTACTCCTACAAGGAGTTCCGTGACGACCTGGTCGGCGAGGTCGAGGCGGGCAACGTCACCGGGAAGCGGATCGACGACGCGGTGTCGCGCATCCTGACCCAGAAGTTCCGGCTGGGCCTGTTCGAGCGCCCCTACGCCGACACGTCGAACGCCGACAGGATCGGCGGCAGCGCCCACCGTGCCGTCGCCCGGCAGGCGGCGGCCGAGTCGCAGGTGCTCCTGAAGAACGACGGGAACGTGCTGCCGCTGAGGAAGTCGCAGAAGGTGTACGTCGCCGGGTCCAACGCCGACGACATCGGCAACCAGACCGGCGGCTGGACCATCACCTGGCAGGGCTCGTCCGGGAACATCACCGACGGGACGACCGTCCTCCAGGCGATGCGGAAGGCCGCTCCGGACGCCACCGTCGCCTATTCGAAGGACGCCTCGGCGCCGACGGACGGCTACGACGTGGGCGTGGTCGTGGTCGGCGAGACCCCCTACGCGGAGGGCATCGGCGATGTCGGCAACGGCAACGACCTGGAGCTGACCGCCGCCGACAAGGCCGCCGTCGACAAGGTGTGCGGCGCGATGAAGTGCGTGGTCCTCATGGTCTCGGGGCGGCCGCAGCTCATCGGCGACCGGCTCGGCGGGATCGACGGGCTCGTGGCGTCCTGGCTGCCCGGCACCGAGGGCGACGGCGTGGCCGACGTGCTCTACGGCAGGAAGCCCTTCACCGGTCAACTCCCGGTGACCTGGCCGAAGTCGGAGTCCCAGCTGCCGATCAACGTGGGCGACGCCGCGTACGACCCGCAGTTCCCCTACGGGTACGGGCTGACCACGCGGGCCGAGGCGCCGGCCGGGAGCGAGCACACGCTCCAGGCGCTCGCGCGCTCGGCGCGGCACGTGCACGGCGCGAAGGCCGGACAGGCGCTCGTGACCGAGGCGCGGCTGATCGTCCAGAAGAAGGCGGGCGGCTCGGTGCGTCAGGCGTGGGCCAAGCCGTTCGCGGAGGCCGACCATCTGTCACTGAGCGGCGACTACGCGGGCGCACTGGCCAAGCTGATCACCGCCTACAGGGAGGCTTGAGGCAGGTCATCTGACAGTAAAACAGCAGGCCAAACAGCTATACACTGGGTGTACAACCCATGTGTATAGTGCCCGCCATGCCTGCTGCACATGAAAAGATGATGAAAATACGGAAAGGGTTCCGCGCGGTGGCGGCCGTCGCCGCCGCCGGAGCCCTCTCCCTCGGCCTGAGCGGCTGCACGAAGTACGACACGTCGAAGCCGAGCGCCGCCCGCGCGGCCGACACCGGGCCCGCGGCGGCGTTCGGCACGGTCGACTGCCGCCGGGCCAAGTGCGTCGCGCTCACCTTCGACGCGGGCCCGAGCGAGAACAGCCCCCGGCTGCTGGACATCCTCAAGGACAAGAAGGTCCCGGCCACGTTCTTCCTGCTCGGCAAGAACCACATCGCCGAGCACCCGGACCTGGTCAAGCGGATGGCGCGCGAGGGACACGAGCTCGCCAGCCACACCTGGGACCACAAGATCCTCACCGACATCGACGACAACGCGATCCACGACGAGTTCCAGCGCACCGACGACGCGGTGGAGAAGCTCACCGGGAAGCGCCCCACGCTGATGCGCCCGCCCCAGGGCCGCACGAACGACCACGTGAGCGAGCTGGCCAAGAAGGAGGGGCTCGCGCAGGTGCTGTGGGACGTGACCACGAAGGACTACACGCTGCCGCCGTCGAAGACGATCACCGAGCGGGCCGTGCAGCAGACGCACCGGGACTCGATCATCCTGCTGCACGACATCTACAAGAACACCGTGCCCGCGGTGCCCGCCATCATCGACCAACTCAAGGCGAAGGGGTACGTCTTCGTGACGGTCCCCCAACTGCTGGCACCGGGCACGGCCGAACCGGGCAAGATCTACAAGCCCTGACGCCGCCGACGGCCTAGCATCGCGGTATGACCGCCCGCATCCGGATCGTCCGTGACACTCCGCTCAGCGCCGACGAGGCATGGCTGCGGCTGACCGACTGGGAGCGGCACGGCGATGTCGTGCCCCTGACCCGGGTCACCGTGACCACCCCGCCGCCCACGGCCGCGGGCACCGTGTTCACGGCCCGCACCGGCACCGCCCGCCGGTTCGGCTTCGACGACCCGATGGAGGTCGTCGCCTGGCAGCCCCCGCACCGGTGCCGCCTGGAGAAGCGCGGCCGGGTCGTCACCGGCTGGGCGGAGTTCGAGGTCCGGCCGCTCGGCGGGGGCGGGTCCCGGGTGGAGTGGCGCGAGGAACTGGCGGTCCGGGGGCTGCCCGGGGCGGCGGATCCGGTGCTCAGGATCGCGGGGCGGTGGATGTTCGGGCGGGCGGTGGACGGGCTGCTACGGGTGAAGGGCTGACGGGGCGCGCCGCCCCTCACAGCAGCGGCGGCCTGGCGTTCCGTACGAGTTCCAGGGCCTGCCGCGGGAACCAGTCCCCGGCGTCCGGGTCGACGGTGCCGCGCTCGGGGTCCTCGGGGCCGGCCGTGCCGCGCAGGCACAGCCCGTCCGACTCGCCCGGCGTCTTGATCCAGAGGCGTGCGTCCTGGAGGGGGTCGCCGGTGCGCAGGGTCGGCCGGGCTCCCAGGCCGCGGTCCGGCGGGTTGCACCACTCCTGCGCGTCGCCGTACTTGCCGGCCGGCGCGGTCCACGGGCCCTGCCCGTTGCGGCTGGAGTCGGTCACGAAGTGCGCCATTCGGGACGCCGGTACGTGGACGTGGGCGTCGAGCCAGGCCTGCGCGTCGGCCCGCGGCCAGTACTGGTCGGGGCACGCGGCGGCGTCCCCGCCTCCTTCGACGTAGGCGACGCACGACGAGATCAGCTTCCCGTACCAGGAGTTGGCGTCGTCCGAGTAGTAGTTCGAGACGTTGGTGAAGAAGCCGGAGGCGCGGGTGACGCCGCCCTCGACGAGCCTCGGCACGATCGAGCCGACGGTGTGCCAGCCCGGGTGGCCGGTGTCGAGGTAGACCCGCGTCCCGCGCAGCGGCTCCAACGTGTCGACGGCGTAGTTCACCTCGGCGTACCGCGCGGCCGTCAGTGTGCCTTCGGCGTCGTCCTGGCCGCAGTCGGCGGGCAGCAGGGCGAGCGAGTCGGGTTCGAGGACCACCATGGCGTCCCGTGCCCCGATGCCGCGCGCGACGGCGTCGATCCAGGCCCGGTACTCGGCGCTGTTCGCGGCGCCGCCCGCCGAGTAGTTGGCGCAGTCCCGGCCGGGGACGTCGTACAGCGCGAGGACCGGGACGGCGGTGTCGCGGGCGGCGTCCTTCGTCACGTCCCGGACGAGCCGCTCCACCTCGTCGGGGCTCCGCCCGTCGAGCCAGACCGCCTGCGGGGTGGCGAGCATGGCCGCGACGCCCGCGGCGTCCTTGTACTGCCCGGCCCTGACCAGGCCGAGGGCCTGGCGCACGCCGTCGGGGTTGGGGTCGGGGGTGTAGAGGCGGGCACCGTGCCGCGCGGTGTCGGCGGCGACGGCGGGGCCGCCGGCCAGCAGCCCGGACAGCACGACGGAGAGCGCCGCCACGGCTGTCGCGGTACGGCGGAGGGTGCGTCTGACGGGTTCTCGCACGGGTTCACTCCTGTGGTCCTCGAAGATCACGGAAGAGCGTCCGGGAACGTGCGGGAGCGCTCCCACACGAGGGTCGTGGGAGCGGCGCGTGGCGTCAAGTACGGTGCACGGGGCTCCTGTTGTCAGATGACGCCGAGCCCCCGGCGCACGGGTGCGCCGGGGGTGGGTGCGGGCGTCCGGGCCGTCAGGCCACCGACCCGATCCGCGCCGTCGCCCCCGTCTCGTGATGGATCGGCGTGTGCGCCCCGGTCAGGGAGACGCCGGTGCCGCCGCGGCGGGCGGCGACGATCTCGGAGGCGATGGACACCGCGACCTCCTCCGGGGTGCGGGCGCCGAGGTCGAGGCCGATGGGTGAGCGCAGGCGGGCCAGTTCCAGTTCGCCGACGCCGACGTCGCGCAGGCGTTCGTTGCGGGCCAGGTGGGTGCGGCGGGAGCCCATCGCGCCGACGTACGCGACCGGGAGCCGCAGCGCGAGCTGGAGCAGGGGTACGTCGAACTTGGCGTCGTGGGTGAGGACGCACAGCACGGTGCGGCCGTCGACCTCGGTGCGGGCCAGATATTTGTGCGGCCACTCGACGACGATCTCGTCCGCGTCCGGGAACCGCGCGGCCGTCGCGAAGACGGGCCGGGCGTCGCACACGGTCACGCGGTAGCCGAGGAACTTGCCCATCCGCACCAGCGCCGACGCGAAGTCGATCGCGCCGAACACGATCATGCGGGGCGCGGGGACGGACGACTCGATCAGCAGCGTGAGCGGTGCTCCGCAGCGCGAGCCCTGCTCACCGATCTCCAGGGTGGCGGTGCGGCCGGCGTCGAGTTGCGCGACCGCCTCCGCCGCCACGGTGCGGTCCAGCTCGGGGTGGGCCCCGAACCCGCCCTCGTACGAGCCGTCGGGCCGGACGAGCAGGGCCCGGCCCACCAGTTCGGCCGGGCCCGACACGATCCGGGCGAGCGCCGCCGCCTCCCCCCGTGCGGCGGCGGCGAGCGCGGCCCCGAGCACCTCGCGCACGGCCTGGTCCGAGGCGCGTACCGGGGTGACGAGGATGTCGATGACGCCGCCGCAGGTGAGCCCCACGGCGAACGCGTCGTCGTCGCTGTAGCCGAAGCGCTCCAGGACGGTGTCGCCGTCCTCGAGCGCCTGTCGGCACAGTTCGTAGACCGCGCCCTCCACGCAGCCGCCGGAGACCGAGCCGATCGCAGTGCCCTCGCTGTCGACGGCGAGGGCAGCTCCCGGTTGCCGGGGCGCGCTGCCGCCGACGGCCACCACGGTGGCTACGGCGAAGTCGCGTCCCTGCCCGACCCACCGGTCGAGCTCTTCGGCGATGTCCAGCATGTCTCGGTCTCCTTAACGGATACGCGGTGGATGGAGGGCGGGAACTACTTGACGCCCAGCCAGCTCTCGATCGGGTGCAGGCCGAAGTAGACGAGGAAGACGAGGGTCAGCACCCACATGAAGGCGCCGATCTCGCGGAACTTCCCCTGCGCGGCCTTGATCGCGGTGTACGAGATGACGCCCGCGCCGACACCCGCGGTGATCGAGTAGGTGAACGGCATCAGGGCGACGGTGAGGAACACCGGCACGGCCACGGCCCGGTCGGACCAGTCCACGTGCCGGGCGTTCTGCATCATCATGGCGCCGATGACGACGAGCGCGGCGGCGGCCACCTGGCCGGGCACGATCTGCGCGAGCGGCGTGAAGAACAGGCCGAGCGCGAAGAACAGGCCGGTGACGACCGAGGACAGGCCCGTGCGGGCGCCCTCGCCGACGCCGGTCGCCGACTCGATGAAGACGGTCTGCCCGGAGGCGCCCGCGACACCGCCGATGGCGCCGCCCGCGCCGTCGATGAACAGCGCCTTGGACAGGCCCGGCATCCGGCCCTTGTCGTCGGCGAGCTTGGCCTCGGTGCCGACGCCGATGATGGTGGCCATCGCGTCGAAGAAGCCGGCGAGGACCAGGGTGAAGACGATCATGCCGACGGTCATGCCGCCGATGGAGTCCCAGCCGCCGAACTCGACATGGCCGAAGAGTCCGAAGTCGGGCATGGAGACGGCGCTGCCGGACAGCTCGGGCGGGCTGCCGCCCCAGACCTTGGGGCTGAGGTCGAAGGCCGCGTTGACGATGACGGCGAGGATGGTGCCGACGACGATGCCGATCAGGATCGCGCCGGGGATGTTGCGCGCCTGGAGCATGAAGATGAGCAGCAGGGTGACGCTGAAGAGGAGCACGGGCCAGCCGGAGAGCTGGCCGCCGGTGCCCAGGGTGACCGGGTTGCCCTTGCCGACGAAACCGGCGTTGACCAGCCCGATCAGGGCGATGAACATGCCGATGCCGATGGTGATGCCGTGCTTCAGGGCGAGCGGTATCGCATTCATGATGATCTCGCGCAGGCCGGTGACGACCAGCAGCACGATCACGACGCCGTAGAGCACGCACATGCCCATGGCCTGCGGCCACGTCATGTTGGGCGCCACCTGCGTGGCGAGGACGCCGGAGACGGACAGGCCTGCGGCGAGCGCGAGCGGGACCTTGCCGACGAAGCCCATCAGGAGGGTGCACACGGCGGCGGCGAGCGCGGTGGCCGTGATCAGTCCGGCGTGACTGAGCTTGTTGCCGTCCACGTCGGGCCCGCCGAGCAGCAGCGGGTTCAGCAGCAGGATGTAGCACATCGCCATGAAGGTGGTGATGCCGCCGCGCACTTCGCGCGCGTACGTCGACCCTCGCTCGGAGATGTGGAAGTAACGGTCGAGCCAAGACCGGCCGGCGGGCGGACGCGAACCCGCGCCCGCGTCCTCCGCGGTGGTCTTCGGCTCCACGGACTGCTGGGTCATGGTGCCTCGTTTCCCAAGGTTCAAAGGGGCACCCGCGAACATCACGACGGAGCGCGGGTTTTGGGATGGCTGCACGACCCGGGGGACGGCCCGAGGCGCAAGGTGGGGGGACGGGGTGCCGGTGCCTGACCGGCACCCCGTGACGACGGGACTAGGCGGAGGCCGTGCCCGTCAGGTGCTCGGGCCGGACCGGGGTCCGGTCGAGCTGGAGTCCTGTGGCGTTCCGGATCGCCGCGAGGACGGCCGGGGTGGACGACAGGGTCGGTGCCTCGCCGATGCCGCGCAGCCCGTACGGGGCGTGCTCGTCGGCGAGTTCGAGCACGTCGACCGGGATGGTCGGCGTGTCGAGGATCGTGGGGAGCAGGTAGTCCGTGAAGGAGGGGTTCCTGACCTTCGCGGTCTTGGGGTCGACGACGATCTCCTCCATCACGGCGATGCCCATGCCCTGGAGGGTGCCGCCCTGGATCTGGCCGACGACGGACAGCGGGTTGAGCGCCTTGCCGACGTCCTGGGCGCAGGCCAGTTCGATGACCTTGACCAGGCCGAGCTCGGTGTCGACCTCGACGACGGCGCGGTGCGCGGCGAAGGAGTACTGCACGTGGCCGTTGCCCTGGCCGGTGCGCAGGTCGAAGGCCTCGGTGGGCCGGTGGCGCCACTCCTCCTCCAGCTCGACGACCTCGCCCTCCAGGACGTCGGCCAGGTCCGCGAGGACCTCGCCGCCGTCGGTGACGACCTTGCCGCCCTCCAGGAGGAGTTCGGCCGTGGCCCACGCCGGGTGGTAGGTGCCCATCTTGCGGCGGCCGATCTCCAGGACCTTCTCGCGCACCAGCTCGCAGGCGTTCTTGACGGCGCCGCCGGTGACGTACGTCTGCCGGGAGGCGGACGTCGAGCCGGCCGAGCCGACCTGGGTGTCGGCGGGGTGGATGGTCACCTGGGCGACGCCGAGTTCGGTGCGGGCGATCTGCGCGTGGACGGTGATGCCGCCCTGGCCGACCTCCGCCATGGCGGTGTGCACGGTGGCGACGGCCTCGCCGCCCACGACCTCCATGCGCACCTTGGCGGTGGAGTAGTCGTCGAATCCTTCGGAGAAGCCGACGTTCTTGATGCCGACCGCGTAGCCGATGCCGCGGACGACGCCCTCACCGTGGGTAGTGTTGGACAGGCCACCGGGAAGCTGGCGCACGTCGGAGCCCTCGCTGGACTCCCACTGGCGTTCCATCGGCAGCGGCATCGCCTTGACGCGGCGCAGCAGTTCGGCGACCGGCGCGGGCGAGTCGACCGGCTGTCCGGTCGGCATGATGGTGCCCTGCTCCATGGCGTTGAGCTGCCGGAACTCGACCCGGTCCATGCCGATGACGTCGGCGAGCTTGTCCATCTGCGCCTCGTACGCGAAGCACGCCTGGACCGCGCCGAAGCCGCGCATGGCGCCGCAGGGCGGGTTGTTGGAGTAGAGCGCGATCGCCTCGATGTCGACGTCGTCGATGACGTACGGGCCGACGCTCAGCGAGGACGCGTTGCCGACGACCGCCGGGGAGGCCGAGGCGTAGGCGCCGCCGTCGAGCACGATCCGGCACTTCATGTGCGTGATCTTGCCGTCCTTGGTCACTCCGTGCTCGTAGTGGAGCTTGGCGGGGTGGCGGTGGACGTGGCCGAAGAAGGACTCGAACCGGTTGTAGACGATCTTGACGGGCTTGCCCGTGCGCAGGGCGAGCAGGCAGGCGTGGATCTGCATCGACAGGTCCTCGCGGCCGCCGAACGCGCCGCCGACGCCCGCCAGCGTCATGCGCACCTTGTCCTCGGGCAGACCGAGCACGGGCGCGATCTGCCCGAGGTCGGAGTGCAGCCACTGGGTGGCCACGTACAGGTCGACGCCGCCGTCCTCGGACGGCACCGCGAGGCCCGACTCGGGACCGAGGAACGCCTGGTCCTGCATGCCGAAGTAGTAGTCGCCCGTGACGATGTGGTCGGCGCGGAGCGCGGCCTTGTCGGCGTCGCCGCGCACGATGGGCTGGCGGTGCACGATGTTCTGGTGCGGGACGTGACCGGCGTGGTGGTCGTCGCGGCCCTCGTGGACGAGGATCGCGCCCGGTGCGGTGGCGGACGCCTCGTCGGTGATGACGGGCAGCTCGCGGTAGTCGACCTTGATCTTGGCGGCGGCGCGGCGCGCCGTCTCCGGGTGGTCGGCCGCGACCAGCGCGACCGGCTCGCCGTGGTGGCGGACCTTGCCGTGCGCGAGGACCGGGGTGTCCTTGAACTCCAGGCCGTACTTCTTCACGTCGGTCGGCAGGTCGTCGTGGGTGAGGACCGCGTAGACGCCGGGGGTGGCGAGCGCCTCGCCGATGTCGATGGAGACGATCTCCGCGTGCGCGACCGGGGAGCGCAGGATCTGGCCCCAGAGCATGTCCTCGTGCCACATGTCGGACGAGTACGCGAACTCGCCGGTGACCTTGAGGGTGCCGTCCGGGCGGAGCGTGGACTCGCCGATGCCGCCCTTGGTCTTGGATCCCTGCGTGACGTTGAAGGGAATTCCGGTGGTTGCCATGGGCTCAGACCCCTTCGGAAGCGGACTGCCGGGCCGCGGCGAGCCGCACCGCGTCCATGATCTTCTCGTAGCCGGTGCAGCGGCACAGGTTGCCCGAGAGCGCCTCGCGGATGTCCGCGTCCGACGGGTTCGGGGTGCGCTCCAGCATCTCGTCGGCGGCGACCAGCAGGCCCGGGGTGCAGAAGCCGCACTGGACGGCGCCGGCGTCGATGAACGCCTGCTGGATCGGGGCGAGTTCCGCGCCCTCGCCGGTCTGCGAGTCGGTGCCCTTGGCGGACCAGCCCTGGGCCTCCTGGAGCGAGGTGCCGCAGGCACCGCCCTCGTGGGAGCCGCAGGCGCGCTGGTTGGCGAAGTCGGCGAGCCCCTCGACGGTGACGACCTCGCGGCCCTCGACCTGTCCGGCGGCGACCAGACAGGAACACACCGGCACGCCGTCGAGACGGACGGTGCAGGAACCGCACTCGCCCTGCTCACAGGCGTTCTTGGAGCCGGGCAGGCCCATCCGCTCGCGCAGCACGTACAGCAGGGACTCGCCCTCCCACACGTCGTCGGCTTCCTGCCGACGGCCGTTGACCGTGAAATTGACGCGCATTACGCCACGCCCCCCATCGTGTTCGTGGTGCGGAAGGACTCCCAGGCCCAGGTCAGCGTGCGCCGGGCCATGATGCCGACGGCGTGCCGGCGGTACGAGGCGGTGCCGCGTACGTCGTCGATCGGGTTGCAGGCCGCGGCGCACAGGTCCGCGAACTGCTTGGCGACCGACGGGGTGATGATCTTGCCGTTGTCCCAGAACCCGCCCTCGTCGAGCGCGGCGTTCAGGAACTGCTCGGCCTCCTTGGCCCGGACCGGGGTGGGGGCGGCGGAGCCGATGCCGGTGCGCACGGTACGGGTCTCGGGGTGCACCGCGAGGCCGAAGGCGCACACGGCGATGACCATGGCGTTGCGGGTGCCGACCTTGGAGTACTGCTGGGGCCCCTGCGCCTTGGGCAGGTGCACGGCGCGGATCAGCTCGTCGGGCGCCAGCGCGTTGCGCTTCACGCCCGTGTAGAACTCGTCGATCGGGATCATGCGGGTGCCGCGCACCGACTCGGCCTCGACCTCGCAGCCGCCCGCGAGCAGCGCGGGGTGGGCGTCACCGGCCGGGGAGGCGGTGCCGAGGTTGCCGCCGACGCCGCCGCGGTTGCGGATCTGCGGCGAGGCCACGGTGTGCGAGGCGAGCGCCAGACCGGGCAGCTCGGTGCGCAGCTCCTCCATGATCTTGGTGTACGGGACGGAGGCGCCGAGCCGGACCGTGCCGTCGGCTCCCTCTCCCACCTCCCACTGGCTCAGCTCGCTGATGCGGTTGAGGTCGAGCAGGTACTCGGGCCGCCGGTGGTCGAAGTTGATCTCGACCATCACATCGGTGCCACCCGCAATCGGCACAGCCGTGGGGTGCTCGGCCTTGGCGGCGAGCGCCTCCTCCCAGCTGGCGGGGCGAAGGAAGTCCATGAGCGGCTCTCTTCTTCGTAATCGTTCGGCGTCGTGCGTGGATCGTTCGAATCGTTCGCGTCGTACAGATGTTCGATGAGTGTCTGGCGAAGCGATCGAGCCACGGATGTGCGGATCACAGAGGCTCGTTCATGTGCTGTTCACGCGGAGTGGGCCCAGTACACAGGGGTGTACCGCACCGGGGTCAGTCACGGAAACCATGAAGGAGTTGGCTGACCAAGACGGGTGTCTTGTAGATTCGTATGAACGGAGGGCATCAGTAACCTCTCCGTTTCTCGTGGGAAACGGACGACGCACTCCCCCACGCACACTTCGAGACAGATCGGCGGCGACGAAGACATGCGGCTGCGCGCATTGCTGGACACGGACGCGCTGGGCCTCAGGCTCCTCGGCGGCGAGGAAGAGCTCGACCGTACCGTCCGGGGCGTGATGACCACGGACCTGCGGGACCCGAGCCGCTATCTGTCCGGCGGCGAGCTGGTCCTCACGGGCCTGGCCTGGCGCCGGGACGAGGCGGACTCCGAGCCCTTCGTACGGATACTCAACGCGGCCGGGGTCACGGCCCTGGCGGCCGGCGAGGCCGAGCTGGGCGCGATCCCCGACGATCTCGTCCAGGCCTGCGCACGGCACCGCCTGCCGCTCTTCGCGGTGAACGAGTCGGTGGCGTTCGCGACCATCACCGAGCACGTCGTGCGCCAGGTCTCCGGCGAGCGCGCGGGGGACCTCGCGGCGGTCGTGGACCGGCACCGGCGGCTGATGACGTCCGGGCCCACGGGCGGCGGCCCCGACGTCGTCCTGGACCTGCTCGGCAGCGATCTGGACCTGCGCGCCTGGGTGCTCTCCCCCGCCGGGCGCGCGATAGCGGGCTCCGGCGCGAGCGGGCCCGAGCTGCCGCCCGAGGTCTGCGCCCGGCTGGCCGCCGAGCATCTGTCGGCGACCCGCTCGGGGCGCCGCGCCCCGCACCGCGTCACGGTCGACGGCAGCACGTACTCGCTCTTCCCGATCCGCTCCGGGGCCCACGGCGCGGCCCTGACCGGCTCCCGCGACGTGCGCGAGACGGTCCTGTCGGACTGGCTGCTCGCGGTCGAGGCGGACGCCGGCGACTGGCCCGAGGAGCGGCTCGACCTGCTCCAGGGCGTCACCCAGCTGATCTCGGTCGAGCGCGACCGGCGCGACGCGGCGCGTACGGTACGCCGACGGCTGGCCCAGGAAGTCCTCGAACTGGTCCAGTCGGGCGCCGCCCCGGCCGAGATCGCCGCCCGGCTGCGGGTCGCCGCCCCGGTGCTGCTGCCCGGCCTGGGCGCGGCCCCGCACTGGCAGGTCGTCGTGGCGAAGGTCGAGTGGGAGGGCGGCGACATCGAGGGCGGCCCGGTCGCCCAGTCGCTCCTGGAGGAGATCCTCGTCGACCCGCTGTCGTCCGGCCCCGAGCCGTCCGACCGGATCGCCGTGGCGCACACCGGCGACGAGGCGATCGCGCTCGTCCCGCTGCCCGCGGTGCCCACGGAGGAGAACGGGGCGGAGCAGGGCCTGATCGCCGACGCGCTGCTGACCTCGGTACGGGATCCGCTGTCGGCGGGGCTCGCCGACGACGGGCGCCTCACCATCGGCGTGAGCGCCGCCGTGCACTCGGCGGAGGGGCTGCGCGGCGCCCTGGAGGAGGCCCGGCACGCCCGCCGGGTCGCGGGGGCCCGCACCGGCCTGGTCTGCGCGGCCGGTCACCAGGAGCTGGCCTCGCACGTGCTGCTGCTGCCGTTCGTCCCGGACGACGTGCGGCGCGCGTTCACCGCCCGGCTCCTGGATCCGCTGCGCGACTACGACCGCAAGCACCGCGCGGAGCTGATCCCGACCCTGGAGGCGTTCCTGGACTGCGACGGCTCGTGGACCCGCTGCGCCTCGCGGCTCCACCTGCACGTCAACACGCTGCGCTACCGCGTCGGCCGGATCGAACAGCTGACGAACCGTGATCTGTCGCGCCTGGAGGACAAGTTGGACTTCTTCCTGGCCCTGCGGATGAGCTGACGCACAAGCCCACGGGTTTGTGAATTCTTTCACCCATCCCCTTGGCCGCGCGCCGTGATCCGTGCTGAGATGCCCCTCATCAACTCGGCTCGATGGCGTGCTCGGGGAGGGCAACGTGGCGCATCCCGCCATGTCTGGTACCGGAACGAACGCAGGGGACGATCCACTCCAGACCGCGGTGTGGCGGCTGCGCTCGCGCGGCTGCTGGGCCGACGCGGCGGCACTCCTCGACCGGCACGCGGTCGGCGATCCGGCCGCGGCGCTCCAGCGGGCGGCGCTGCTCGGGGAGCGGTGCCTGTACACGGAGCAGGGCTGGGCCGAGGCCGAGGACGCCCTGCGGGCCGCCGAGGCGCTGGCCCACACCGATGAGGAGCGCGGCGCCGCGGCCTGCGAGCGGGGTCAACTCGCTTACGCAGCTACGTTGTTGAAGGTCCGGGACCGGGTCGACGAGGCGCGCTCCGCGTTCGGGCGGGCGGCGGCGCTGATCGCGCCCGGCGCGGCGGGGCGGGCGCTGCTCGACTTCCGGCGGGGGCTGATGGCCGAGAACCTCTCCGACGCGCCGCAGGCGGCCCGCGCCGCGTACCGCCGCGCCCATGCCGGGGCGACCGCCCACGGCGATCCTCTGCTCCTGTCCTTCACCTGGCGGCATCTGGCCGGGCTGGCGCTGCGGGAGGGGGAGTTGGCGGAGGCCCGCCGGGGGTTCTCGGAGTCGCTGCGGCTGCGCGAGGAACTGGGGTATCTGGTGGGGACGGCTCCCGCCCTGGTCTCGCTGGCCGAGGCGGAACCCGAGCCCGAGACCAAGGCCCGCCTCACGGCCGAGGCCACCCGCCTCTTCCGCCTCCTGGGCGGCGTCCCGACATGGCTGGCGGGGGTGTTGCCCGCGGCGGCTTAAGCCTGGGCCCCGCCAGGGGCGCGGGGAACTGCGCGACCAGCCCCCACCGGGGCTGCACCCGCGAACGGCGCTGAACTGGCCGCCGATTAGGCGCTCCCCCCGCGCCGGGGTGCCGCCTTGCCCACCCTGCCGCCCCAGGCGGCAGATTGCCCAAGGCTAGGACGACGTCTTGAAATGGGCGTCCAGGACGCGGTGGAGGGCGGGGGCGTCCTGGGATTCCAGGGCATCCAGGAGCGCCACATGCTCCCCGGCGTCGACCGCGAGGTCGCACGCCGACCAGATCACCCGGCGCCGCAGATCATCGGCGACCCGCACCAACTGCTCGTTCCCCCCGAGCCCCAGCACGGCCCGATGGAACGCCCGGTCCACCTCGGCGTACCGCGCGACATCCCCGCAGGCGGCCGCGGCGACGGTCTCCTCGGCGGCGGGCCGCAACGAGGCCCACCGGGACACCGGCACCGCGCGGGCGAGCCGCAGCACCACCGGCACCTCGATGAGCGCCCGCACCTCGGCCAGTTCGGCCAGCTCGCGGGCGCTCCGCTCGGCCACCCGGAACCCCCGGTTCGGCACGACCTCGACGGCGCCCTCCCGGGCCAGCAGCTGCATGGCCTCGCGCACGGGCGTGGCCGAGACCCCGAACCGCTCACCGAGCACCGGCGCCGAGTACACCTCGCCGGGCGCCAGCTCACCGGAGAGCAGCGCGGCCCGCAGGGCGTCGAGGACCTGCCCGCGCACCGACGTCCGGGCGACGGCGACCCGCGGCGCGGGCGGCTCGCTGTGCGTGTGCTCACCACGGTGCGCGGCCACGGAGGAGTCGGCGCCGCGCTGTTCCGGCACCGCGAAGGGCGCCACGCGCGGTCTGGCCTGCTCCACCCCGGTCATCCCCATCGCCGCCGTTCCTAGCCGTTCGTCGCTCTTTGTCCCCATCCCAACCCAGAACCATAGGGCGCCGGGCCCGCAGTTCAAACCCCGAAAACGTCGGGTAAGGTAAGGCTTACCTGCAAACGATCGCGATTCGGTGGTCCCTGCATGACTCTCCTCACCCCGGCGCACGCCGCGACGGACAGCGCGGTGTCGGCCGCGTACGCCCGCCTCACCGAGGTGTTCCCGAGCCTGCGCATCATCGAGCTGGGCCCGGACGAGCCCCTGCCGCACGGCGCCGGCTGGGTCCGCACCGAGGACCTGGCACAGCAGGGCCCCGCCCTCGACGCCTTCCTGGCCTGGGACAACGCCCAGGTGCTCAAGGACTACGGGCAGCAGGCCCGCCCCGACGTCATCGCCAGCTTCGGCCTGCACCGCTACGCCTGGCCCGCCTGTCTGCTGATCACGGCGCCCTGGTTCCTGCACCGCAGGGTGCCGCGCTTCCCGGCCGCCCACGTCTCCTTCCAGCGGGCGCTCGGCCGGATGGCCGTACGCGTCACCGACTTCGCCTGTCTGCCCGGCGACCCGGCGGCGAGCCTGCCCGGCGCCCATGTCGTCCCCGACGAGGAGGCCCTGCGCGCCGAGGTCCGCGCGGCCGTCGCCGACCACCTCCAGCCCGTCCTGAGCGGCTTCGGGCCCCGGATGCGGCGCGGCCCGCGCGCCCTGTGGGGCATGGCGACGGACGAGATCGTCGAGAGCCTCTGGTACGTCGGTCATCTGCTCGGCGAGGAGCGGCGCGCGATGACCGAGCTGGAGGAGCTGCTGCCCGGTACCACGAAGCCGTACGTCGGCCGGGCCGCCTTCCGGGAGCTGACCGGACCCGCGGGGGAGACCCTGCCCACCCGGGACCGCGCCAGCTGCTGCCTCTTCTACACGCTGCGCCCCGAGGACACCTGCGTGACCTGCCCGCGCACCTGCGACGCGGACCGCATCGCACGCCTCACGGCTACCACAGCAGCCTGAACCACCCGTACGAGTGACATAAATCGAAACCAACTTCCCCTTTTAAGGCGGGAGTTCGAGCGTACGACCGCTTTACACGCCCCCCTTGCACTCCAATGGCGTTCTCTTGTCCCGAAACCCCCTGCGGGCTCGGACGGCTGGGCCACTATGGCGCCCGAAAGCCCTACCGCAATGCAAGGGACCCCAGATGAGACTGACCGACATATCGCTGGACTGGCTGCTTCCGGGCGCCGTGCTGCTCCTGGGCGGACTGGCGGCGGTTGCGGTCCTCGCGCGCGGCAGGCGCTCGGGGGACGGCAAGAAGGGCGGGTCGTCGATGGACGAGTCGTGGGAACGCAGCGAGGAGCGCCGCAGGCGCAAGGAGGCCGTCTACGGCACCGCCTCGTACGTGCTGCTGTTCTGCTGCGCCGCCGTCGCCGCCGCGCTCTCCTTCCACGGCCTGGTCGGCTTCGGCCGGCAGAACCTGAGCCTGTCCGGGGGCTGGGAGTACCTGGTCCCCTTCGGCCTCGACGGTGCCGCGATGTTCTGCTCGGTGCTCGCGGTGCGCGAGGCCAGCCACGGCGACGCCGCGCTCGGCTCGCGGATACTCGTATGGACGTTCGCCGGCGCCGCCGCCTGGTTCAACTGGGTGCACGCGCCGCGCGGGCTCGACCACGCGGGCGCCCCGCACTTCTTCGCGGGGATGTCGCTGTCGGCGGCCGTCCTCTTCGACCGCGCCCTGAAGCAGACGCGCCGCGCGGCGCTGCGCGAACAGGGCCTGGTGCCGCGGCCGTTGCCGCAGATCCGGATCGTGCGGTGGCTGCGCGCGCCCCGGGAGACGTACAGCGCCTGGTCGCTGATGCTCCTGGAGAACGTACGGACGCTGGACGAGGCCGTGGACGAGGTGCGCGAGGACAAGCGGCAGAAGACGCAGAACCGGATGCGGCAGCGGGAGCACCAGAAGCTGGAGCGGGCGCAGTTGCGGGCTCTCAGCCGCGGCCACCGCGGCCTGACCGGGCGCGGTGGCCGCCAGGTGGAGGTGCCGGCCGTGGCCGCGTCGGCAGGCTCCGCCCAAGGCGGCTCGGAGCCTGCCATATCCGCGGGGACCCAGCCCTCGCAGGATCAGCTGCCACTGCGCGCCCGGCCCTCGCTCCAGGCCGTCAGGGGCGGTCCTGAGCAGCCGCCCGTGACCGTCGATCTGACGGCCGAGGACGACACTCAGGCACTGCCCCGGCTCGACACCCTGGAGCGCAAGCTCAAGGACCTGGAGCAGCAGTTCGGCTGACGCGGCATCACATCCGGCGGGCGGGCGGTGTCACAGGACGCCGCCCGCCCCCGTGTGCAGTTCGAACCACACCACCTTCCCCGGTTCTTGGGCGCCGAGCGCCGCGACGCCCCAGGCGTCCGCGAGGGACTGGACCAGGAGCAGGCCCCGGCCGTGCGTGCTGTGCGTACCGTCGTCGGCGTTCGGTACCCGCAGCCTCGGCCTGCGTGCCGCCGCGTCCCTCACCTCCACCCGCAGGCCCCGGGGGCCCACGGTCGCGACGAGTTCCGCGTCCCTGTCCGTGTGCACCAGCGCGTTGGTGACGAGTTCGCTGGTGAGCAGCTCGGCTATCTCCGTTCTTCCCGGCATGCCCCAGTGGCGGAGCAGCTCGCGCAGTGCGCGCCTGGCCTCCGGTACCGCTCGCAGGTCCGCCCGGCCCAGCTTCCGCTTGAGCTGTCGCGGTGCCCCGTCGACTTCCGGGGCCTCCCTGTCTTTGGTGTCATGCACCTGCCGTTTCATTACCCCCGCCCACACGCCGATCACGATGCCTCTCTGGTCCTGGACTCGTACTCCTCGGCCTGTCTGTCGAACGCGTACACGGCCATGCATTCCCCGCTGCTCTGTCCGCACTCCTGTTGATTCGTCCATCACCGGCGGGGTGTCCACGGGCGGCGCGGGGAAGGGAAGCGGTGGAGCCACCCCGGACGAGAACCGAGAAGGAGCCGCCGTGCACGACGACCGACAGCTCGTGGAGGGCCGACTTGAACGGGCGATGCGTCAGTTCGTCCGCCCCGCGCAGTACGCGCGGCGTACCCCGCTGACCCTGAGCGTGTGGCACGCGCCGGGCGAGCCGGTGCCCGTCGCCGAGGCGCTGAAGGCCGACTACGAACCCTTCGAGACCGGCACCCCCTGGGGAAAGCCCTGGTCGACGAGTTGGTTCCGGCTGGAGGGGACGGTGCCCGAGGAGTGGGCCGGGCAGCACGTCGAGGCCGTCGTCGACCCCGGATTCACCGGGCAGGGCCCCGGCTTCCAGGCCGAGGGGCTGCTCCACGGCGCCTCGGGCGTCCCCCTCAAGGGCATCCACCCGCGCAACCGGCACCTCACCGTGGCGGAGCGCGCGGCCGGGGGCGAGCCGGTGCGGCTGCTGCTGGAGGCGGCGGCCAATCCGACGGTCATCAGGGACTTCGCGCCCACGCCGCTCGGTGATGTGCTGACGGCCGGGGACCGGCCCGTCTACCGGTTCCGAGCCGCCGATCTCGCCGTCCTGGACGAGACCGTCTGGCACCTCGTGCTCGATGTCGAGGTGCTCTCCGAGCTGATGCACGAGCTGGACGCGGACCGGGGCCGGCGCCACGACATCCTGCGCGCCCTGGAGCGGATGCTGGACGCGCTCGACCTGCACGACGTGTCCGGCACGGCGGCCGCGGCCCGCGCCGAGCTGGCCGACGTCCTGGCCCGGCCCGCGCACGCCAGCGCGCACCGGATCTCGGCGGCCGGGCACGCGCACATCGACTCGGCGTGGCTGTGGCCGCTGCGCGAGACGGTCCGCAAGGCGTCGCGGACGTTCGCCAACGTCACGGCGCTGGCCCGGGACTACCCCGAGCTGGTCTTCGCCTGCTCGCAGGCGCAGCAGTACGCGTGGGTGAAGGAGCACCAGCCGCACATCTGGGAGCGCATCAAGAAGGCGGTGGCGGACGGCAACTGGGCGCCGGTCGGCTCGATGTGGGTGGAGTCGGACGCCAACATGCCGGGCGGTGAGGCGCTGGCCAGGCAGCTGGTGCACGGCAAGCGGTTCTTCCGGGACGAGCTGGGCGTGGAGACGGAGGAGGTCTGGCTGCCGGACTCCTTCGGATACACCGCCGCCTTCCCGCAGCTGGCGAAGCTGGCGGGCGCCAAGTGGTTCCTGACGCAGAAGCTGAGCTGGAACCAGACGAACAGGATGCCGCACCACACGTTCTGGTGGGAGGGCATCGACGGCACCCGCGTCTTCACCCACTTCCCGCCCGTGGACACGTACAACGCCCAGTTCCACGCCCGTGAACTGGCGCACGCGGAGCGGAACTTCGCGGAGAAGGGCGGCGCCTCGCGCTCCCTGGTGCCGTTCGGCTGGGGCGACGGCGGCGGCGGTCCGACCCGCGAGATGCTGGAGAAGGCGCGCCGCCTGCGCTCCCTGGAAGGATCGCCGACGGTGCGGATCGAGAAGCCGTCCGCCTTCTTCGAGGCCGCGCACCAGGAGTACGGGGAGCGGGCCCCGGTCTGGTCCGGTGAGCTGTACCTGGAGATGCACCGGGCCACGTACACCACGCAGGCGAAGACGAAACAGGGCAACCGGCGCAGCGAACACGCCCTGCGCGAGGCCGAGTTGTGGTGCACGGCGGCCGCGCTGCGCGATCCCTCGTACACGTACCCGTACGACGCCCTGGACCGGATCTGGAAGACGGTGCTGCTGCACCAGTTCCATGACATCCTGCCGGGTTCGTCGATCGCCTGGGTCCACCGGGAGGCCCGGGAGACCTACGCCGCCGTTCTCGCCGAGCTGGACGGCCTCACGGCCGAGGCAGTGGGCCGGCTCGGCGGTACGGAGCCCTCGGCACTCAACGCCTCGCCCTACCCGCGCAGTGAAGTCGTCGCGCACGACGGTCGGTTGGTGCACGTACACGTCGACGGGCTGGGCGCCGGTTCGCTCGCCGGGGCCGCCGCGCACACCCACGGGCCCGGCGCGCACGCGGCGGCGACCCGTGAGGCGGACGAGAAGATCGTGCTCGCGAACGAGTACCTGACGGTGGCCGTCGACGCCGACGGCCTCCTCGCGTCGGTGCGGGACCTGGAGCACGGCGGCCGGGAGGTGCTGGCCCCGGGCGCGCGCGGGAACCTGCTCCAGTTGCACCCCGACCATCCGACCCAGTACGACGCCTGGGACCTGGACGCCCACTACCGGCACACCCGCACCGACCTGACCGGGGCGGAGTCGGTGGAGCTGGTGGAGGAGGGGCCGCTGCGGGTCTCGGTCCGCGTCACCCGCTCCTTCGGCAGCTCGCGGATCACCCAGGAGTACCGGCTCGCGGCCGGCAGCCGGCGCCTCGACATCGTCACGGACATCGACTGGCAGGAGTCGGAGAAGGTCCTGAAGGCGGCGTTCCCGCTGGACGTGCACGCCGAACGGTCCACGTCCGAGATCCAGTTCGGGCACGTGCACCGCTCGACGCACGCCAACACCGGCTGGGACGCGGCGCGTTACGAGATCTGCGCGCACCGCTGGCTGCGGGTGGCCGAGGAGGCGTACGGGGTCGCGCTGCTCAACGACTCGACGTACGGGCACGACGTGACCCGCACCGAGCACCGTGACGTCCTGGGCACCACGGTCCGGCTGACGCTGTTGCGGGCCCCGCACTCCCCCGACCCGCAGACCGATCTGGGCACGCACCGGTTCACGTACGCGCTGCGGCCGGGCGCCACGACGGGTGACGCGGTGGCGGAGGGGCTCGCGCTGAACCTGCCGCTGCGGATCGCCGCGGCTCCGGCGCTGACGCCGCTGGTCACGGTCGACAACCCGGCGGTGACGGTGGAGTCGGTGAAGCTCGCCGAGGACCGCAGCGGCGATGTCGTGGTCCGGCTCTACGAGTCGCGGGGCGGGCGCGCCGCGGCGACGCTCACGGCCGGGTTCCCGGTGGCGGGCGCCGACGAGACGGACCTCCTGGAACGGCCGCTGCGGGCCGCGGCCACCTCGGAGGGCGGACTCGCGCTCACCCTGCGGCCGTTCCAGATCCTGACGCTGAGGCTGCGGCCCGCCTGAGCCGCGGCCGTGACCGCCGTGCCCACTGACGAACCGTCAGGGGCGCGGCACGTTGCGCAGGTTGGAGCGGGCCATCTGCACCATGCGGCCCACCCCGCCGTCGAGCACGATCTTGGAGGCGGAGAGCGCGAAGCCCGTGACCATGTCGGCGCTGATCTTCGGCGGGATGGACAGCGCGTTCGGGTCGGTGACGATGTCGACGAGCGCCGGGCCCTTGTGCTTGAAGGCGTCCTTGAGCGCGCCCGCGAGCTGCTTGGGCTTCTCGACGCGGACGCCGTAGGCACCGGCGGCGCGGGCGACGGCGGCGAAGTCGGGGTTCTTGTTGGTGGTCCCGTACGAGGGCAGGCCCGCCACCAGCATCTCCAGCTCCACCATGCCCAGGGAGGAGTTGTTGAACAGGACGACCTTGACCGGCAGGTCGTACTGGACCAGCGTCAGGAAGTCGCCCATCAGCATCGAGAAACCGCCGTCGCCCGACATGGAGATCACCTGCCGGTTCCGGTCGGTGAACTGGGCGCCGATCGCCATCGGCAACGCGTTCGCCATCGAGCCGTGCGAGAAGGAGCCGATGACGCGGCGCCGCCCGTTGGGCGAGATGTAGCGGGCGGCCCAGACGTTGCACATCCCGGTGTCGACGGTGAACACGGCGTCCTCGGAGGCGAGTTCGTCGACGACGGAGGCGACGTACTCGGGGTGGATGGGGACGTGCTTGTCGACCTTGCGGGTGTAGGCCTTGACGACGCCCTCAAGGTGGTCGGCGTGCTTCTTCAGCATCTTGTCGAGGAAGCGGCGGTTGCTCTTCGGCTTCACGCGCGGGGTGAGACAGCGCAGCGTCTCGCGGACGTCGCCCCACACCGCGAGGTCCAGCTTGGAGCGGCGGCCGAGGTGCTCGGGCCGCACGTCGACCTGCACGATCTTGACGTCCTTCTGCGGCAGGAACGCGTTGTACGGGAAGTCGGTGCCGAGCAGGATCAGCAGGTCGCACTCGTGGGTGGCCTCGTAGGCGGCGCCGTAGCCGAGCAGCCCGCTCATGCCGACGTCGAAGGGGTTGTCGTACTGGATCCACTCCTTGCCGCGCAGCGCGTGCCCCACCGGCGACTTGATCTTCTCGGCGAACTCCATGACCTCGGCGTGCGCGCCCGCGGTGCCGCTGCCGCAGAACAGGGTGACCTTGCCGGCCTCGTCGATCATCTCGACGAGCTTGTCGATCTCGGCGTCGCCGGGCCGGATCGTGGGCCGCGAGGTGACGATCGCGGTCTCGATGCCGCTGTCCGGTGCGGCCTCGTCGGCGACGTCGCCGGGCAGCGATACGACACTGACACCCGATTGGCCCACCGCGTGCTGGATGGCGGTCTGGAGCACGCGCGGCATCTGCTTCGGGCTGGAGATCATCTCGCTGTAGTGGGAGCACTCGGTGAAGAGCCGGTCGGGGTGGGTCTCCTGGAAGTAGCCGAGGCCGATCTCGCTGGACGGGATGTGCGAGGCGAGGGCGAGCACCGGTGCCATGGAGCGGTGGGCGTCGTAGAGGCCGTTGATGAGGTGGAGGTTGCCGGGGCCGCAGGAGCCCGCGCAGGCGGTCAGCTGCCCGGTGACCTGGGCCTCCGCGCCCGCGGCGAAGGCGGCGGTCTCCTCGTGGCGTACGTGGATCCAGTCGATGGCGCTGTTGCGGCGGATGGCGTCGACGACCGGGTTGAGGCTGTCGCCGACGACGCCGTACATGCGCTTGACGCCCGCCCGGACGAGGATGTCGACGAACTGTTCCGCGACGTTCTGCTTGGCCATGACGTGTGTGCCCCTTCGGAACCCGGATTCGGTCTCGGTCGCGTGCCGGTCACTGCTTCCGGGTTCCATGAATTCACACGGGGCGGTGTTACGCCTCCCAAACGGCGGCGGCCGTGCGGTCGTCCGCGTACCCCTTGACCCGGACCTGGGTGTCCGCGAGGAACGCGGCCAGGCCCGGCGGCTCGGCGTCCGCCCAGCGCTGCGCGAGATGGCGGGCCAGATCCGGCTCGCCGCGCAGCGGCTCGGCGAGGCCCGCCGTGCACAGCAGCAGGGTGTCCCCCGGGCGGGCGACGGAGGCGCGGAACCGGAACGGGTCGCGGGGCGGCTCGGGCGCCGGTTCGTAGGGGCTGGGCGGGGTGGTGATGCCCAGGTCCATGGTGAGCCGGTCGCCCTCGGGCGTCTCGGCGGGCGGCGACGAGCCGTATCCGACGACGGGGGCGCCCTTGCGCTGCTCGACGACGCTCGGCTCGATGTCCTGCCAGGCGCCGTCCCGCAGCCGGAACAGGCCGCCGCCGCCGACGCCGAAGTAGACGCGGGTGCGGCAGCCGGGGTCGGCGGGGACGAGCAGGCAGCGCAGCGTGGCGCTGTACTCGTCGGGGTCGAGGCCCTGCTCGGCGGCGGTGGCCCGCAGCTTGCCGAGGCTGCGGTCGGTGAGCCGGTGCAGCCCCGACTTGAGGTCGCCGCGCCGGCCCGCTCTGATGTCCTCGGCCAGCCGGGTGTGGCTGAGGCCGACGGCGCGTCCGATCCAGTCGCACGCCTCGGCGGCGGCGCGGTGGGCGCCCGGGGTGGCACGGGCGCCGGTCGCCAGCGCGACGAGGATCAGCGCGCCGGGCCCGCTGCCGAAGCGGGCGGTCAGCAGGGAGTCGCGGCGGGGCTCGCCCCGGTAGCGCGCGGAGTCGCCGCGCACGGAGGCCGCCCGCAGCACGCAGGAGCCGTACCGCGCCCCGTCGAGCACGGTGTCGGCCACGAGGCCGTCCAGGTCCTCGGGGTCGGCGACGGGCAGCGCGGTGGGCTCGGCCTCGTAGGTGGGCGGGCCGTCACCGACGTACGGGACCGTGGGCGGGGCGGGCGGCTCCGGCGGGAGGACAGGGGCCGGGGGTTCAGCGGGCGGGGCGGGCGGCGCGGGCGGGCCGGTCCGCGGGTCCGGGAGCGGCGTCGGCGGCGGTCCGGCGGGTGCTTCGGCGGGCCGGGGCGGCGCCTCCGGTGCTGCCGGGGCCGTGGGTCCGGCCGTGTCGGGCCGCAGCGAGGGCAGGCCGACCGGAGGTGCGGGCGGGTCGGCCGGCGGTGGGTCCCACGGCGGCGGGGGCGGGGGCGGCACCGCGTCCGCGGGCGGGGTCGTCACCGAGCCGGCCGAGGCGAAGCGGTCGTCCAGGGTGTCCGCGGCCGGGGCCGGGCCGGTGTCGGCGGCGGCGCCCTCGTCCTCGTACAACTGCCCCCACCAGTCGTCTTCCTGGGACTTCCGTGACTCCTGCAACGCGTGGGACTCCCGGGACCGGTGACCGGTGGGCCTCTCCCCCTGCTGGCTCATGCCCTTATTGTCCACATGACAGCGCGTCCGAAAACGGGGCATCGGGAAAAACCTCCGCACAAAAGGTCCGCCGGGCGGCCCCACCCCCCACAGGGTGGCCGCCCGGCGGACCGGTTCGTGTGACGGCTCGAACTAGCGCACGTCGTACGCGCGGGTGACGGTCTGGGTGACCGAGGCGCCCTTCGCGTCGGTGAGCCGCACCTTCAGCGTGACCTGCTTGCCGGAGGCGCCCGCGTGGTCCACGGTCGCGGTCCAACCGCCGTCGTGACGGGAGGTGGTGGCCTCCGTCCAGGTCTCGCCGCCGTCGTAGGAGTACGAGAGCGCGGCGCCGGTGAGGCGGCCGGGCTCGTATCCCGCGTGACCGGTCGCCGTCAGGGCGATCCGCTGGCCGTCCTGCGCGGCGAGGGTCTTGAGACCGTCCTCGGGAAGCGCCAGGTGCGGGAAGAGCAGCGGGACTCCCTGCGAGTAGACGTCCTCGTCGAGGTGCGAGCGGAACGACCAGGTCGTGCTCGTCTGCGTCGACCGGTTCCAGACCTTGGAGCCGATCTTCGCGGTCTGGAGGGTGAGTTCGTACGCGGCGTCGTCGGCCGGGACCTCGAACACCCCGTACGGCCAGGCGCTGCGCCCGATCTCCTCGCCGTCGCGCGTCAGCCGCATGCCGCCGATGTCGCCGAACGAGCCCTGGACGCCCTGGTGCTGCCCGTCGCCCCAGAAGCCGGGCGCGACACCGATCAGGTTGCCCTGCCGCTCGGCGGCGAGGGCCTGCTCACCGGTGGCCGTCAGCGGCGTCGTGGGGGCCAGCACTCCGCCGTACCACTCCTCGGTGCGCCGCTCGCCCTTCTTGTACGTGCGCACCGTGTCGCCCATGAACTCGCCGTACGGGAAGGAGCTGGACACCTCGTGCCCGAAGGCGGTGTCGCCCGTGGAGTACAGCTCGGTGCGGGTGGACGGCGCGGCGATCGGGAGGAGGTCGCCGAACCCGGCGGTCAGGCCGTTCGGGCGGGACGCCGACGGGAAGTCGAGGTAGTCGGCGGCGGTACCCATCGCGCGGTACGTCGCCCGGTTCGTGGCGAGGTCCCGGTCGGCGACGCGGTAGGCGCGGTCGGAGCGGATCTGCCCGCTCTCGGGGAACGCCAGGGTGTAGCTGTACGGGCTCTTGGCGGTGGCCTTCCAGTGGAGCGTCGTGGTGCCGGAGGCGATGCGGGCGGCGAGCGCGGTGCCCTCGTCGGTCTCCAGGGCGAGCGTCGGCAGCGGGCCGCCGGTGAAGCCGGTCGCCGGGTACCAGCGGCCCGCGGCCTCGCGGTAGAGGACGACGCCCTTGGCGCCGGCCTTGGCCGCGGCCTGGGCGACGGCGGACGCGGAGCCGCCGTCGGCCAGCTTCACCAGGGCCAGCTTGCCCTGGGACGCGGCCAGTTCGGCGGCCTTGCCGGAGCCGCCGTCGACGATCTCGGAGGTGCCGGTGCCGTCGAGGTTGGCGGAGTTGGTGGAGCCGGTCACCGGGTGCAGGGCGGGGCCCCCGGTCACGCCGAACTCGCTGATCTGCGGGGCGGCGGTGCGCCAGAAGCTGTCGAACTCGAAGCTGCCGTCACCGGCGCGGCCCCGCACGTCGGCGTAGTAGGCGCGCACGGTGCGCGAGCCCTGGATGGTGGCCGAGTGCAGCCAGTTGTCGGTGCCGAAGGTGCGGGCGAAGCCGAGGGAGGCGCCGCGCACCTCGCTGTCGCGGTCGGTCCTGACGGTCAGCCGGTGGGCCTCACGGGCGTCGAGGACGACGGTGGTGTCCTTGGTGAGGTTCAGCTGGGGACGGGCGAGGAAGGTCGCCGAGTCGACGAGGGTACCCGTGGTGGCGGGGGTCGCGACGAAACTCGACAGGAAGTAGGCGCCGGGCCGCAGTTGATAGGTCTGGTCGGTGGCGCCGTTGTTCACGCGCCGCTCGCCGGAGGCCACGTCGGTCCCGATGACGTCGAGGGAGGAGGCCCCGGTCGCGGGGTTGCCGCTCCGGTCGACGACCTTGACGCGCAGGGTGACCGTCTCGGGCTGCACGTACAGCGAGAACGGGGTGCTCAGGTGCACGCCGCCCGGTCCGGTGGCGAGGACGCGGCCGGTGACGTCGCCGTACTGGGCGGCCTTGAGGGACGCCGCCGGGTCGAGCTTCAGCGGCACCTGGACGGTGCCGCCCGCGGGGACGGTGACCGTACGGGCGCCGAGCGCGGCGATGTCCGAGCGGACCGCGGAGCCGTTGTTGCCGGTGACCCGGGCGACGGACAGGGTCAGCTTCACCGGCTTGTCGGTGGTGTTGGTGTACGGGACCTGCACGGTGGTGCGGTCGCTCTTGTCCTGCGGCCAGTTGAACGTGCCGCCCTGGACGGCGTCGGCGCCGAGGACGCTCTGGTCGATCGCGGCCTTCGCGTCGAGGCGCCCGCCGCCGGTCTCGCGCACGTCACCGGGGATCCCGGAGTCCGCGGAGGAGACGAGGGCCTGCTTGATCCGGGCCGCGCTCCAGTCGGGGTGGCGCTGCTTGACGAGGGCGGCGGCGCCCGCGACGTGCGGGGTGGCCATCGACGTACCGCTCATCGACTGGTACGCGTACACGCCCCGGCCGCCCGCGGCCGCGGCCTTGATCGCGACGCCCGGCGCGGCGATCTCCGGCTTCAGGGTGTGGGTGCGCCGGACGGGGCTGCGGCTGGAGAAGTTCGCGGTGGCGTCGTCGCCGTCGACGGCGCCGACGGTGAGCACCTCGGGCACGCAGCCGGGCGAGGAGACCGAGTTGAGGGTGGGGCCCGCGTTGCCGGCGGCGATCACGAAGAGCGTGTTCTTCGCGGACCGCGCGAGCTCCTGGGTGGCCTGCGCCATCGGGTCGGAGCAGTCGAGCTCGGAGGGGTTGCCGAGGCTCATGGAGACCACGTCGGCGCCCTCGTCGACGGCCCACTGCATTCCGGCGATGATCCACGAAGTGGCGCCGGAGCCACTGTCGTTGAGGACCTTGCCGTTGAGCAGGGTGGTCGCGGGGGCGACGCCCTTCTCCTTGCCGCCGCTCGCCGCGCCGGTGCCGCCGACGGTGGACGTGGTGTGGGTGCCGTGGCCGTTGCGGTCGCCGGCGTCGGCGGAGTCGGTGAAGTTCTTCGACTCGGCGACCCGTCCCGCGAGGTCGGGGTGTTCGGTGTCGGCGCCGGTGTCGAGGACGGCGACCTTGGTGCCCTTGCCGTCGTAACCGGCCGCCCACGCCCGGTCGGCGTGCACCTGCTTCGTCGAATCGGCCAGCAGCGACTGGGCCTTGGCGTCGAGCCACAGCTTCTTCAGGTCACCGGCCGCGCGGGAGCGGGGAGTGGCGATGTCGGCCCAGAAGGCGGCGGCCTTCTTCTTGTCGGCCTTGAGGGCGACACCGTCGATCGCGTCGAGGACGAGGCCGCGCTCGGCGCCGCGCGGGGCGGCGGGCACGCTCCGGGCGACGTCGACGGACGTGTCGTAGGTGGCGATGAGCGGGAGCGTCGCGCTGTGCTGGTCGTCGTAGCCCTGCCGGATCAGCCCGGTGACGTTGAACAGTTCCTCGTCGACCCGGCCCGCGGCGAGCGCCGCGGCGGCGCCGTCCGGATAGGCGTAGAGGTCCTTTCCGGAGCGGCGGGTCTGCAGCAGTGGCGTGGTGCCGTCCTCGGCGGGCAGGGCCGTCGCGGAGCTGTTGCCGTCGGCGTCGGTGGTGACCAGGACGCGGTCCCCGGTCACCAGGGTCACCGTCGCGGTCGTGGACGCCGCGGCGGTGCTGCCGACGAGTGGACGGCTACCGTCCGGGGCGGTCCCCTCCACCGCCCCGGACGGTACGGCCACCGTGCCGGCCAGGACGGCGGCGGTCGCCGCCACCAGGGCCGTACGCGCTATCGGGCGCATCGCTCTCCCCAGGTGAATGCGCAGGTGAATACCGGTCAAAACCCGTATTCCCGGCGGGTGTTTGTGCTGCGGTGGCGCCACATTGGCAGAGTGACGGCAGGTGCGGGGAAGATGAGCGCGGCGGGAATGTGCCGTGGCTATTTCCCGCCACGGGGGTGACGGAACGCGTGACGAGGAGGGGCATCACCGCATGCTGGGTGCGATAGGTCTGGACGAGGCGCACGAGACGGCGTACCGCGCGCTGGTGGCGGTCGGAGCCGCCGACGTACCGGATCTCGCGCTGCGGCTCGCGCACGCCGAGTACGAGACCGAGCGCATCCTGCGCCGCCTCGAACGGCACGGCCTCGCCGCCCAGTCCTCCGCCCGGCCCGGCCGCTGGGTGGCGGCGCCGCCCGGGATCGCGCTCGGCGCCCTGCTCGCCCAGCAGCGGCACGAGCTGGAGAAGGCGGAGCTGACGGCGGCCCGGCTCGTCGAGGAGTACCGGGCCCAGGCCGTCGAGACGGCCGTGCACGATCTGGTGGAGGTGGTCACCGGTGCGGCCGCCGTCACCCAGCGCTTCCTGCAGATCCAGCTCGGCGCGACGGAGGAGGTCTGCGCCCTGGTCACCGACAGCCCGGTCGCGGTGAGCGGCACGGACAACGTGGCGGAGCCGCAGGCCGTCAGCCGCGGGGTCGGCTACCGGGTCGTCATCGAGCGCGAGGTGCTGGCCCTGCCCCGGGGTCTGATCGAGCTGTCGGCGGCGATCCGCCGGGACGAGCAGGTGCGGCTGGTGGACCGGGTGCCGACGAAGATGGTGATCGCCGACCGGTCGCTCGCGCTGGTGCCGCTGACGTCCCGGTCCGCGGAGCCGGCGGCGCTCGTGGTGCACGCGAGCGGGCTGCTCGAATCGCTGAGCGGGCTCTTCGAGGCGGTGTGGCGGCAGGCGCTGCCGCTGCGGCTCGGCGAGGACGGACAGGTGTACGAGAACAGCCCGGACGGCCCCGACGCCGTCGATCTGGGGATCCTCTCGCTGCTGCTCGCCGGGCTGACCGACGCGAGCGTCGCCAAACAGCTCGATCTCGGGCTCAGGACGGTGCAGCGGCGGGTGAAACGGCTGATGGAGCTGGCCGGGGTGACCACGCGGCTCCAGCTGGGCTGGCACGCCTTCGAGCGGGGCTGGGTCTCCCGGTGACGCTCCGCTGGCCGTGCCGGAGCGGCATGACCATGGCACGGTTGCCGCATGGGAACGTGGGAACTCCTGCTGGTCGGGGCGGTGCTCGCCCTCGGCCTGTGCGGAGTCTTGGTGCCGGGGGTGCCCGGGTCGTGGCTGGTGTGGGCCGCGGTCGCGGTCTGGGCCCTGCGTGAGCCCAGCGGTCTCGCCTGGGGGGTCCTCGTCGGCGCCACCGTCGTTCTGCTCGCCGCGCAGGTGCTGCGCTGGCAGTTGCCGCCGCGCCGGCTGCGGCAGGCCGGGGCGACCTGGCGGCTGGCGGTGTGGGCGGGGCTGGGGGCGCTCGCCGGGTTCTGCGTGGTGCCGGTGATCGGCGCGATCCCCGGGTACGTCGGCGGGATCTACGTCTCGGAGCGGCTGCGGCTGGGCAGTCACGGCGACGCGGTCGCCTCCACCCGGACGGCGATGCGGGCGGGCGGCTCCAGCGTCCTCGCCGAGCTGTTCGCGTGCCTGCTGATCGTGGGCGCCTGGATCGGCGCGGTGATCTGGGGCTGATTCCCCCCGGATCCGAGGCGGCCGGGAACTCCTGACTTTGCCAACCGTTTACCCTCGTGAGGGCGCGCCGAGCCGCCGTTCCGGCCCGGGTGGGCGTCCGGGCAGCGGGCTGCGGCGTGCGACGACGACCCTGCCTGGAGACCCCGTATGCATCTCGTGACCGTGGCCGCCTCCCCCGGCTCCGGCGCCCCATCCGGCGAGCCGGCCTCCGGGATCGCGGGGTGGGCGGCCCGTCTCGTCGAGACGGCGGGCGGCCCCGGCGCGGGCCTCGCCATCGCTCTGGAGAACCTGTTCCCGCCGCTGCCCAGCGAGATCATCCTGCCGCTGACCGGTTTCGCGGCGGGCCAGGGCGTGATCGGTCTGGCCTCGGCGCTGTTCTGGACGACGCTCGGTTCGGTCGTGGGCGCGGCGGCCCTGTACGGCATCGGCCGCGCGATCGGCCGCGACCGGATGTACGCGCTGTGGGCCCGGCTGCCCCTGGTGAAGGTCTCCGATCTGGAGCGGACGGAGGCCTGGTTCCAGCGGCACGGCACGAAGGCGGTGCTGTTCGGCCGGATGGTGCCCGTCTTCCGCAGCCTCGTCTCGGTCCCGGCGGGCGTGGAACGCATGCGCCTGCCGGTCTTCCTCTCCCTCACCGCGGTCGGCTCGCTCGTCTGGAACACGGTGCTCGTGCTCGCCGGGTACTGGCTGGGCGACCAGTGGGAGCTGGTCGAGCGGTACGTGGGCGTCCTGTCGAAGGTGGTCCTCGGCGCGGCGCTCGTGGCGGTGACCGCCTATGTCGTCGTACGGGTCCGTGGGCCCCGCCGCAAGGGCCGCCACCGCGCCGGACAGGGCCGGTAGGGTCGTCTCCCGTGCGGGTGACATGGACGACGTGAGGGAGCTGGCGCCGCGCGGCCGGGCCCGGCTGTGGCTGGCGCGCACGGACGGGCGGTCCGCTGACGGCGGGGACGCCGGGGCCGGCGTGCTCGACGCCGGTGAGCTGCGGCGCGCCGCCGGTTTCCGCTTCGCGCGGCACCGGGTGCGGTACGTCGCCGCGCATCTGGCGCTGCGCGGGATCCTCGGCGAGCGGCTGGGGTGCGCGCCCGGTGCGGTGCGGTTCGTGCGCGAGCCCTGCCCGGAGTGCGGTGAGCCGCACGGCCGGCCGGCCCTCGCGGACCCGTCGGGCCCGCACTTCTCGCTCTCGCACAGCGGCGACCTGGCCCTGATCGCGCTCGCGCCCGTCCCGGTCGGCGCCGACGTGGAGGAGCTGCCGTCGGCCGACGCGACCCGCGATCTCGCAGCGGTCCTGCACCCGCGCGAGCGGGCCGAACTCGCCGCGCTCGGCGCGCCGCAGGAGCGCCGCGTCGCCCTCGGCCGCGCCTGGGTCCGCAAGGAGGCCTACCTGAAGGGCCTCGGCACCGGCCTGGCCCGCGCCGCCGACCTCGACTACGTCGGTACGCTGCCGGGCGCACCCGGGGCGCCCGGCGGCTGGACGGTACGGGACGTGCCGGTCCCGGACGGATATCTGGCGGCGGTCGCGGTCGCCCCGGGCTAGGGCCTGTCCCTCAGATCCCGACGCCTTCGAGGGTCAGCAGGGTCACCTTGCGGTCCAGGCCGCCCGCGTACCCGGTGAGGGAGCCGTCGGCGCCGATGACGCGGTGGCAGGGGCGCAGGATCAGCAGCGGGTTGGCGCCGACCGCGCCGCCGACGGCCCGCACGGCCGCGCGGGAGGCGCCGATCCGGGCCGCGACCTCGCCGTACGTGGTGGTGGAGCCGTACGGCACGGCGTCGAGCGCGTCCCACACGCGGCGCCGGAACTCCGTGCCCTCCGGCCTCAGTTCCAGGTCGAACTCCTTGAGTTCGCCCGCGAAGTAGGCGGCGAGCTGCCGTGCGGCGTCGGTGAAGAGGGCCGGGTCGCGCACCCAGCCGTCCCGCACCGTGCGGCCGCCTTTCTGTCCGGGGACGGACAGCGACGTCAGGGCGCCGGACGCGTCGGCGGTGAGCAGCAGCTCGCCGAGCGGGCTGTCGAGGGTGGTGAAGCGGACGGCGGGGGCGGTGTCGCCGGGTACGGGCTTGGTGTTCACGACTGTCCTTCTGCTGAGAGGTGTTGGCGTGCGTACGACCGCCAGGGCCGCCAGGCGGCGCCGGTGGCGTCCGCTCCGGGCGGGGCGTCGCCGGGCACGGTCACGTCGGGGTCGCCGAGCGCCCGCATGCGGATCAGGGCGGCGGTGCGCGCGTCCAGGCCGGGCAGGGTGCGCAGGCAGGCCTCGGCGTCGTCGCGGTCGGCGCCCGCGTCGAGCCGCAGGGTGCCGTCGGCGAGGGCGCGGGCCAGCGCGCCGAGCGTGCCGGGTTCGTCGGCGAGGGCGTCCGGCGCGGGAAAGAGCCGGTCGAGGGCGCCGCAGGGCGCGTCGAGCCGTTTGCCGTACCGCTCGACGAGGCGGGCCGACTCCGTGGGCCCGGCGACGATGCGCAGGGCGAGTTCCTCGGGGTCGGCGGCGCCGGGCGAGCGCAGTCCGGGGCGGGCGGCGACGAGCGGGGCGAGCCGCGGATCGGCGCCGAGCCGCTCGTCGATCGCGTACGGGTCGGCGTCGAGGTCGAACAGGCGGCGCAGCCGGCCCACGGCGGTGGTCAGGTCCCGCAGGTCGGTCAGGTGGATCCGGGCGTCGAGCCAGCCGCCGCGGTGCTCGGCCCGCGCGCCGGGCTGCTCGTGCCGGGCCTCGTCGACGGAGACGACGCCGGTGCCGTGGGGCAGGCGCAGCGTGCGCCGGAAGATCCGGGACCCGGGCCGGTCGCCGGTCAGTTCCTCGACGCCGGGGACGCGTTCGCGGGCGAGCAGGTCGAAGACGGGCCGCGCCTGGTAGGCGCCCCGGTGGGCGAGCCGCAGCGGGATGCCGGCGCCGGCGGCGACGGCCCGCTGCCGGTCGGGCGCGTCGGCCCGCAGCTGGGTGGGGGTGCGGGCGTACACCTCGCGCATGGTGTCGTTGAACTGCCGCACGCTCGCGAACCCGGCCGCGAACGCGATCTCGGTGACCCGCAGCGGTGTCGTCTGCAACAGCACCCGGGCGGTGTGCGCGCGCTGGGCGCGGGCGAGCGCGACGGGGCCCGCGCCCACCTCGGCGGTGAGCTGGCGCTGCACCTGGCGGGCGCTGTAGCCGAGCCGGCCGGCGAGTCCGCCGACGCCCTCCCGGTCGACGACGCCGTCGCCGATCAGCCGCATGGCCCGGCCGACGACGTCCGCCCGTACGTTCCACTCCGCGGAGCCCGGCACGGCGTCCGGGCGGCAGCGCCGGCAGGCCCGGAAGCCGGAGCCCTGCGCGGCGGCGGCCGTCGTGTAGTAGCGGACGTTCTGCCGCTTCGGGGTGACCGCGGGGCAGCTCGGGCGGCAGTAGATCCCGGTGGTCTCGACGGCGAAGAAGAACTCGCCGTCGAACCGGGCGTCCCGGCTGCGCACGGCCTCGTAGCGCGTGTCCTCGTCGATCATCACGCTTCCAGTGTCGCCGGTTCGCTCCGCTCGGGCTGGCGGGAATCGGACACGGCGTTGCCCGGACGGGTTTCGTCGCCGGGTGCGGGCCGGTGGGGCTTCTCGCGCAGTTCCCCGCGCCCCTGAAGGCCGCCGCCAGCCCTTACCTCAGGCGCCCCCGCTTGGCCTCCATGGCCGCGCGGCCCTGTTGCCCGCGCTGCTTCCAGACCTTGCGCATCTCGTCCCGCAACCGCGCGTCGGTCCGCGCGGCGAGCCGCCGGTTCTCGCGGACCAGCTTGCGGTAACTGTCGAGGCGCCGCTGCGGAAGCGTCCCGTCGTCGACGGCGCGGAGCACCGCGCAGCCGGGCTCGACCTGGTGCCCGCAGTCGTGGAACCGGCACCGCTCCGCCAGCTCGGCGATCTCGGCGAACGCCTGCTCCACGCCCGCCTCGGCGTCGTAGAGCCCGACCCCGCGCAGCCCCGGCGTGTCGATGAGGACACCGCCGCCGGGCAGCACGAACAGGTTCCGGGTGGTCGTGGTGTGCCGGCCCTTGCCGTCCATGTCACGGACCGCCTGGACGTCCATGACGTCGGTGCCGACCAGCGCGTTGGCCAGGGTCGACTTGCCGGCGCCGGACTGCCCGAGCAGCACGGCCGTGCCGCCCGCGACGACGGCCCGCAGCACGTCGATCCCGTCGCCGTCGTGGGCGCTGACGGGCACCACCTGGGCGCCGGGCGCGGCGGCCGCCACGTCGGAGACCAGGTACGACAGGCCGACCGCGTCGGGCACGAGGTCGGCCTTGGTGAGGACGACGATCGGCTGGGCGGCCGACTCCCGGGACAGCCCCGCGTCGTGCAGCAGGGCGTCACCGCTCGCGCTCGCGTGGGCGAGGGCGAGGAACCGCTCGATACGGCCGAGGTCCAGCTCGGCGGCGAGGGACACGCAGATGATGATGTGGTCGACGTTGGTCGCGAGCACCTGGCCCTCGGACCGCTTCGACGTCGTCGACCGGACGAAGGCGGACCGCCGCGGCAGCAGGGTCCGTACGTACCGGGGGTCGCCGCCCTCGGGGTCGACGGCGACCCAGTCCCCCGTGCACACGACCTTCATCGGGTCGCGGGGCACGACGAACTCGGTGTCGGCGCGGACGACGCCCTCGGCGGTGGCCACGTCGCACTGGCCGCGGTCGACCCGGACGACCCGGCCGGGCAGCAGGCCCTGCGCGCCGTACGGGGCGAACACGGACGCCCAGTCCGCGTCCCAGCCGTACGCGGCGAGCGGGGAATCCGGAAGAGAGGAACCGGAAAGAGAGGAAAGCGAAGACAAGGGGTGACCCTTCACATGGGTGGCCCCGGCGCCGCGTCCTGGGACGCGGAGAGAAACGAGTGTGTGATCAGCCGGTGGCCACGGAGGTGGACTTGACGAACTTCCGGATGCGGGCAACGCCCGGCTCGACAGCAGCCATCGGTCAACACCTCCAGATCACACGGTCGGCAGCGGCAGCCCGAAGGCGCCGCGGGAACGGACCTGACGTTAGCCACCCGGGCCGACCCGGCGCCAGTGGTTTTTCACCTCACCCCCTGCGGGGCCGTCAGCGGCGGCGCAGTCGCCCGAGCCAGGCGCGGGCCTGGGCCTGCCGGCGGGGGTCGGACGCGGTACGGCGCGCCGTCGCGATGGCCCGCCGGCCCTGCGGGGTGCGGCTGTACTGCTTGATGCGGTCGAGGATGCCCGGCATGACGCCTCCATGGTGTCGGTCGGTGCGTGCGTTCGTGCTCGCTCCCCCTGCGGATACCCGGGATGCGGTACAGAACACGAATGGGGGCACACGGGCGACAACACCCCGACGAGAAACCGGAGTTCCCATGTTCGCCATCGCCGCCGCCGTGCTGTTCTTCCTGGCGTTCCTGATCAACGCCGCCGACATCTCGACGAACGACACCTTCACGTCCGTGAACATCATGCTGCTCGGTCTGACCGCGCTGGCCCTGCATCTGGCGGGGGCCGCCGGCTGGGCGCGCAGCCGGTCGTCGCGGCGCCGCTGATGGCGCTCACGCCTGCCGGTCGGCTCAGACCGGCAGGCCCCGCGGCTCCTTGACGCGCTTCATGATGATCTGGGAGTTCACCTCGGTGACCCCGCCGAGAGTGGTGAGCCGCTCGATCCAGAGGCGTTCGTACGCGGCGAGGTCGGCGACCGCGATGCGCAGCAGACAGCCGGGGCTGCCGAACAGGCGGTAGGCCTCGATGACGTCGGGGATGTCCTGGAGCGCCTGCTCGAAGGCCTCGACGGACTCGCGGTCGCGGCGGACCTCGATGGAGACGAGGACCTCGAAGCCGCGGCCGACCGCGGCCGGGTCGACCATCGCGCGGTAGCCCTGGATGACCCCGTCCTGTTCGAGCTGGCGGACCCGGCGCAGACAGGGCGAGGGGCTCAGCCCCACCCGCTGGGCCAGCTCCTGGTTGCTGAGCCGGCCGTCGCTCTGGAGCTCGCGCAAGATGTGCAGGTCGATCGCGTCCATGACGCAATTATCCACCACGCCTTTGGCGTCCGCGGGCCAGAATTGGCAATCAAATTGCGCGGTTTTCGATTTATCCTTGCGGTTGCGTTACCCCTCCCGCCCCTCCCCCACCCGCGAGGCACCTCTCCATGAAGCGCATCACGCTCATCAGCACCGGCGGCACCATCGCCAGCCGCTGGCAGGGCACCGGTTACGCCGCCGACGCCGGCGGGGACACCGTTCTGGCCAGCGCCGCCGTGCCGGACGGCGTCGAGGTGCGGGTCGTCGACCTGTTCAACATCAACAGTTCGCAGATGACCAGCGAGCGCCAGCTGACCCTGCTGCGCGCGGTGCGGGACGCGCTCGCCGACCCGGACGTCGACGGCATCGTCGTCACCCACGGCACGGACACCCTGGAGGAGTCCGCGTTCCTGGTCGACCTGCACCACGACGATCCCCGCCCGGTGGTGTTCACCGGCGCGCAGAAGCCGCTGGGCGCCAGCGACGGCGACGGTCCGGGGAACATGTACGACGCGCTCCAGGTCGCCGCCACCGTACGGGACCTGGGGGTGCTGATCGCCTTCGACGGCTCGGTGTACGCCGCGCGCGGCACGGTGAAGACGCAGACGCTCGCCGCGCACGCGTTCGGCGACCCGTCGCGGCCGCAGGCCCTCGGCAAGCTCGGCTTCGGCCGGGTCGACATCCGCCGCGATCCGGTGCGACCCGCGCCGCTGCCCGTACCGAAGACGGACGACGGCGCTCTGCCGCGCGTCGACATCGTCATGCACCACAGCGACGCGGACCCCACGCTGTTCGACGCCGCGATCGCGGCGGGGGCGCGGGGGATCGTGCTCGTCGCCACCGGTGCCGGGAACGCCACTCCGGCGTTCGCGGACGCCGTGGCCGACGCCGTGCGGCGCGGGGTTCTGGTCGCCGTCACCTCGCGTGTGCCGGCCGGGCCGCTCGCCGAGATCTACACGGGGGGCGGGGCCGTGGATCTGGTCGCCGCCGGTGCCGTGCTCACCGGCACGCTGCGGGCCGGGCAGGCCCGGATCGCCGTTCTGTCCACGCTGCTCGCCGACGCGGACGCCGCGCTGCTGACCCGCCTGGTCTCGGACCCGGAGCCCGCGTCCGACTGAGCCGCCGCCGGGTGCGGGTGCGTCGTGGTGGCTGGTGTCGCGCGGTTCCCCGCGCCCCCGAAAGGCCTGCGGCCTTCAGGGGCGCGGGAACCGGGCGTCAGACCTCCACGGCTTCCTCGTTGGGCGCGAGGCTGTCCATGAAGGAGCTGACCGAGAAGACGGCGCGGCCGGCGCCCGACGGGCCGTATCCGGGCGGGGACGACAGCCCGAACTCGTCCATCGTCGAGCGATAGGCGTCGAGCAGCCGGATGTGATACTCCAGCGGCGCCCCGTTCGGGTTCTCCTTGCCGAGCGGTGTCGTCGGCTCCGGGCACCACGTGGTGAACCGCGGCGTGATGCCGTTCGACATGAAGAAGCGCAGGCCCTCGGTGGTGGAGGCGATGGCCTCGTCGACCGTCTTGAAGCCGAACGGTTCCGCCATCTCGACGCCCGCCACGAAGTTCGGGATCACATTGCGCGCGCCGAACACGTCGCGCGAGTCGAGGATCCGCTTGTGCCACTCGTCACGGCCGACGTACCGCTCCTTGCCGGGGCAGTACATCTTGAACAGGTACTCGTCCCACACCTCGTAGTTGGGGTGGTAGATCTGGATGCCGTAGTCCTTGAAGCGCTGCACGTCGTCCTTGGGCAGCGCCTGCGCGACGACCTTGCCGATCCAGCGCCCGGGGAAGTACTCCTCGATGGCCTTGGCGTAGCGCCCGTAGAAGTCCGCCTCGTCCAGGCCCTGCACCTTCGACGTGATGGCGCCGCCGGTCAGCGTGTACGCGGTCGACGCCTTCGCGGTGTCGTACTTGTCGATGATCTCCAGGGCTTCCAGGACCTCGTCGACGTCCTTCACGCCCGTGTAGGGGCGGCCGGCCGCCTTGTGCTGGCGCCAGTTGTGGTTGATGTCGCAGTACTGGCACTCCTCCTTGGCGCCGAAGTACTGGCAGACGCGGAACGCGGTCAGGTAGATCAGGTAGCCCCACTGGATCGTCGGGGCCACCTCCATGACCGACTTCCCGTTGGAGAGCTTGTGCCGGTAGTACTCCGGCATGGGCGGCACACCCACGTCGGCGATGCGCTTGCCGTCCAGGTAGAGGCCGAGCATGCCGTCGTCGCCGGCCGCGACCCGGTACGGGGACGACGGGTTCACGCGGACCGAGACGACCGTGCGGCGCAGGTCGTAGGGGCCGCCGGTGAGGACGATCTCCTCGGGCGGGCGGCGCAGCGCGGCCTCGCCCAGCTCGGGCAGGGTGCCGTGGTCGAAGGAGAAGATGAAGTACGACTTCGGCTTGACCTCGCCGTCCTCGTTGTCGCTGAGAGCCGAGGCGTCGAACGCCACTCCGCCGCGCAGCAGGTCCTCCTTGAAGACCGCTTCCCTCGGAACATGCGGGAAGCGCTCCATCAGGTCCTCTACCAGCGCCGTACGGCTCTGCATCCCGTTCTCCTTGCTCGTTCGACGGTCACAGTCCTTCCCACGGTATCCCCCGCCCCCGGGTCAGCCCTGCCGGGTCCCCGCTCGGGCGACGATGTGCGCGGGGGCGGTGCGGCTGGCGGGGAGCACGGGGTCGGCCGTGGGCGCTCCCCAGCGCGTGGTGAGCGGCAGGGTGCCGGCCCACAGGCCGAGCTCGGCGTCGGCCGAGTCGCCGTCGTCCGGCGGGCCCGCGCTGATCTTCACGGAGGCCTCTTCGAGGGAGAGGGCGAGGACGGTCGTGGCGGCGAGTTCCTTGCGGCTGGGGCGGCGGGCGTAGTCCCACTGGCCCGGCGCCGTGTGCTCGGTGATCAGGCGCAGCGCCTCGGTCTTCTCGGCGTCGTCGGTGAGGGTGCGCGGTACGCCGTAGAGCATCGCGCACCGGTAGTTCACGCCGTGCTCGAAGACGGAGCGGGCGAGGACCAGTCCGTCGACGTGGGTGACGGTGACGCATATCGTCTCATCGGCGTCGTCGGCGGCGCCGGTCAGGCTGCGGCTGGCCACCGACCCGTGCACGTAGAGGTACCGCTCGTCACGCCCGTACACCGTCGGTACGACCATGGGGACGCCGTCGACGATCACTCCCAGGTGACAGACGAAGCCCGCGTCGAGGATCGCCTCCAGGTCCGCCCGCTCGAAGCTCGCGTTCTCCTTGAAGCGACGCAGGCGTGTGCGGTCGGTGGGTGTCAGCGTGCGGGGCAGTTCCGAGTGCGTCATGCGCCGGAACAGTACTCCCGAGCGGCCGCTCCGCCCGGCGCCGGGTCTCCCCACGCCCCGGGACCCGTCGCCGAGCGCCCTCTCGCCGTGCCCCCTAAAACCAGCCGTCACGCGCGCCTCTCGTCGTGGCTGGTCGCGCAGTTCCCCGCGCCCCTGAGGCATGCGCTCCGCGCAGCCTCCCCTTGAGGTTGCGCATCGCGCCCCTCCCCTCCCAGGCCCTGAGGCAGCACTCCGCGCGCATCTCCTCCAAGACCTGAGGCAGCGCGTCGCGCGCCTCTCCAGCAGGAGGGGGCGGGCGCGCCTCCCTCGATGAGATGGCGCACGAAGTGCGCATCTCAGGGGCGCGGGGAACTGCGCGAGAAGCGGCCACCGGGCCGCGGACGAACGAACAACCCAGGGGCGCGGGGAACTGCGCGACAAACCCCCACCGGCCCGCAGGCCGCCGGAACCGCGGAACCCCGGCCGTGATCCAATCACCCCGGAACCGCATGAAAGGCCGACCGCCATGCCCGACACCCGCCCCATGAACTGGGCCCGCAACATCACCTTCTCCGCGGCGGCGGTGCACCGCCCGGCCACCCCCGACGCCCTGCGCGACCTCGTGGCGCGGAGCGCACACGTCCGGGTCCTCGGCAGCGGCCACTCCTTCAACCGGATCGCCGACGTGGACGAGAACCGCGCCGGCGCCCTGATCTCCCTGGGCGGCCTGCCCGCGGGGATCGACATCGACAGGGCGGCGCGCACGGTACGGGTCGGCGGCGGCGTCCGCTACGCCGAGCTGGCGGCCCAACTGCACGCCCACGGCCTCGCGCTGCCGAACATGGCCTCCCTGCCGCACATCTCGGTGGCCGGTTCGGTGGCGACCGGCACCCACGGCTCGGGCAACGGGAACAAGTCGCTCGCCGAGGCGGTCCGCGCCGTGGAGATCGTCACCGGCAACGGCGAGACCGTCACCCTCGCGCGCGGCGACGACGGCTTCGAGGGCGCCGTGGTCTCGCTCGGAGCGCTCGGCGTCGTCCTCTCGCTCACCCTGGACGTGGAGCCGGACTACGAGGTGAGCCAGCACGTCTTCCGTGAACTGCCTTTCCAGGGGCTGGACTTCGAGGCCGTCACCTCGTCCGCGTACAGCGTGAGTCTGTTCACCAAGTGGCGCGGGCCGCACTTCGACCAGGTGTGGGTGAAGCAGCGGCGGCCGCTGCCCGTCGACTTCCCGTGGGCCGAGCCGGCCGCGGAGAAGCAGCACCCCGTGCCGGGCATGCCCGCGGTGAACTGCACCGAACAGTTCGGGGTGCCCGGCCCCTGGCACGAGCGACTGCCGCACTTCCGGGCCGAGTTCACCCCGAGCAGCGGCGACGAGCTCCAGTCGGAGTATCTGCTGCCGCGCGAGCACGCCCTCGCGGCGCTGGCCGCGCTGGACGGCGTACGGGACCGGATCGCGCCGGTGCTCCAGGTGTGCGAGGTGCGGACCGTCGCCGCCGACGCGCAGTGGCTGAGCCCGGCGTACGGGCGGGACACGGTCGCCTTCCACTTCACGTGGGTCGCGGACACGGCGCGCGTCCTGCCGGTCGTGTCGCTGGTCGAGGACCGGCTGCGGGATGTCGACGCGCGGCCGCACTGGGGAAAGGTGTTCACCGCCGAGCCCGCCCGGGTCGCCGCGCGCTATCCGCGGGCGGCCGACTTCCGGGCGCTCGCCGAACGGCTCGACCCCGACGGCAAGTTCACCAACACCTTCGTCAGCCACCTCGTACCGAGGTCCTGAACTCGCCTGCTCCCGCCGGCAAAGCAAAGATGACGGTCACTCAGGGACGGCGGTGCCCCTGGTCGACCCGCGCCCTGCGCACGATCGTCCCGTGCCGCGGGCACGGTGAGCCCCGACTCAGACGCTCTCGGCGGTTTCTGACGGGGCGTCGGTCGCGGCCCGACGGGTGGGCCCGGCGCCGGGAGCGGCTTCCGGCGCCGATCGCGCCAGCAACAGGCCGGTGAACGCGGCGCACACCAGCGTGACGATTCCCGCCGCGACGAAGGCACTGTCGAGACCTGCCTCGAAGGAGGCGCCGTCGGACTGCCGGGTGCGGACCACGGCGCCGAGCACGGCCACGCCGAGCACCGCGCCGAACTGCCGGGTGGTGCTGCTGATGCCCGAGGCGAGGCCGCCTTCCTCGGGGCTGACCGCCTGGATGGCGGCGCCGGTCAGCGGGGACATGGTCAGGGCGAAGCCGACGCCGACCGTCGCGAGGCGCCACCACACGTTCGCGTAGCCGGTGTCGGCGTGCACCGAGCCCAGGGCGAGCAAGCCCAGGCCGGCCAGCGCCAGGCCGACGGTGACCACGCCCCGGAAGCCGTACCGGGCGGCGAGACGGCCCGCGTACGGGCTGACGACCACCATGGCGAGCGTCATCGGCAGGGTCTGGAGTCCGGCCCGCATGATCGAGCTGCCCTGGACGTGGACGAAGAACTGGGAGAAGAAGAACGACGACCCCATGAGCGCGAACCCCACGACGACCATGGCGGTGTTGGAGACCGTGAACAGCCGTCGGCGGAACAGGCGCGGCGGCAGCATCGGCGCCGAGCGGCGCCCCTCGACGGCGACGAAGGCGGCGAGAAGGGCGAGCGCGGCGGCGAAGCAGCCCAGGATCACCGGTGAGGCCCAGCCGCGTGCGCCGCCCTCGATGAGCGCGTAGGTCAGGGTTCCCACGCCCAGGACGGACAGGACGGTCCCGGGGATGTCGAGGGCGGGTGCGGCCGGGTTGCGGGACTCGTCGAGGACGCGCCGGCCGGCGAGCAGCAGGACCACGCCGATGGGCACGTTGACCAGGAAGATCGCGGGCCAGCCGAAGGCCTCCGTCAGCACGCCGCCGACGACGGGCCCGACGGCCAGGCCGATTCCGCTGAGCCCGGCCCAGAGCCCGATCGCCCGGACCCGCTCCCGCGCGCCGGGGTGGGCGGCCACCAGGAGGGCCAGCGAGGCCGGGCTCAGCGCCGCGGCGCCGATCCCCTGGGCCACGCGCCCGGCCACCAGCCACCCGACCGACGCCGAGACACTGCACAGCACCGACGCGACGGTGAACACCGCGACGCCGCTCAGGTAGACCCGCTTCCGGCCGAACCGGTCGGCGAAGACCCCGCCGGTCAGCAGCAGCATGGCGACCAGCAGCACGTAGGCGTCGACGATCCATTGCAGACCGGTCAGCCGCGTGTGCAGCCGGTGCTGCATGTCCGGCAGTGCCGCGCCGACGATCGTGTTGTCGAGCAGCACCATGAACTGCCCCAGGCAGGTCACCACGAGCAGGGCCACCCGGTTCGGTCCGCCACCTCCGGACGCGGACGACACAGACGGTGCAGATGACGCAGCCATGACTCCCCCTTCGGCTAACGCAGCCAGTTACTGCGTTAAGAGGGAATGTAGAGCACCCCTCCCTACAAACGCAACCATCAACTGCGTTAAGGTGGGCGCATGGACGATGAGCAACAGCGCACCCGGCGCCCCGGCGGACGCAGCGCCCGCGTCGGCGCGGCGGTGCACCAGGCCGTCACGGACCTGGTGGGGGAACGGGGCTACGGCGGCTTCACCGTCAGCGAGGTCGCGGCCCGCGCGGGCGTGGCCGACACCACCGTCTACCGGCGCTGGGGAAGCCTGGAGGCGCTGCTCACCGACGTGACGCTCACCCGCCTCAACGCGCGCTCCCCGATGCCCGACACCGGGAGCCTCGCCGGCGACCTGCACACCTACGCGGCCGCCGTGGCCCGCGAGATCACCGGCCCCGACGGCCTGGCGGTGCTCCGGCTGGCCGTCGCCCTGTCCGGCACCGGGCCGGAGGGCCTGCGGCTGCGCGACGAGTTCCTCGCGGACCGCGCCGACCGGCTCCAGGCCATGCTCGACCGCGCCGGCGACCGCGGCGAGCCGCGGCTCGACGCCCTGACCGTCGTCGACCACGTCATGGCCCCGATGTACATCCGCGTGCTGTTCGGCGCGGGCCCGCTCACCCCGGAGTACGTCGACGGACTGGTCGACCGGCTGCTGTGAGCCCGGCCCCGACACCCCCCGGGCGGGCGGCGCCCGCTTGCGAAACCCCCGGCAGGCACCGGCCCTGACCGCTTGACATCATGGGGCGCGTGAACTTCCGGTCGATCTACAGTCAGGGATTCGCGCGGGTGGCGGCGTGCACGGGTCACGCCGCCATCGCCGATCCGCACGCCAACGCCGAGGCGATCCTGCGCCAGGCCCGTGAGCGCGCCGCGGACGGGGTGGCCGTCGCGGTCTTCCCCGAGCTGGGGCTCTGCGGCTACTCCATCGAGGACCTGCTGCTGCAGGACGTCGTGCTCGACGAGGTGGAGCAGGCCCTCGCCGCCGTCGTCGCCGGGTCCGCCGAGCTGCTGCCGGTGCTCGTGGTCGGCGCCCCGCTGCGCCACCGCGACCGGATCTACAACTGCGCGGTCGTCGTGCACCGGGGCCGGATCCTGGGCGTCGCCCCCAAGTCGTACCTGCCGAACTACCGGGAGTTCTACGAGCGCCGCCAGATCGCGGCCGGTGACACGGAGCGCGGCGGAACGATCCGGCTCGGCGGCGCCGAGGTGCCCTTCGGCGTGGACCTGCTGTTCGCCGCCGAGGACGTGGCCGGGCTCGTGCTGCACGTCGAGATCTGCGAGGACATGTGGGTGCCGGTGCCGCCCGCCGCGGAGGCCGCCCTCGCCGGGGCGACGGTCATCGCCAACCTCTCCGGCAGCCCGATCACCGTCGGCCGCGCCGAGGACCGCAAGCTGCTGTGCCGGTCGGCGTCGTCCCGCTACCTCGCCGCCTACGTCTACGCGGCCGCCGGGCTCGGTGAATCCACCACCGACCTGTCGTGGGACGGGCAGACGATGATCTACGAGAACGGGGCGCTGCTCGACGAGACCGAGCGCTTCCCGCTCGGCGACCGGGCCGCGATCGCCGACATCGACCTGGACCTGCTGCGCCAGGAGCGGCAGCGCCAGGGCACCTTCGACGACAACCGGCGCACGCACGCCGCGCGCACCGGCGACTTCCGCCGGATCCCCTTCCGGCTCGACGCGCCCGCGACCGACTTCGGGCTGCGCCGCGCCCTGGAGCGGTTCCCGTTCGTGCCGGCGGACGCCGAGCGGCTCGCCCAGGACTGCTACGAGGCGTACAACATCCAGGTCGCGGGGCTGGTGCAGCGGCTCGGCGCGATCGGCGACCCGAAGATCGTCATCGGGGTGTCCGGCGGGCTCGACTCGACGCACGCGCTGATCGTCGCCGCGCGCGCCATGGACCGGGCCGGGCGTCCGCGCAGCGACATCCTCGCCTTCACCATGCCGGGGTTCGCGACCGGCGAGCACACCAAGTCCAACGCGCACGCGCTGATGAAGGCCCTCGGCGTCACCGCCGCCGAGCTGGACATCACCGACACCGCGCGGCTGATGCTCAAGGAGATGGACCACCCGTTCGCGGGCGGCGACCCGGTCTACGACGTCACCTTCGAGAACGTGCAGGCCGGGCTGCGCACGGACTATCTGTTCCGGCTCGCCAACCAGCGCGGCGGCATCGTGCTCGGCACCGGCGACCTGTCCGAGCTGGCGCTGGGCTGGTGCACGTACGGCGTCGGCGACCAGATGAGCCACTACAACGTGAACAGTGGCGTGCCGAAGACGCTCATCCAGCACCTGATCCGCTGGGTCGTCAGCAGTGGGCAGTTCGGGGACGAGGCCGGGGAGATCCTCACCGCGATCCTCGACACCGAGATCAGCCCGGAGCTGGTGCCGGGCGAGGAGCTGCAGTCGACCGAGGACAAGATCGGTCCGTACGCGCTGCACGACTTCACGCTGTTCTACGTGCTGCGGTACGGGTTCCGGCCGACGAAGATCGCGTTCATGGCGTGGCACGCGTGGCGGGACGTCGCGGCGGGCGCGTGGCCGCCCGGGTTCCCGGACGCCGACCACAAGGCGTACGACCTTGCGGAGATCCGGCACTGGCTGGAGTACTTCTGCCGCCGCTTCTTCCAGTTCGCGCAGTTCAAGCGGTCCGCGATGCCGAACGGGCCGAAGGTGTCGGCCGGCGGTTCGCTCTCGCCGCGCGGCGACTGGCGGATGCCGTCGGACAGTTCGGCGCGCGCCTGGCTGCGGGACCTGGAGCGCTGGGACCCAGCCGACGTCGAGAGCTGACCTCGCCCGCTGAACACCGGCGGACCGCCGGTGTTCAGCCGCGGGCCCCTTCCAGGGCGTCCGCCCTGAACGTGCGCCGGTAGTCGCGCGGCGACACCCCGATGGCCGCGTGCAGGTGCTGGCGCAGCGAGGTCCCCGTGGCGAAGCCGACCTCGGCGGCGATCCGGTCCACCGGCAGATCGCTGGTCTCCAGCAACTGCCGCGCCCTGTGGACCCGTTGCTGGACGATCCAGCGGCCCGGGCTGGTGCCGGTCTCCTCCTGGAAGCGCCGGGCGAAGGTGCGCCGGCTCATCCGGGCGTGGTCGGCCAACTCGCCGAGCGTCAGCGGCCGTTCGAGGTTGCGCAGGGCCCAGGCGCGGGTGTCGGCGGTGCCGCTGCCGCTCTCCTCGGGCATCGGCTGCTCGATGTACTGGGCCTGGCCGCCCTCCCGCCACGGCGGCACCACGCAGTGCTTGGCCACCCGGTTCGCGACCGCGCTGCCGTGGTCGGAGCGGACCACGTGCAGGCACACGTCGACGCCGGAGGCGGCGCCCGCCGAGGTGAGGACGTCGCCGTCGTCGACGAAGAGCACGTCCGGGTCCAGGAGGACCCGCGGGAACATCCGGCGGAACAGGTCGGCGAGCGCCCAGTGCGTCGTCGCGGGCCGCCCGTCGAGCAGCCCCGCCGCGGCGAGGGTGAACGCGCCCGTGCAGATGGAGACGATGCGGGTGCCGGGCCGGATCCGGGCCAGCGCGGCGCGCACCGGCTCCGGCAGCTCGGCCGAGAGGAACCGCAGGTCGAACGGGGGCACGACGACCGTGTCCGCCGTCTCCAGGGCCTCCGGACCGTGTCCGACGGTGACGGAGAAGTCGGCGTTCGTCGCCACCGTCCGGTCCTGCGCCGCCGCACAGGTCACCACCTCGTACGCGCCCGGGACCAGCGGGAACACCCGGTTCGGGATGCCCAGCTCGAAGGGGTACACACCGTCGAGGGCGAGCACGACGACGCGGTGCGGCGCAGTCGTGCGGAAGTCGATCGGCCGGGCGGAGCCGGGCCGCGTGGTGGCCTGCGTCATGGCACGATCCTATCGTTTAATGTCCATCTTGCCATTGCCGGGGCGGTGGCCCTGGCGCAGGCTGGACGCATGACCAAGAACAACAGCGGCGACCAGCCCGAGCAGCCCACCATGAAGGCCATCAGCCAGGACACCCTCGGCGAACCCGACGTGCTCCGGGAGATCGAGGCCGCCCGGCCGAAGCCCGGCGTCGGGCAGATCCTGGTGGCCGTGCACGCGGCGGGCGTGAACCCGACGGACTGGAAGCACCGCAGGACCGGCGGCTTCCTCGGCGAGCCGCCCTTCACGCTCGGCTGGGACGTGTCCGGCGTCGTGGAGGCCGTCGGCGTCGGCGTGGCCGTGCACAAGCCGGGCGACGAGGTCATCGGCATGCTGCCGTACCCGTACGGCGCCGGTTCGCACGCCGAGTACGTCACCGGGCCCGCCCGCGCCTTCGTGCCCCGGCCCGCCGGGCTCGGCCACGTCGAGGCGGGCGCGCTGCCGCTGGTCTCGCTCACGGCCTGGCAGGCGCTCGTCGACCTGGCCGACGTGCGGCCGGGCCAGCGGGTGCTGGTGCACGCCGCGGCGGGCGGCGTCGGGCACGTCGCCGTACAGATCGCGAAGGCGCGCGGCGCGTACGTCATCGGCACCGCCTCGGCGCCCAAGCACGACTTCGTCCGGTCGCTCGGCGCCGACGAGGTCATCGACTACCGCACCCAGGACTTCCGTGCCGAGGCCCGCGACATCGACGTCGTCCTCGACACGCTCGGCGAGGAGACGCGGCTGCGGTCGCTGGAGGTGCTGCGGCCCGGCGGCATCCTCGTCTCGATCCTCCCGAACGGGTTCGGGGAGGTCCCGGCCCGGGCCAGGGAGCTGGGCGTGCGGGCCACCGCCATGCTGGTCGAGCACGACCAGGCGGGGCTGCGGGCCGTCGCCGGTCTGGTCGAGGAGGGCAGGCTGCGGGTGCACGTCTCGGGCACCTATCCGCTCGCCGACGCCGCGAAGGCGCACGAGGAGGGCGAGACGGGCCGGGTCACCGGCAAGCTGGTGCTGACGGTCCGTCCGTGACCGGCGCGCGGTGCGGGGCACGCTCCCCGCACCGCGCGGCCGTCGTTCTCTCCAACGCGCTTCGCGGGAAGGGGACTTGACCTGGAAGAGCCGGTGGCGGCGGTCGCGCTCAAGCCGTGACGGCCGGGCGGCCGGTCAGGCGAGGCTCGATCCGAGCTCCGAGATCACCCCGGGTCCCACCCGGCAGCACCCTCCGATCAGCCTCGCGCCGCGGTCCCGCCAGCCGGTGACCAGTTCGCCCGAGAACGAGCCCTGCCCGGCCCAGCGGCGCGCCCGCGCGTCCCAGGTCTCGCCGCTGTTCGGGTAGACCACCACCGGCTTCCCGGTGCTCCGGGCCGCCAGCTCGACGGCGTGGTCCACGTCCTCGGGCGCGCAGCAGTTCACCCCGACCGCGATGATCTCCGGGACGTCGGCGGCGAGGGCGAACGCCTCGTCGAGCGGCTGGCCCGCGCGGGTGCGGTCGCCGTCGACGCTGTACGAGAGCCAGGCCGGGACCCCGAGCCCGCGCACCGCCCGCAGCAGTGCCCGGGCCTCGTCGGCGTCGGGGACGGTCTCCAGGGCGAGGACGTCCGGCCCCGCCCCGGCGAGCACTTCGAGGCGCGGCCGGTGGAACCGCTCCAGCTCCGCGACGCTCAGCCCGTACCGGCCCCGGTACTCCGATCCGTCGGCGAGCATCGCCCCGTACGGGCCCGCGGACGCGGCCACCCACAGCGGCCGCCCGGCGCCCGTCCGCCGGGCCGCCTCCCGCGCCAGCTCCACGCTCAGCGCCATCAGTTCGGCGGCGCGCCCGTGTCCGATGCCGTGCCGGGCGAACCCGTCGAAGGTGGCCTGGTAGCTGGCGGTGATGGCGACGCTCGCGCCCGCCTCGTAGTAGGCGCGGTGGGCGGCGACGATCGCCTCCGGGTGGTCGGCGAGCAGCCGCGCCGACCACAGCTCGTCGCTCAGGTCGTGCCCGGCGGCCTCCAGCTGGTTGGACAGCCCGCCGTCGAGGACGATCGCCGCGTCGCCGCGCAGGGCGGACGCCAGGGAGGTGTTCATGCGCCCGACCGTACTAGGAGGTCTCCGCGGGGAACGAGGCGTCCGTTTCGTACAAGACCGGTGGCGTGCCGTCCGCCTACGGTGAGGCGCATGAACGACATCAGCATCCGCATGGACGCCATCGGCGTCGCCACCGGCGATCTCGCCGCGTCCCTCGCCTTCTACCGGCTGCTCGGCCTCGCGTTCCCCGAGGGCGCCGAGCGGCAGCCGCACGTGGAGACGGAACTGGCCGGTGGGATCCGGTTGATGTTCGACCCCGACGAGAGCGCGGCGGACGCCGGCCGCGGCCGGATCGCGCTGGCCTTCCACTGCGGCGACGCGGCCGGGGTCGACGCGGCGTACGACAGGGTGACGGGCGCCGGCCACCACGGCGAGAGCAAGCCGTTCGACGCGCCCTGGGGACAGCGGTACGCCGTGGTGCGCGATCCGGACGGCAATCAGATCGACCTGTTCGCGTAGCGGGCTCCGGGCTCAGACGAGGCCGCGCAGCGTGAGCCCCGTCAAGTCCTTGACGTCGCGCGAGAGATGGGCCTGGTCCGTGTATCCGGCGCGGGCCGCCGTCTCGGCGAAGGGGACGCCGGCGCGGGCCAGCGCGAGGGCGCGCTGGAGGCGCAGGACGCGGGCGAGCGTCTTGGGGCCGTAGCCGAACGCCGTCAGGGAGCGGCGGTGCAGGAGCCGGGGTCCGAGCCCCGTCAGCCGGGCGGTCTCGGCGACGGTCGCGCCCGAGCGCAGCGCGCCCACGATCCCGGCGAGCAGCGGGTCGGGCGGGGCCGCCGCCCCCGCGAGATCGACGGCGACGGCCTCCAGTTCCGCGGCCGGGTCGGCGGCCGCCCCGATCCGCTCGGTGAGCCGGCGCACCCGCGCCGACGGCCACAGATCGGCCAGGCCGACACCCCGGTCGCGCAGTTCGTGGGCCGGGACGCCCAGCCAGGCGGGAGCGGCGCCCGGGGCGAACCGGATGCCCGCGTACCGGGTGACGGTGTCCGCGGCGGGGCGGTGGGCCCGGGTGTCGGGGCCCGCGATCCGCAGCTCCCCCGAACCGTCCTCCAGCCACAGCAGGTCCATGCAGCCGTCGGGCAGCACGGGCTCGACCGGGCCGTGGGCCGGGTCGAGGGTGCGCGTCCACAGCACCGCGCCCGGCACCCGTGCGGCCCGCTCCGTGTACCCGCCGTCGTGCGGCGAGTCCCTGGCCGGGAAGGCGCCGCGTGCCCGCGGTTCCTCCAGGAACCCTGCGGAGACGTCCATACCGGCCAGGGTAGACGGACGCGTCGGGATCAGCGGGGTCGGCAGTGGACCCTCACGTGTCCGGGCAGGCCGGCTGCCACTCGGCGTCGTCGGCGTAGTGGGCGAGTTCGGTGCGGGTGAGACCCCGGCCGGTGGCCGCGCACGCCGCCGCCGCGGGGTCCTCGGCCGCCGTGACCGCTTCCGTCGCGTCCCGTTCGGCGAAGGCGGAGTAGCCCATCAGGACGCGACCCGGCCGGAGCGCGAGCGCCTGCGGCCACTCGGCGAACCCGGCCGTGCCGACGGACACCGGCTCCATGTCCTTGCGGAGGAACCAGACGTTCAGGTTCTTGTACGAGCGGCTCACCCCGAGCGCTCCCCAGGAGCCCTCCGTGACGACGTCCATGTCGTGCACGCCCTTGGGGACCGGCAGTTTCTCGGCGGCCCGTGGTTTCGTATCGCCGTCCAGGTGCCAGCCCTTCGTGCCGGAGCGGAGCGTGTGGCTGTCCTCGCTGAACAGGAGACGGCCCGACCCCGCCCCGTTCTTGATCACGTGCGTCCTCTCCGGGGCTCCCGTTCCCGACACGTCCCACACCGCCAGACCGGCGGCTCCGCCGTCCAGGACGAGCGTTCTGCCGTCGGGAGAGAGGGCCCCGGCGCGCGCGTCGGGGACGTCGGCGGACGCGGACACCGGCACCGGCACCGGCACCGGCGCGGCGGCAGCGGAGGGCGCGAGCGAAGCCGCGCGGGTGACCAGAGAGGCGGTGTCGTACTCGTCGGGCCACGCCCCGTCACCCGGGATGTCGCCGGGTGACGGCATGCCCGTCGGTTCCGTCCCGTACTCCTCCGGCCCCGGCCCGTCCAGGGGAGTGTCGCCCGGTGACGGCGTGCCGGTCCAGGTCCCGGACCCGTCGGTCACCGGGCGCTCGGCGCCCTTCGAGAGGCGCTGCGCCTTCCCGGCCGCCGTGCCGCCCGCGTTCACCCGCCAGACCAGTGCCTCGCCCGCACCCGGCCGATCGGCGATCACCGTCCGGCCGTCCGGTGCGACCAGAAGGGCGTCGATCCCCCCGGTCGCGTTTCCCGTTCCGTCGGCGCTCGGGCCGGAGGCCTCCTGCGCGATGTCGGCGGGCAGCGTGAGCGCCGCGTCGAGGGGGCGCGGTCGCTTGCGGTCGCCGATGTCCCACAGCGACACCGTTCCCCGGTTCAGGACGGCGAGCCGGGTGGCGTCCTTGTCGATTCCCAGGGCGTCGGCGGGCTCGGGCAGCGTGGCCAGGACGCGGTACGGCGGTCCGGAGGACGTGTCGAGCAGGACGGTCTCCCGTTCCTGCTGTCGCGTTCCGGAGAGGTACTGGGTGGCGGCGAGCACCGACGCTCCGGCGGCGAAGGCGTGGGCCTTGAGCGAGCGCGGCGGATCCGCCGCGGTGGCCGCGGAGACGTCGCCGACGGACCAGAACCGCACGGTGCCGTCGTCCCCGCGCACCGCGAGACGTGTCCCGTCGGGGCTGTACACGAACAACGGCGCCCGTTCCTCCGTCACCGGGTCGGTCGACACCCGGCCGGGCTTCGTCCGCAGGACGATCTCGGTGCCGAGGAGGAGCACACCGTTCTCGTCCACCGCCGCGCCCACGCTGTGCGGACCGGGCACCATCTTCATCGTTCCGCGGACGGTGTCCTCGAGGACCGCCTTCCCCCGGGCGCCGCCCGCTTGCTCCAGTCGCCACCTGCGCACGAATTTGTCTCCCGCGCCCACGGAGGCCGACAGAGGATGCGTCGTCGTGCTGTAGAGGGTGTCGCCGAAGCCCTCGCCGACGCCGAAATCCAGGTCGGTCGTGGGGTTGATGTCGCCTCCGGCCCTCGGGTCGTCCGCCCCGGCGGACACCCGGGGGTTGATGGTGTACGCCGTGGGAAGGGCGGCCTTCGCGGTGTCGTGCACCCGGATGGTGCTGCCGTCGGTGACCGCGACCAGGGTGCCCGAGTGGTTGACCGTGACGGCGTGGAGCGCGGTGCCCTCCTCGCGTGCGTAGCGCGCGAACCGGCCGGTGCGCCGGGGCGCGTCCGGGTCCGTCACGTCGTACACCCTCAGTTCCTGCGATGTCTCCCCGTCGGCGTCGCTCGCGCCGGTGGGCCCCAGGACGGCGAGCGTCCGCCCGTCGCCGCTGACGGCCGCGCGCAGCACCTGTCCGCCGGGCAGCGTGCCGAGGCGGCGCGGGTGCGCCGGGTCGGCGAAGCTCCACAGGTCGGCCCGGTGACCGGTCGCGCCGATGAGCACGGTCGACCCGCCGGGCGCGGTCAGCGGGAGCAGGATCGCGGCGGGGTCGACGCGGGAGGAACGGGTGTCGGGGCCGTCGTCGCGGGGCGCGGACGCGGTCGCCACCTTCTTGCGCGACACCGCGTCCCACACGGTGACGCGGTCCTTCGCCCGGGTGAGGAACGTGCGCCCGCCGCGTGTGTAGGCGATCGCCTCCGGCGCACCCGTCGCCGCCGGAGCGGGGATCTCGCCCCGGTAGCGGGTCTCCAGGAGGATGCGCAGCATGGCGTCGCGGGCGGCGTCGCTCGCGTCGATGCGCTGGGCCGTCAGCGCCAGCCGCAACGCCTCGGCGGGGTCGGCGTCCTGAACCGAGGCGGCTTCGTTGAGCAGACTGCGCGCCTGCCTCTGCCGTGCTTCGGCCAGGGTGCTCAGGTGCTGTGCGTAGGCGAGCACCGAGGCGATGACCAGTCCGACGGCGAGCGGGGGGACGAGCACGCGGAACAGGGTCTTCCAGTCGAACTTGCGGACGTGGCGCGCGGCCTGCCGCACGTCGTCGGCTGTCTTGACCTCGGGTCTGCCGTCGGGGCGTTCGGCGGCGGCGCCGAGTGCCTCGGGTCCGTCCCGCCCCGAGACGACGAGGATCCTGACGCCGTCGGCGGCGCCCACCTTCGCGCGGATGCCGGAGACGGGCCCCAGCTGTCCGCCGGGGGTGACGGCCGCGCTGAGGGCGTTGGACGGGGTGACGAAGCGGAGGGTGAGGCGGCTGGTGCGGGGGCGGGCGAGTTCGTGCAGCAGGACCGCGAAGGCGGCGCCGAGCGAGGGACCGGCGACCCGGTGCCGTGCTCCGTTCCTGCCCGTCTGTTCGGAGGATCTCGTGACGCCGGAGAGCGACCACACCACGGTGCCGGTCAGTCTGCCGCCCGCCGCCTGCCACGCGTTGCCCAGCGCCTCGGTGAACGGTTCGTCCGCCGTGAACAGCGTCATCGTCTCCGGGTCCGGCACCAGACAGCGGGGCCCGTCCCGCATGACGGTCAGCGAGAGGCGGCCGGAGAAACCGGCGCCGTTGAGTGCGTACAGCGTCCGTACGGTCGCCGGCCTGCGGGTGCTGCCCGGCAGCCGTCCCAGCGCGAGCCGGCACAGGGCCAGGGCGACGGCCGCGACCGCGGCCGGTCCCTCACAGCCCGGGGCGCCGTCCGAGGCACCCTCCGCACCGCCGGTCCACCCGGCCGTCCGCGCGAGCCGTTCCAGCGCGCGCTCCAACGGCGCGTCCCCGTCGGCGAGTTGCGCCGGCGTCCACGGACCCGCCAGACCGCGCGGCGAGGCGCCTGCCCGCTCGTACCAGGCGAGGGCCACGGCGAGACGGCCCGGGTCCGGGTCGGGGTCGACCAGCTCCAGGGCGAGCCCGGCCTGCACCCGCACGGCGTGCAGGCCCGCCCACTGCCGTCTCCCGAACACCCTGCGTCCGCACGCCTCGTTGAGCTCGCGGACCAGCTCCGCGGGCGACTGGTGGCCGGTGAGCCCGCCCAGACGGTCGTGCAGCTCGCTCTCTCCGGCGTACAGGCCGCGCAGCCGCGCCGTGTCGCCGTCCTTCACCAGGCGGCCCAGCCACGGGACGAGCACGGCGCGTTCGCCGTACAGGGGCGCGCACACGGCATCGGAGTCGGCGGGGTCCAGGGTCGGATCGGGGTCGGTGCTCAGCGCGAGATCGAGTCTGCCGAGCGCCTTCTCCTCCTCCGCCCGGGCCTCCGCCTGCTCGCGCCCCGAGCGCGGCAGACCCGCACGCGACAGAATCGCCCCGCCTCTCACTCCTCTCCCCCGTCCGCCGCTTCCTCCACGGCACGCCGTACCGGATGGCCGGCGGCGAGGTCCGCCACGAGGTCCTGCCAGGCGTCCAGGTCGGAGGAGAGTCCCAGGCACGCCTGCGTGGCCCGGACCACGGCCGGGTCGAGCGAGGGCACGTCGGCGCGGCCCAGCGGCGGGCCCGACTGGTCCGCCCCGACCACGTCCGGGCGTCCCCGCGCCACGGTCAGCCTGAGCGCCCCGGCGCGGCCGCGGCTGCCCTCGCGCAGCAGCACGTACACGTCCGTCGCCTCGGCCGCGCCGGTGACGCGCACCGGGAGCAGCAGCACGTCCCCGTACCCGGCGGACAGCAGACGCTCGTGCGTGTCGACCTGGGTCGCCACGGAGACGTACACGTCACCGCGGGAGGAGAGGGTCAGGGTGACGGTGAACGCCTCACGCGCCACCGTTTCCCGGATGCGCTGCGGGTCGTCGCCGGCGGCGCCGAGCGCGAATTCGGTGCGCACGCTCACCGGCCGCCCGTACTCCAGCGCTCCCCAGACGACACCGCCGGTCCGGCCGGCCGTGCCCGGGGACCCGTCGGCGTCCAGGGGCTCGGGGGCGGCCCGGCCGAGCCGGTCGACGGCCAGTGCGGCCGTGGTGGAGAGGAAGGGGTCCGCCCCGCCGATCGCCGCCAGCAGTTCCGCCAGGTGCTCGCGGGTGCCCTGCGGGATCCGGGCGGTCGCGGCACCCGACAGCCGGGCGCACAGGGCGGTCGTGGCCACCCGCCGCACCTGGGTGTCGCCCGCGCGCAGGGCGGCGTCGAGCTGTTCCAGAGCCGCGGTGAACCGCGACCCGGCGGGCGAGAAGTAGTGCCGGAGCCGCACGGTTCCGTCTCCCCCGTACCCGTCCGGCGCCGGCCGGTCCGCCGTGCTCCCGACCGTCGCGCGCACCCGGTCGGCCAGCCGGTCCACCCGCTCCCACGGCAGGACGTGGAAGCACTCCGGCACCGGACGTCCCTCGGCCGTCATCCGGTCGAGCAGGCTGAACCGCAGGTCGGGGTCGGCGGTGCGCAGCTCCTCGGCCTCCGCGGGTTCCCACCGGTCGGCCGGCCAGCGCTGTTCGAGCGCCTCGACGGTGCGGGCGACCTCCGGCCCGGCGGGCAGCGGCTGCCCCAGGTCGTCGAGTTCGAACACGGCGCTCCCGGTGGCCGTCTCGCGCAGGGCGAGTGCGTGCCCGCCCCCGTCCAGGGGCAGCGCGACGCGCCGCCAGCCGGTGGCGAAGCGCGGCAGGCTCCGGGCGTCGGAGCGCTCGTCGGCGTCGTTGAGGGGACCCGTCGGGGTCCAGCCCCCGCCGGGGGCGGGGACGGCGGCGCGCACCCAGGACGTCAGAGGACGGTGTACGACGCTCATGCGCGCTCCCCCTCGCCGCTCGTGCCGCCGCCCGTCTCCCCGGGCCCGTCGAGGCGGTGGACCAACGCCTGTGCCACCGGCCCGAGATCGGCCGCCAGTTGGCGTGCCCGTTTCCGTCCCGCCTCGGGGACGGTCTTGCGCCAGCCCCACTCCAGGGCCGGCCAGTCCCGTTCGGTCAGCCGATCGAGGAGGTCGTCCGGCAGGCGCGCGGCCCACTCCCGGAGCCGGCTGGTGTCCGCGTCCGGGTAGCGCACGCCGAACTTGAGGAAGCGCATCAGCAGTTGGGCGGACCGGCCCGGGGCCCGCTCGGTGTTCCGGGTCGCCAGCACCTTCGGCCGGGACCGCAGATGGGCGAGCCCCTGACCGGTCGGGTCGGCGAGGACGTGCCGTCCGTGGTCGTAGTAGAGGCTGTTGATCGTCAGGTCGCGGGAGGTGACGTCCTCGGCGAGGCCGCCGCCGTAGGCGGAGAACCGGAAGTCGGTCACGGCGAGGGCCTTGTACTCCAGGACGCGTCCGCCGCCGCCCTGCTCGGGCCGGGACAGGTGGGCGACCAGGCTCACGGGGCTCACGCGTGCGCGATAGTCGCCGAGGCCCGCGAGGTCGGAACGCAGGTCGAGTTCCTGGCGCAGGCGCAGGGGCGGCAGCGTCCCGGCGAAGTCGAGGTCGTTGGGGCGGGCCGCGGGTCCGATGTCGACCAGGTCGCGGACGGCGCCGCCGATCAGCCAGAACGAGTGGCCCGTCGCCGGGACCCAGGTCATCACCTGCCGTACGAAGGCTCCTTCGTCGCCGGTCTCGTCCAGGCAGCGGTCGACGGCCGCGCCGATGCCGGGGGCCACGTCCTCGGCAGCGTGGAAGTCCTCCGGCGCGCACCTCTCGGCCGGGTGCGGCCCGCTGAACTCCAGGTGCACGTCGGCCGGTCCCGGGCCGTCGGGCGGAACGCTGTGCGCCTCCCGGTCCCGCTCGCGCAGCACCACCTCCCGCGGCGTGCCGTGCGGCGCGTCGGTCAGGCCCACGCCCAGGACGGCCTCACCGTCCGCCAGATCGCCCTGCGCCACCGTGCCGTCGGACGCGCGCCGGTGGTCCTTCCCGTCATCTCGTCGTTCCTCGGTCACCGGTGCACGACCCCCCTCGGCCACCCGCACGTCGCCATCGCTGCTTCTGTCCTGCTCACCGGGCACAGTCGCTCCCTCGTTCGGCCCGTTCGTGTCACCGCGTAGCCGCGGCCCCCGCCACCGCTCTCGTCCCGTCCGCGTCCCCGACCTCGTCCCGTCCCGTCCCGTCCCGTCCCCGAGAGCTCATCCCCCGGACAGGGACCTGCCGAGCCCCAGTCCCACCGCCGAGGCCAGCACCCAGCCGACCCCGGTCAGCGCGTAGCTCAACCACTGGACGGCGCCCGAGGGTTGGAACGCCGATTCCTGCCCCAGACTCACCAGCGGCAGCAGGAGGTCCAGTGTGTAGGCCGCCGCGTGGAAACGTGGTGCTTTCTCCGGTTCCAGTGCGGTGGGCGGGAATCTCCCGAAGACCGCGGTGCCCACGACGACCAGGGCGGCCAGCCAGCCCAGGGCCCGCCACGGCCGGAATCCGAAGCCGACCGTCACCTGGAGCAGTCCCTCCCACAGCCGGGCCATGCCCCGCAGGCCCGCGCGGTGGCGCACCTGCGACGCGTACCGGATCCGGCGCGCGTCCAGGGGCAGACCCAACGACACGTAGTGCTGGGCCAGTTGGGCGTACGGCTGGGTGGCGGCCTCCGCCGAGGGGTCGCGGGCCAGCCACCCGAGCCGCGCGGGCGCGGGCAGCAGCGGGTGCAGCGATCCGTACGTCAGTCCCGCCAGGCCCGTACGGTCCGGCCAGTGGGCCGGGTCGTCGAGCAGCATCCCGACCGTGCCCTGCGCGAGGTCGAGGTCGGTCACCCGGTCGACGCGCAGGTCCAGGGTGTCGCGCACGTGGATCCCGGCGGCGGACACCGAGCCGGACGCCACGTGCAGGCCCTCGAGACCGACGTCCGAGGCGGACATCCGGTCCAGCCGCAGCGCGACCGCGCCGCCCGGGTGCCCGAGCCGCGCCCCCGTCAGGTCGAGGCGCGTCCGCAGCTCCGCTCCGGCCAGGCGGACCTCGCCGCGCGCGGTGAACGGCTCGGAGCACCACACGGCGCCGCGCACGCTGGCCCCTGAGGCGCCGAACACGATGCCGTCGGGGCGGTCCAGCCTGGCCCCGGTCAGCTGGACGCCCCCCGCCACATCGGCGTTGAACATGCGCAGACCGCCCTCGACCACGAGACGGCGGGCCATCAGCCGGTCGCCCAGCACCGCCCGGTCCAGGACCACCGCGTCCGCGCCCGGCACGCGTATCGCGGCGTCGGTCATCCGCACCGGCCCGGCGATCCGCGCCCCGCCCAACTGCACGACCCCCGACGCCCGTACGCCCGTCAGGTCGAGCACCCCGGTCACCATCAGTCCGGCCCCCGCCAGCGCCGCCCCGTCCGCCGCCGGGCCCAGCACGCTCTCGGACACCACCACGTCCGTCTCCGCCCGCGCCCGCTCCAGTCGCACGCCGCCCGGGACCACGCATCCGCGCAGCTCCAGCGGGCCCTGCGCGCGGACCCGGTCCGCCTCCACGGCGGGCACCCGGCAGCGCCGCAGGACCAGCCCCGGCAGGGCCGCGTCCCGGCACACCAGCGGCGCGTCGAACACGCAGTCCTCGAAGTCGATCCGCAGCACTTCGGGGGCGAGACCGCCCCCGGTCAGGTCGAGGCTTCCGCTGACAAGCGCCCCGCGCAGGCGCAGCGCCCGGCCGCCGCCGGTCCCCGCGCCGCCCCGCAGCAGGTCGGCGAGCACGGCCGCGCGCACGGTGCGCGCGGCCGTGCCCGCCCCGGACGTGCTGGATGCCGCCCCCGTCAGGTCGGCCTCCGCCCCGTCGGCGAAGGCCCGGCCCAGCACGTCCTCCGCCGGATACGCGCCGGGCGAAGTCCTTCTCCCCACCGCGGTGTTCGTGGTGCTCACAGCTGGATAGGCTCCGATCGGCACGTGGGCGGGTCCGCATCCGCGGCCTCGTACCGCCAGTGCACCACCGGTCCGTCGCAGTCGTGTCGCACGGGAGGACGAGCGCACCGCATGGCAGCAACCGAGGACGCGGCCGTACGTGCCGCCGCCGCGCTCCTGCGCCGCTTCCTGACCGAGCGGCCCTCCTACCGCGACCGCTGGGAGCACCACGAGCTGCGCCGCGCGGGCGGCCCGCTCAGCGCGTCGGCGATCGCCCGCGTCCTCGCCCTGCACCTCTGGGAGACCGGCGTGCGGCCCGACACCGAGACGGACCTGGCGCGCCGCCTGAAGGACCGCGTGCACCGGGCACTGGCGGGTGAGGTGCTGAGCCGGGAGACGCTGGAGTGGTTCATCGGCGCCTTCGAGGTGAACGGCGCCGACGCGAGCGAACTGCGCGCCCTGTGGTCCGGCGCCGACGCCGTCCCGGGCGGCGAGGACGCGGACGGCGTGGTGCGGCACACCCTGCGGCTGCCGCAGTACCTGCCGCTGCGCCAGCGTCACCGCACCGTGGCGGTGTTCGAACGGCACATCCTCGGCCCCGACGGCGCACCGCTGCGCCACCGCACCACCCGCGCCCTGATGGCCTGCGAGGACGGCGTCACCGCGTTCCCCTGCCGGCTCCCGGAGGGCGCGGTCGGCGTCACGGTGCTGCGCGGTGCCCGTGCCCGCCCCCTGCGCGAGTTTCCCGGCAGCACCCCCGTGGTCGAGCTGGCCTTCCCCGCGCCGCTGGCGGCCGGCCAGATCGCCTCCTTGGAGTACGAGGTCGGCTACGCCCCGGGCCGGGCCCCGACGACGGAGTACCGCCGCGTCGCCCACGCCCGCGCCGACAACGTCGACCTGGTCGTGGAGTTCGCGCCCGCCCGCCGCCCGGCCCGCCTGTGGTGGGCGACCTGGGACCACCACCGCGGCGGCACCCCGCTCACCGAGACCCCCGCGGCCCTCTCGGCGGACGGCTCCGCCCACCGCTTCGTCCCGGCCCTGGAGCACGCGGCGGCGGGCTTCCGCTGGGCCTGGTGACCCGCCGACAACCGCTCCGGACGGCCGGGCTTTCGACACACGCCCTAGGTGTCCCGGTCCTCCGGCGGAGCCTCGCCGCGGCGGGTGTGGGACGTACGCAGCCGGGACGTCACGTCCTCCGGCGGCAGGAACTTCGACCAGCGCTCGGGGAACTCGGACGGCATGTCCGGATCCCCGAGCCCGTCGTCGGCGTCGTCGTCCTCCGTGTCGGCGGAGTCGAAGTACCCCGGCCCGGCCGAAACGTCCCGGCGCCCGCCGGCAGCCACCCGTACCCGTTCATTGGCGGCCCGCGCCGCGGCGGTGGCCACGGACGGCCACACCCGGTCGATCGCGGCGTTCACGGCGGCGCCCACCAGTACCGCGAAGGCCGAGACGCCGATCCACAGCAGCACGGCGACCGGCGCCGCGAGCGAGCCGTAGATCGTCGGGCCCTCGATGGTGTTCGTGAGGTACAGGCGGAGCAGGAAGCTGCCCGGGATCCACATCGCGAGGGCCACGAGGGCTCCGGGCACGTCCTCGATCCAGGGCGACCGCACCGGCACCGACACGTGGTACAGCGTCGTGAGGAAGGCGATCGAGAGCACGAGGACGACGGGCCAGTACAGGATCTGGACCAGGGTCTCCGACCACGGCACGAGGCCGATCACCGCGTCCGGCCCGGCGATCATCAACGGCAGCGCGACCGATCCGACGACGAGCCCCACGAGGAACAGCAGGAAGGCGAGCAGCCGCGTCTTGACGATGCCGCGCACGCCGTCGAGGCCGTACATCACCGTCACCGTGTCCACGAACGTCGAGACCGCGCGCGATCCCGACCACAGCGAGATGAGGAAGCCGATGGAGATGACGTCCGGGCGGCCGCCCTTGAGGACGTCGTCCAGGATCGGTTCCGCGATCTCTTTCACGCCTTGATCGGTGAGGACCGTGCGCGAGGCCTCCAGGATGTTGTCGCGGACGCCCTCGATGGTGTTGGCGCCGGTCCAGGCGTCGACGTACGCGAGCAGCCCGACCAGCGACAGCAGCAGCGGCGGCACCGACAGCAGCGTGAAGAACGCGGCCTCGGCGGCGAGGCCCAGGATGCGGTACTCCATGCAGGAGTTGACGGTGTCCTTGAGGAGCAGCCACGCGGTCCTGCGTTTGGAGACGTTCTGGTAGAGCACGCGCGCGCGGTGGAGACGGCCCTGCCGCTGGGGGGATTCACTTGCTGGCTGCACGTCCTAAAGGTATCCGTCACAGGCGGCGGCACCCATCCCCGGTGCCGGGCCGTGCGGACGGCTCCGCCGCGGTGCCGTTCTGGCCGAATGGTGGGGGCGCGTTCCGGGAACCGTACGGCGGGCCCTTGCCGTCTTTTCGGGTGAGTTCCCCGGCGGGGCACGCCAAATCGAGGCACGAACGACATGACCGCGTCAGAACCGGGGAACAGGAAAGCGCCAAACGTCGAATCCGGGTTGCACCGTTCATGAAATTCTAGAAAGAATCCGGATTGTATTCGTTGCGCCCGGCGGGGGGCCGTGCGAGCGCAACGCACCTGGGGGGACATCGGGGGTTTCGGGCCATGCCCGTTGCAGAGGCGCGACCGGCCGAGCGCGCGATTCACCGTTTGCTCCTGCTTTTCAGAAACAACAGGATTAACCACGAGGAGCACAAGTGGCGAACGGCACCGAACGCGTTCTCGCCGAAGTTCTGGCTGGTGTCGTGCGGCAGGACCATGTGCCGCCCGACAGTCATTTCTTTGACGATCTGTGTGCCAATTCTCTGGTGATGGCGCACTTTTGCGCCCGGGTCCGCAAGCGCACCGATCTGCCGTCGGTGTCGATGCGGGACGTCTACGGGCACCCCACGATCCGCAGTCTGGCGGCCGCGCTCGACGCGGCGCCGGCCGCCTCACCGGCCCGGGCCGCGGCGCCGGAACCCCCACCGCCGCCGGGGAACAGCCGGCGCCATGTGCTCTGCGGCGTGCTGCAGTTCCTGGTCTTCGCCGGATACTGCGCGCTCGCCGGGATGGTCACCGCGCACGGTTACGCGTGGATCGCCGCGGCCTCCGGCGTCGTCGACGTGTACGTGCGTTCGCTGGTGTTCGGCGCGGCGCTGTTCGTCGGCGCCTGTGTGCTGCCCATCGTGGCGAAGTGGCTGCTCGTCGGCCGCTGGCGCGCGACCGAGTTCCCGGTGTGGAGCCTCAGGTACGTACGGCTGTGGACGGTGCGGGTGCTGCTGCACACCAACCCGCTGATGCTGTTCGTCGGGAACCCGCTGTACGTCGTCTATCTGCGGCTGCTCGGCGCGCGGATCGGCCCGGGCGTGACGATCCTGTCGCGCGCCGTCCCGGTCTGCACGGACCTGGTGACGATCGGCGCGGGGACGGTGCTTCGCAAGGAGGCCACGTTCCTCGGCTACCGGGCGCACGCCGGCATGATCCGCACCGGCCCGGTCACGATCGGCCGGGACGTGTACGTCGGCGAGAAGACCGTGCTCGACATCGGTACGTCGATGGGTGACGGCAGCCAGCTCGGCCATGCCTCCGCCCTCTACGACGGTGCCGCGGTCCCGGCGGGCGAGCGCTGGCACGGCTCCCCCGCCCGGCGCACGGACGTCGACTACGTCCGCGTACCGCCCGCCCGTACGTCGGCCGTCCGCCGGATCGGTTACGCGCTGGGCGCCCTGTTTCCGGCGCTGCTGCTGTGGACGCCGCTCGCGCTGGGCGGCACGTATCTGGTGCTGACCGAGGTGCCCGCGCTGGACGCGCTCCTGTCACCGGACTCGGAGGATCTGACCTCGGCGGTGTTCTACGTCGAGGCGCTCGGCCTGTCGGTCGTCGGGTTCGCCGCGTTCCTGGTGTTCGGGTTCGCCGGGGTGGCCCTCGTCCCGCGCGCGCTGGGGCCGCTGCTGCACGAGGACCGCGTGTATCCGCTGTACGGCTTCCACTACTCGGTGCAGCGTGCCATCGCCCGGATGACCAACGTCAAGTTCTTCAAGTGGCTGTGCGGCGACAGCTCGTACATCACCGGCTATCTGAAGGCGATCGGCTACGACCTGTCGAAGGTCGAGCAGACCGGCTCCAACTTCGGTACGGAGGTGCAGCACGAGACGCCGTACCTGGCCACGGTCGGCAGCGGCACGATGGTCGCCGACGGGCTCTCGGTGGTCAACGCCGACTTCTCGGCCACCTCGTTCCGGGTCTCGCGCACCACGATCGGGGACCACAACTTCCTGGGCAACCACATCGTGTACCCGTCGGGCGCCCGCACCGGCGCGAACTGCCTGCTGGCGACGAAGGTGCTGGTGCCGCTGGACGGGGCGGTGCGCGAGGGCGTGGGGCTGCTCGGCTCGCCGGCGTTCGAGATCCCGCGCTCGGTGGAGCGCGACAGCCGCTTCGACCACCTGCGGGAGGGCGATGAGCTGCGGCGCAGGCTCGTCGCGAAGAACCGCTCCAACCGCCGCACGATGGGCCTGTTCCTGGTCCTGCGCTGGCTGCACTGGTTCGTGATCTCCCTGCTCGCGCTCGCCGCCTTCGACCTCTACGACACCTACGGCGGGGCCGCCGGGCTGTTCGTCGGCGCGGCCATGGCGCTCGGGTTGGTCTTCAGCACCGCCTACTACGTGTTCATCGAGCGGCTGCTCTGCCGGTTCCGGCCGCTCCAGCCGCGGCTCTGCTCGATCTACGACCCGTACTTCTGGTGGCACGAGCGGCTGTGGAAGACGCCCGACAACCATCTGGCCATCTTCAACGGAACGCCGTTCAAGGCACTCGTGTGGCGGGCCCTCGGGGTGCGGATCGGGCGCCGGGTCTTCGACGACGGCGCGAACATCACGGAGCGCACCCTCGTGACGATCGGCGACGACTGCACGCTCGCCGCGCACACCAAGGTGCAGGCGCACTCGCAGGAGGACGGCACGTTCAAGTCCGACCGCATCGTGATCGGCGCGGGCTGCACGCTCGGCACGGGCGCACTCGTGCACTACGGGGTGGAGATGGGAGACGCGGCGGTGCTCGCCCCCGACTCCTTCCTGATGAAGGGCGAGCAGATGCCACCGGGGGCGCGCTGGGGCGGCAACCCGGCGGTGGGGAGGTAACACCATGACCACACGGACCGAACACCACGACATTCCCCGCGACGGCTCCTGCGAGCTCGAAGTACCGCTGCCCGAAGGCCTGTCGGTGCCGCACGGAGCGGTGGAGGCCGCGCACGAGCGGGTGCTCGCCGCGCTGTCCGCCGAACGGGACGACCGCGCGCTGCGGGTGAGCGTCACCCCGCGGCACACGCTGCTCCTGCGCCATCTGCCCGAACGGTACGACCGGGCCGCGGCCGAGCGGATCGCGGGCTATCACGTCACCGCCCTGTCCGCCCCGCGCCGCCCGCATCTGCTCTCCGAGGAGGAACTGCGGCACCAGCTGGAGGAGTTGGCGGGCCCGACGCGCTCGCTGCCCGACCGGCGGGTGCACGAGCTGTTCGAGGAACAGGCGGCCGCGCGGCCCGCCGACGTCGCCGCCGTGCACGGGGAGCGGCGGTGGACGTACGCCGAGCTCAACTCCCGTGCCAATCAGGTGGGCCGGGCGCTCCTGGCGCGCGGGCTGCGGCCCGAGGGCGTCGTCGCCGTGGTCCTCGACCGGGGCCTGGAGTGGATGGCCGCGGTGCTCGGCGTGCTCAAGGCGGGCGGGGTGTACCTGCCGGTCGAGCCGCACTTCCCCGAGGAGCGGATCGCGGGGATGCTCGGCCGGGCGGACTGCTCGCTGGTCGTCGCGGACCGCGGGAGCCCGGCCGGCGCAGGGGACCCGGCCGGCACCCTGTCCGTGGCGGACGCCCTCGCCGAGGGCCACCGCGACACCGATCTCGGCGTCCCGGTCGCCGCGTCCCATCTTGCCTACATCTATTTCACGTCCGGCTCCACGGGCGAGCCCAAGGGCGCGATGTGCGAGCACGCCGGGTTCCTCAACCACGTACTCGCCAAGATCGAGGACCTGGGCATCGGCGCCGGTGACGTGGTCGCCCAGACCGCGCCGCAGTGCTTCGACATCTCGCTGTGGCAGCTGGTCGCCGCGCTCGTCGCGGGCGGCCGCACCTGCGTCGTCGGGCAGGAGACGATCCTCGACGTGTCGCGGTTCGTCGACACGGTCGAGCGGGCGCGGGTGAACGTGCTGCAGGTCGTGCCGTCGTATCTGGAGGCCGTGCTGGCCGAGTTGGGGCAGCGGCCGCGCGAACTGCCCGATCTGCGCTGTGTGTCGGTGACCGGCGAGGCCGTCAAGGCGGAGCTCGTCCGGCGCTGGTTCACCGCCCGGCCCGGTGTGCGGCTCGTGAACGCGTACGGCCTGACGGAGACCTCGGACGACACCAACCACGAGGTCCTCGACCGGGCCCCGGACGGGGACCGGGTGCCGCTCGGGCCGCCCGTCGCGAACGTGCGGATCTACATCGTCGACGAGGACCTGCGGCCTGTGCCACTCGGCGCGCCCGGCGAGATCGTGTTCTCCGGGGTGTGCGTCGGGCGCGGGTACGTCAACGACCCGGAGCGCACCAGGGCGGCGTTCGCCGAGGATCCCTACCGGCCGGGCGAGCGCCTGTACCGCAGCGGCGACCACGGGCGCTGGCGGCCCGACGGGAAGCTGGAGTTCCTGGGGCGGCGCGACAACCAGGTGAAGATCCGCGGCTTCCGCGTCGAACTCGGCGAGATCGAGAACGCGCTGCTGCGGGTGGCCGGCGTCCGCGACGGCGCGGTGGTCGTGGTGCGCGGCACGCAACTGGCCGCGTTCTGCGCGGGCACTCCGCAGGACGACGTGCGGGACCGGCTGGCCGTCTCGCTGCCGCCCTACATGGTGCCGTACGCGGTGCACTGGCGGCAGCGGCTGCCGCTGACCCCGAACGGCAAGATCGACCGCCGGGCGCTCACCGCCCTCGCCGAGGAGCTGGACGGCACGGCGGGCGAGCCGCCCCGTACGGACGCCGAGCGCCGGACCGCCGCCGCCTGGGCCGAGGTGCTCGGGGTGCCCGTCGGGAGCATCGGCCGCCTCGACCACTTCTTCGATCTCGGCGGCACCTCGCTGGCCGCCGTGAAGCTCGCGATCACCCTGGACCGGGTGGTCACCCTCAAGGACGTCACCCGGCGGCCGGTCCTCGCCGACCTCGCCGACCTGCTCGACCGACGCATCTGAACCGAGGCACCCGAAAGGAGCAGCACCCGCATGCCGCTCTCCAGCTCGACCCCGCACATCCATCTCTCACCCGGACAACCGCCCCTGCTGCGAGCCGAGTTCGACGGAGATCCCGCCGACTGGGCGGTCCGGAACCGCGACACCCTGCGGACGGCCGTCGCCGAGCACGGGCAGCTGCTCGTCCGCGGCCTCGGCCTGTCCGGTCCCGACGCGGTGGCGTCCGTCTTCCGCGCCTGCGCCCACACGCTCATGGCCGACCCGGAACCCTTCGCACCCCGGCGCACGTACGGAGAGGGCCTGTACTCGGCCACCAAGTGGCCCCCGAACCAGCAGATGTGCATGCACCACGAGGTGAGTTACGCCCTCGACTTCCCGGGCCTGATGCTCTTCGCCTGTCTGGAGGCGCCGGTGAGCGGCGGCGCCACCGGTCTCGCCGACGCGGCCGCCGTCCTGGACGCGCTCCCCGCCGACCTGACCAAGCGGTTCGAGCAGGAGGGCTGGGTGCTCACGCGGACGTACCACGACGAGATCGGGGCGTCGCTCGCGGAGGCCTTCGGCACCGACGACCGGGACGCCGTCTCCGCGTACTGCCGGTCGCACGCCATCGACTTCGCGTGGCAGAGCGACGGTTCGCTGCGCACCCGGCAGCACCGCGGCGCGGTGCTGCGCCATCCGGTGGACGGCCGCCGCGTCTGGTTCAACCAGATCGCGTTCCTCAGCGAGTGGACGATGGATCCGGAGGTCCGCGACTACCTCGTGGAGGAGTACGGGGCCGAGGGGCTGCCCTTCAACACCCTCTACGGCAACGGCGATCCGGTCGGCGAGGACGTGGTGCGCGTCCTGAACGAGGTGTACGAGGCGCACACCGTCAGGGTCGGCTGGCAGGCCTGCGATGTGCTGCTCGTCGACAACATCCGCACCGCGCACAGCCGCGAGCCGTTCGAGGGGCCGCGTGAGATGCTCGCCGCGCTCGCCGATCCGGTCCGCCTCGCGGACTGCGCGCCGACGGCCGGGGTGAGCGCATGACGACGCCCACCTTCGCCGTGGTCACCGGCGAGCAGGTCCAACAGGCTCTGGCGGGACGGGAACCGGAGCTCGGGAAGCTGATCGAGGCGGTGTACCTGCTGCACGACACGGGCGGCACGGTGAACCCGCCGTCGTACTTCCTGCGCTTCCCCGACCGGCCGAAGGACCGGATCATCGCGCTGCCCGCCTCGCTCGGCGGCCCGCTGCGCGTGGACGGCCTGAAGTGGATCTCCAGTTTTCCGGAGAACACCGCGTCGGGGCTGCCCAGAGCCTCCGCCGTGCTGATCCTGAACGACCCGGACACCGGCTATCCGTACGCCTGTCTGGAGAGTTCGGTGATCAGCGCCGCCCGGACGGCCGCCTCCGCGGCCCTGGCGGCCGACCGGCTCAGCCGGGACCGGGCCCGCCCGGTGCGGGCCGGGTTCATCGGGACGGGGCTCATCGCCCGGTACATCCACTCCCATCTCGTCGCCACCGGCTGGGAGTTCGAGGAGACCGGGGTGTTCGACACGGCGCCGGACAGCGCGGACGGGTTCCGTGACTATCTCCTGCGCACGGGCGCGAAGGGGACGGTCACGGTGCACGACACGGCCGCGTCCCTCGTCCGGGGCAGCGACCTGATCGTCTGCGCGACGGTCGCGGCCCGGCCGCATCTGCACGATCCGGCCTGGTTCGCCCATCATCCGCTGGTGCTGCACGTATCACTGCGCGATCTCGCGCCGGAGATCCTGCTGGCGTCCGCCAACTACGTCGACGACGTCGAGCACTGTCTCAAGGCGGACACCTCACCGCACCTGGCCGAACAGCTCTCCGGAGGAAGGGAGTTCATCGACGGCACACTCGCCGACGTGCTCACCGGACGGTCCCGGGTGCCCGACGACCGGACCGTGGTGTTCTCACCGTTCGGGCTCGGGGTGCTCGATCTCGCCGTCGGCAGGTTCGTCCACGACGAGGTGGCCCGGAGGGGGCGACTGCACGTGGTCGACGGGTTCTTCCACGAGCTGCGCCGCCACGGCTGACCGCACGGCGGCAGCACAGCACGACAGGAAAGGCAGGGGGACATGCGCAACGGGGGATTCGAGGAGAGGGGGGCGGGGGGACATCATGCCTGTCATTGACGATCCCGCACAGTTCAACGAGGAGGGGCTCTACGTCGACCTGCGGTCGACGCTCGATCTGCCGCTCTTCCTGAAGTGCGAAGGGTTCAACTTCGCCGGTTCCATCAAGATGAAGGCCGCCACCGAGATGGTGAACGCCGCGGAGCGTGAGGGGCTCCTGCGGCCGGGCTCGATCCTGATCGAGTCCTCGTCCGGGAACCTGGGCGTGGCGCTCAGCGTCATCGCGGCGCACCGCGGCCACCGGTTCCTGTGTGTGACGGACGTGCGCTGCAACCAGCCCACGATCCGGCTCATGCGGGCGCTCGGCGCCGAGGTCCACGTGGTGCGCGAACCGAGCGCGCACGGCGGTCTGCTGGGCGCCCGCAAGGCGTACGTGCGGGCCCTGTGCGCGGCGGACGACCGCTACGTCTGGCTCGACCAGCACAGCAACCACGGCAACTGGCGGGCGCACTTCCGCACCACGGCCCCGGCCATCGCCGACCGGTTCCCGCGTCTTGACGTCCTGTTCGTCGGGGCGGGCACGACGGGGACGCTGATGGGCTGCGCCCGCTGGTTCTGGCAGTGGCGGCGCAGGGTGCGCATCGTCGCCGTCGACAGCGTCGGCTCGGTCACCTTCGGCGGCCCGCCCGGTGTGCGGCTCATTCCCGGGCTCGGGGCGGGCGTACGGCCGCCGCTGCTCGACACGTCGTACATCGACGACGTCGTCCACGTCGAGGAGAGCGACGCGGTGCGGGTGTGCCGCCGGCTCGCGAGCCACGGCTTCCTGTTCGGCGGGTCGACCGGAACGGTGATCAGCGGGGCCGACCAGTGGCTGGCCCGGCACGGTCGGCGCGGCCTCACCGCGGTGGCGATCGCGCCGGACCTCGGTGAGCGCTACCTCGACACGGTCTACCGGGACGGCTGGCCGCCCGCCGACAACGGCCGGCATCCCGCGGAACCGGAGGCGGAGCCGGCGATGGCGCACATCGGCTGAGTGTGGTGGTGAAGCGTCCGGGTACGCCCGGGTAGGTTCCAGGACATGGCAGGCAGCACGCACACCGTGGGGAACCAGCCCCCGCCCCTGACGGGGCACGACGTCTTCACCACCGACCGGCCGCTCACCGAGGGAGTGGCCCGGCATCTGGCGCCCGGACTCCTGGACGAGGCGCGCGCGGAGCTCTCGCTGCTCGGCCGTACCGCGGGTTCGGCGCAGGCCCAGGAGTGGGGCCGGCTCGCGAACGAGAATCCGCCGCACCTGCGCACCCATGACCGCTACGGCCACCGGATCGACGAGGTGGAGTTCCATCCGTCCTGGCACCGGCTGCTGGGCAAGGGGGTCTCCGCCGGTCTCACCTCGGCCTGGACCCGGCCCGGGGGCCATCTGCGGCGCGCCGCGGCGTTCCTGGTCTGGTCCCAGGTCGAGGCCGGGCATCTGTGCCCGCTGTCGATGACGCACGCGGCGGTGCCCGCGCTGCGCGCGCAGCCGGACCTCGCCGCGCTGTGGGAGCCGCTGCTCACCTCCACCGTGTACGACGCCGGACTGCGCCCCGCCGCGCACAAGGCGGGAGCGCTCGTCGGCATGGGGATGACGGAGAAGCAGGGCGGCAGCGACGTACGGGCGAACACCACGCGGGCCCTCGTCCAGGAGGACGGCAGCTACGAGCTGACCGGCCACAAGTGGTTCTGCAGCGCGCCCATGTCGGACGGCTTCCTGGTCCTCGCGCAGGCCGCCGAGGGGCTGACGTGCTTCCTGGTGCCGCGCGTCCTGGAGGACGGCGGACGGAACGTGTTCGCGATCCAGCGGCTCAAGGACAAGCTGGGCAACCGTTCCAACGCGTCGGCCGAGGTCGAGTTCGACGGGACGTGGGCGCGCCGGGTCGGTGACGAGGGGCGCGGGGTGCGCACCGTCATCGACATGGTCGCCGCGACCCGGCTCGACTGTGTGCTTGGCTCGGCGGCCCTGATGCGGCAGGCGGTCGCGCAGGCGGTCCACCACTGCGCGCACCGGGAGGTGTTCGGCGGTCTGCTGCTCGACAAGCCGCTGATGGAGAACGTGCTGGCCGATCTGGCCCTGGAGTCGGAGGCGGCGACGACGCTGGCGCTGCGGCTCGCGGCGGCGTACGACGCCGAGGACCCGGCGGAGCGCGACTTCCTGCGGATCGCGGTGCCCGCCGCCAAGTACTGGGTCACCAAGCGCTGCACCCCGCTGGTGGCCGAGGCCCTCGAATGCCTGGGCGGCAACGGCTATGTGGAGGAGTCGGGGATGCCGCGGCTGCTGCGCGAGTCGCCGGTGAACTCGATCTGGGAGGGCGCGGGGAACGTGCAGGCGCTGGACGTGCTGCGGGTGCTGCGGCGGGAGCCGCGGGCGTTCCACGCGTTCCTGGTGGAGATCGGCCGGGCGCGCGGCGCGGACCACCGGCTCGACGCCGCGGTGAAGGGCCTGCTGACCGAACTCGGCGACCTGGACGGCATCGAGGCGCGGGCCCGCCGGCTGACGGAGCGGATCGCGCTGGTGCTCCAGGGCTCGCTCCTCGTCCGGTTCGCGCCCGCGGAGGTCGCCGATCTGTTCTGTGCGACGCGGCTGGGCGGGGACGGCGGAGCGGCGTTCGGCACGCTGCCGCACACGCTCGATCTGGGGGCGCTCGTGGAGCGGGCCCGGCCGGTCTGATCCGAAGCGGCGGGAGGAGACCGCGAGATACCGGGACACACCGGAAGATACAGCGAGATACAGCGAGATACAGCGAGATACGGGGATGGTGCCGCGCCGACACGGCACCATCCCCGCCTTCAGAGGCCCCGTGCAGGAGCTTGAGCGCCGCCGGAGCGGCGTTGGTCCCAGTTTCAAACGCCGCACGGCTGTTCGCCAGGGTTGCAGGGGGTTGCAACGTTCCTTCGGAAGTCCGACCCTTGCGGTGGTCAGGGGAGCACGAGGGCGTGGCTGTCCCGAGGACCGTCCGCAGCCCGCTTGCAGACCGAGGTTTCCGGCATGAACAACGACTCCACGATCGATCTGGCGCGCTTGTCGGCGATGGACGTGACGCTCGCGGCGCGCCTGCTCAAGGGCGTCCGCGACGCCACGCTCTCCGGGCAGCGGCCCCTGGTGCGGCCCCGGCCGGTGATCGGCGAGTCCTGGCGGCGGATGCTGCGCGACGGCGTCGATCCGGACCGCGACGTGCGCCGCGGGCTGTTGAGTCTCGACGAGGTCGAGGAGCGGCGGCAGTCGTCACCGCTGGGGCCGGTGCTGCCCCTGCTGCGGGAGGCGCTGGTGGAGGTGGCCGAGGCCACGCAGCACATCATGGTGATCAGTGACGCGGACGGCCGGATCCTGTGGCGCGAGGGGCATCCGGCGGTGCTGCGCAAGGGCGACCGGCTGGGATTCGAGGTGGGCGCGCTCTGGGCGGAGCACGTCGTCGGCACGAACGGGGTGGGCACGCCGCTGGTGACCCGCCGCCCCGTCCAGGTGTTCTCGGCCGAGCACTTCGTGGAGTCGCATCACGGGTGGACGTGCACCGGGGCGCCGATCAAGGATCCGCGGGACGGGCGGGTGCTCGGTGTCGTGGACGTGAGCGGGCCGCTGGAGACGATGCATCCGGCGACGCTGTCCTGGGTGACCTCGGTGGCCCGGCTCGCCGAGGCCCGGCTGCGCGAGCGGCACGTCGCGGGCCTGGAGCGGCTGCGGTCGGTGGCGGCGCCGCTCCTCGCCCGGATGCCGGGCCGGGCGCTCGCCGTCGATCCGTACGGCTGGCCGGCCGCGGTGACCGGGATGCCGCTGCCGGAGCGGGTGGCGCTGCCCAGGCACACGGCGGAGGGGCGCTGCTGGATACCGTCGCTCGGGTCCTGCCAGGTGACGGCGCTGGCGGGCGGCTGGCTGCTGGTGCTCGCGGACGGCGCCCCGCAGCCGCTGACCGCGACCCGGATCGTCCTGGACCTGAGCCGTCCGCGCCGCCCGTCGTTGCACGTGACGGGCGGCGCGGCCTCCTGGGTGCACGAACTGAGCCCGCGCCATGCCGAGTTGCTGTTCCTGCTGGCCCGGCAGCCGGGCGGGCGCAGCGCGGCGGGGCTGGCCGACGATCTGTTCGGCGACCCGGGGCGGACGGTGACGGTGCGCGCGGAGATGTCGCGGATCCGGCGTTATCTGGGCGACCTGCTGGCCCATCGCCCGTACCGCTTCCAGGAGGACGCGGAGGTCCGGGCGGTGCTGCCCCGCGACCCGCTGGACCTGCTGCCGCACTCGACGGCGCCGGCGGTCGTCAGGGCGCGGACTCCCGGGCCCTGACGGCGGCGACGTCCCGGGCGATCCGCCGGGCGGCCTGCTCGGGCGTGAGGTGGGTGGTGTCGACGACCTCGGCCTCCTCGTGCAGCCAGGTGCGGGCGGCCTCGGCGTACGGTTCGAGGTACTTGAGGCGGAACTTGGAGGGGGCGGGGCCCATGTCGGTGTCCCCCTCGATGCGGCCGCGCAGCGTCTCGGTGTCGGCGTGGAGCACGAAGTGGTGGACGGGGATGCCGTGTCGCGCGAGGCCCGCGCTGATTTCGCGCCAGTACTCCTCGACGATGACCGTCATCGGCATCACGAGCGTGCCGCCGGTGTAGTCGAGCACGTGACGGGCGGTCTCGACCACGAGGGGGCGCCACGGCGGCCAGTGCTGGAAGTTGTCCGTCGGGGACAGCACCGGGGTGATGTCCATGAGGGTCTCGCCGACCTTCTCCGCGTCGAACACACGCGAGTCCGGGACGAGTTGCTGCACGAGTCTGCTGGTCGTGGTCTTGCCGGCGCCGTGGGTTCCGTTCAGCCATACGATCATGGGCGCCCACGCTAGCGCCCCCGGGGTGAGCAGGAGAGGCCTTGGCCGGACGCCGCCCGGCGTGATCCGATGGCCGCATGAGCAGCAGCGACACCGCCACCGTGACCGTCACCACCTGGTCACTCGAGCAGACCTCCCCGTCCGATCTGCGGCCCGCGACGCCGCCCGAGGGCGACGACGTGCGCGTCGTGCGCGCCGGGGTGCCCTCCCCCGAGTTCAGCCGTTTCCTGTACGCGTCCGTGGGCGGCGACATCCGGTGGATCGACCGGCTGGGCTGGAGCTACGCCCAGTGGCAGGAGCAGCTCGGCCGGCCGGGCACCGAGACCTGGGTCGCGTACGAGAGGGGAACGCCCGCCGGGTACGTGGAGCTCCAGGCGCAGGACGACGGGGCCGTGGAGATCGTGTACTTCGGGCTGATCCCGGCCTTCCGGGGGCGGCGGATCGGCGGGCACCTGCTGTCGTACGGGATCGCGCGGGCCTGGGACCTCGCCGAGCGGTGGCCCGAGCGGACCCCGACGAAGCGGGTGTGGCTGCACACGTGCAGCCTGGACGGGGAACATGCCATGGCCAACTATCAGCGGCGCGGGTTCCGGCTGTTCAGGACCGAGGTCGCGGAGGAACCGGACGTGGCCGCTCCGGGACCGTGGCCCGGGGCCTGATCCGGGGCGCCGACCACCCCTTTTCGCGCCAATCCGGGCACCCGGAGCCACCCTTGACGTGACCAGGACCACAGATGTCCGCCATGTGGGACACATACGTCCACATGGCGGACGATGGTGGACCGGGCCCAAAGTCCCGTGACACGCTTCCGTCATGTCTACAGCTGGAATCGCCTTGGTGAGTCGGCGGCACGTCGACTTCGGCCGCATGTCCAGCGCCATCTGTCCGGCGCGCTGAGAGAACCAGCACCGCCGACTTCCGCTTCACCCGATCTCCCTGCGCACCGCCGCGCCCTTGCGCGAAGTGTGCGGGTCAGAGCCGCCCAAAGCCCTGCCTGAAGGACGTTATCCATGGCTGCCACCCCTGAAAAGCCCACCACGGCCGCGCCCCGCCGCAAGGTGAGCCGTCACCGCGGCGAGGGCCAGTGGGCCGCGGGCCATTTCACGCCGCTCAACGGCAATGAGCAGTTCAAGAAGGACGACGACGGTCTCAATGTGCGGACACGCATTGAGACGATTTACAGCAAGCGCGGATTCGACTCCATCGACCCCAACGACCTGCGCGGACGCATGCGCTGGTGGGGTCTGTACACCCAGCGCAGGCCCGGGATCGACGGTGGCAAGACCGCGGTCCTCGAGCCGGAGGAGCTGGACGACGAGTACTTCATGCTGCGCGTGCGGATCGACGGCGGGCGGCTGACCACCGAGCAGCTGCGGGTCGTCGGCGAGATCTCGCAGGAGTTCGCGCGCGGCACCGCCGACATCACCGACCGGCAGAACATCCAGTACCACTGGATCCGGATCGAGGACGTGCCGGAGATCTGGAACCGTCTGGAGGCCGTGGGCCTGTCGACGACCGAGGCCTGCGGCGACACGCCCCGCGTCATCCTCGGCTCGCCGGTCGCCGGGATCGCCGAGGACGAGATCATCGACGGCACGCCCGCCATCGAGGAGATCCAGCGGCGCTTCATCGGCAACCCGGACTTCTCCAACCTGCCGCGCAAGTTCAAGTCCGCGATCTCCGGCTCCCCGCAGCTGGACGTGGCGCACGAGATCAACGACATCGCGTTCGTCGGGGTCGAGCACCCCGAGCACGGCCCCGGTTTCGACCTCTGGGTGGGCGGCGGCCTGTCCACCAACCCCAAGCTGGGCCAGCGGCTCGGCGCGTGGGTGCCGCTCGACGAGGTCCCGGACGTGTACGGCGGTGTCATCGGCATCTTCCGTGACTACGGCTACCGGCGCCTGCGCACCCGCGCCCGCCTGAAGTTCCTGCTCGCCGACTGGGGCGCCGAGAAGTTCCGGCAGATCCTGGAGGACGAGTACCTGAAGCGGAAGCTGGTCGACGGGCCCGCGCCCGAGCAGCCCGCCGGCACCTGGCGCGACCACCTCGGGGTGCACCGCCAGAAGGACGGGCGCTTCTACGTCGGCTTCGCGCCCCGCGTCGGCCGGGTGGACGGCACGACCCTCACGAAGATCGCCGAGGTCGCGGCCGCCCACGGCTCCGGGCGGCTGCGCACCACCGCCGAGCAGAAGATGATCGTGCTCGACGTCGCGGAGGCGCAGGTCCCGTCCCTGGTGGCGGGCCTGGAGGCGCTGGACCTGAGGGTCGACGCCTCGCCGTTCCGGCGCGGCACCATGGCCTGCACCGGCATCGAGTTCTGCAAGCTCGCGATCGTCGAGACGAAGGCGCGCGGCGCCTCCCTCATCGACGAACTGGAGCGCCGCATCCCGGACTTCGACGAGCCGATCACCATCAACCTCAACGGCTGCCCGAACGCCTGCGCCCGTATCCAGGTCGCGGACATCGGTCTCAAGGGCCAGCTGATGCTCGACGAGAACGGCGAGCAGGTCGAGGGCTTCCAGGTGCACCTCGGCGGCGCGCTCGGCCTGGAGGCCGGGTTCGGCCGCAAGGTGCGCGGCCTGAAGGTCACGTCGGCCGAGCTGCCCGACTACGTCGAGCGGGTCCTCAAGCGCTTCCAGGCG